>CANBEI010000021.1 GCA_947367565.1 uncultured Candidatus Saccharibacteria bacterium | reverse complement strand
GACGCTGCCAATCTCGCTGCCAAGTCTCAGCAAGAGGAAACTGAACGTCGTCGTGAATGGAAAAACACCGAGAATCGCCTCACCGAGCGCGAGACTAACCTCGACAACAAGCTCGACCAGCTCGAACAGAAGACCGAACGTCTCGCGAAACAAGAAAAAGAACTTGATGATCTGAAAAACGAAGTCCGCGACATCCGCAATCGTCAGCAGGAAAAGCTCGAGAAAATCGCTAGTTTGTCGAAAGAAGCTGCCCGCGAAAAACTTATGCAAATGACCGAACGCGACATCAAGCAAGATCTTGTCGGGCTTGTCGCTAAGGAACAAAAGGAAATTAAACACGATGTCGACGAAACGGCGCAGGCGATTTTACTGACTGCAATGGAGCGTATGTCGTCTGAAGTCACTGCCGACCGCACGGTTACCGCACTCAAACTTCCTGACGATGACATGAAGGGTCGCATTATCGGTAAAGAAGGTCGCAATATTCAAGCTCTCCAGCGCGCTACTGGTGTCGACATTATGGTTGACGATACTCCGGGTATGGTCGTGCTTTCGAGCTTCGACCCGATTCGTCGCCAAGTCGCACGCTATGCTCTTGAACGTTTGATGAAGGATGGCCGCATTAACCCAAGTTCGATTGAAGACGCTGTCGCCAAGGCCGAGCGTGAGATTGAAAAAGAAGTTATGCGCGCCGGCGAAGATGCCGCTCGCGAGGTCGGCGTTGTCGGTATTCCGCGCGAGTTGATTCATCTACTCGGCGAACTGAAATTCCGTACTAGCTACGGTCAGAATGTTTTGCTCCACTCTGTTGAGATGGCTCATATTGCCGGCATGATTGCCGAAGAGATTGGCGCTAATAAGCGCGTGACGAAGACCGCAACTTTGCTTCATGACATTGGCAAGGCTGTAACACATAAAATCGAAGGGAAGCATGCTGAGATTGGTGCAGAACTCGCGAAGAAATACGGCATGCCGGATGAAGTTGTTCACGCCATGGCTGCTCACCACGACGACATCGAGCCTACGACTCCAGAAGCAATCATCGTGAAAATTGTCGATTCGCTCAGTGCTGCTCGCCCTGGCGCTCGCAACATTTCCGCTGAGAACTTTGCCGAGCGTATGCGTGACCTCGAAAACATCGCAACATCCTTCCCGGGCATCGACAAGGCCTATGCGATTTCCGCTGGCCGCGAGATCCGGGTAATTGTCGAACCGAAGCAAATCGACGATCTGAGCGCCCTGAAGCTCGCTCGCGATATTGCGAACAAGATCGAAGCCACTATGTCTTATCCCGGCGTAATTAAAGTCAACGTGATTCGGGAGACCCGCGCCGTTGAATACGCGAAGTAATGATGAATCGCTAGTTAAGAAACGCATTTCGCGCCAGACAAAACTCAAAGTCACCGTGGTTGCGATTGCGATTGCCGCTCTGGTTATCTATCTTATCTTTGACATTGCGCTCGAAGGCCCGCTCACTTCGCTTCTGATGAACCGCGACCAGCTCGTCGCCTCGGTCCAGTCGTGGGGAATTTTCGCACCGTTATTAGATATTCTGCTCCAGATTGCTCAGACCGTCGCTGCACCGATTCCTGGGCAGCTCGTCGGCAGCGTCGGTGGATTTCTCTTCGGACCGTGGGGAATCTTATGGACGCTGATTGGTAGTCTGATTGGTTGCTGGATCGTTTTCAAGCTCGCTCGCCGCTTTGGTCGCCCCTTGTTAGAAAAGATTTTCAAGAAATCCGTGATTGCGAAATTTGATTTTATTCTCGAAGCCAAAAGTGCCTCGTTCATCCTTTTTGCGATTTTCCTGCTCCCCGGTTTTCCGGATGACGTCGTCTGTTATATTGCCGGATTGACGAAAGTTCCGATTCCGAAGCTCATGCTTCTCGTCGGCCTTGGTCGCCTCCCGACGATTATCATGACAAATTATCTCGGCGCCGGTCTGAGCGACAACCTTGGCCTCGTCGCTGTCACTGCGGTCGCTGGCATAGCTATACTTGGCCTTGTTGTCTGGAAACGCGAATGGATTATGCGGGTACTGAAAGGGGAATCGCAAAAAGACACAGAATCAGAAGAGAAAAAGACAGAAACTTAAACAGCTAAAACTTAGTATTCGTACAACGCCGGCAGTTCTCGCAGCTCATTCAGATTTTTGACCCCCCGCATAAAACCAGGCATTAAGTATTTCGCGTTTGGCTTCTTCGCGTACTCACGTAGCTCATCCAAAGTAGCTTCTAAGACCTCAATCTTTTCGCCTGCATCCAACTGCTGCGCAACTTGCCCGACTAAGTCTGTCGCCACGAAAGTATAAACTAGCCAATCAATCTTTGTAAGCGGTTGGTGCACTTCTACGAGTTTCCAATTCGCAAAACTTAGACCCGTTTCTTCGCGTAACTCTCGTTTCGCCGCCTCGAGCTCTGTTTCGTCCGGATTGTCATGCCGCCCGCCCGGATAATCATAAAACCAATCTTGATGCGGCTGCGTTTGATAAGTAATTACTACTTTGTCTTCCGCATCTTCGCCCTCAGCAACTTTCCCTAAACGTTTCTGTTCTTCCGCTGTCAATACGGCAATAATCACGACCGTGTCTTCGCGTCGCAACATTTCAAAAGTCGCCGTCGAGCCATCAAACATTTCCTGTGGCCACTGATAAACATCAAACAACTCACCCTGGAACTTACGTTCCGCCTCCATCGGTATCAATTTCACATTCTCTGGTATGTATTTTCGCATAGTTCTATTATAATATATCTATGATTATCTTCAGTGATTTCGACAATACGCTTTATCCTCACGGCGATGAATCTGGATTTATCCTAAATCTCCAAGCTGTTCAAAAATTCCGTCAGTCTGGGCATAAATTTTGTATTGCGACTGGCCGCAATCTTTCCAGCCTGGAACGCGCCTGGAAAGATTATTCAATGTATTTGGACGCGCTTGTACTTGATAATGGAGCAATTTGCCTCAATGCGCAAGCTCAACCAATTCTCAAGTTCGCAATCCCTCTCGCGACGCTGCAAACAATCACCCATGACGTTCTTGGATGTTTTGACGATATCTCGCTTGTCGCTTACAACTGCGACCTAACGGAGCATCCTGACTTAACGCAAGACGCTACTAAAATGCGCTATTGGACACTTAATAATCAAACTGCCGATGAAATTGCCGACTATCTTAACGGGAAATACTCTCATCAAGTCAAAGCTTATCCGCAGCATGATTGTATCCCCACGCGTAACCTCGATTTCATCAATCCGGAGTGTAAAGCGTTCGTAGATCTTGCTGCCATCGATGCTGGCAAGGAAAACGCAATTACCAAGTTAAGTAACATTATTGCTCCCGGTCAAAACGTAGTTACTGTCGGTGATGGCACTAATGACGTCGCCATGCTCCAACGTTTTGACGGATATGCTATTGCTTCTGGCCATCCTAGTGCTCTCGCTGCCGTTACGCCTAGTCATGTGGTTGAAAGCGTAGCGGAGTTAATAAATGTATTGTCATAATTGATAAATAATGTTATAATATACACATTATTCCTTTTGTAGACCGTCATTCTAAAAGGAGGTGGTAAAATGCGGTCAACAATTTTGGTTATTCCTGCCGAAGGCGATTCGGCAGAGACCGAGCAGGCGTACGTTAACGAGCTGAAGAGATGCTATGGCGAAGACTTAGAGGTTATTGTCTTTGACTACGGCCAAAATCCAAATGTCAAGGAGAATATTCGCCAGCAAATCCTGAAATACGAAAGACGTTATGATTTCCGAGATTTGGAAATCCATGCACAGGGCGGATTAGGCGCATACGTCGCTTGCCAGATGGTTATGCTATGGAATTTCGACGAAGAACAGCGGAGAATTAAGCGCATCTTTTTCGTTGGTGGCGCACCGAGCAGTGCTATGACGTGGGTAGCGAAACTGTTCCATCGCTATCTCGCATATATCTGGCATTTGCTGCCAATCCCGTTTTTCGCCGACGACCCGAACCCGCACAATGATCCAGTTATCGACCAAATTCGTGCATCATCAACGCAAGTCATGCGTGATAATCCTAAACTTTATCGTAATCAACTGGCCTTTATCGGTAATTGGGGTAAGGATTCGGTGGCGCTTGAGTTTACAGAATGGGACTTGAGTAAATACATCCAGGTCTTAGCACGAAAAAGCAGCGATTTGGTGGGCGATTATTGCGAGTGTTATTTTGTTCCGAATGGCGAAACCGTTCGCCCGAAGTGGTGGGACAATACTTACGATCAAGGAAAAGCCGCTGCCGTTTGGGAAAAGAATGGCGTCAAGGTCATCTCCCAGCCCAAAAGTAATTTCAGTTTTTACAGCATGATGCCGGCCGAGGCTTTATTTAAAGTTATGGACGAGGTTCGTCAGCTGTAGGTATAACCCCGGCGATGAGCTGGGGTTATCTAATAGCAGTTTACAATTTTCGAATAAAACTCTAACATCTATAGAAAGGAGATCCGATGAGTTTATCTTTTGACATTGAACTAGCTACACATTATAAGAGTAATAGTCAAAGAGTTAGAGTTATGAGTGAGCAGTGGGTGGCTGATAACGTGTATTGCCCCTGTTGCGGCAATTCTCATCTAAGAAAATTAAAAAATAACACGCCAGTCTCTGATTTTGTCTGCGAAAAGTGTCAGAAAATTTTTGAGCTAAAAAGCAAATGCCAACATATTGGAACAAAGATAGCTGGCAGCGCGTATTCGAAAATGATAGAGCGCATTACGAGCGCGACTAACCCAGAACTGCTCGTCCTTCAATATTCAAAAGACTACAATGTACAGAATTTAGTCTTTGTGCCTAGCTTTTTCTTTACTCCTGACGTTATAGAAAGAAGACCTCCTTTATCAAAAACCGCAAGGAGAGCGGGTTGGATAGGGTCTAATATATTGTATAAAAACATACCCCAGCAAGGAAAGATCAGCCTCATCACAGATGGTTTAATGGCGAATATCGACAATACCACGAAAGCCTATAATCACATCAAAAAGCTGCACGTCTCTAATATTGATTCTAGGAGTTGGATTCTGGACGTGCTAAACTGTATCAATTCACTTAGAACGGATGACTTTTATCTAAGCGACGTTTACCAATATACGAATTATCTAAGTCAAAAACACCCTCAAAATCTTCATATTGAAGCAAAAGTCCGTCAACAACTTCAAGTTCTACGAGACAAGAGGTTCATCGTTTTTCTTGGCAATGGGAGATATAGAAAGGTTAGTCACAGTCTCATTTTGAGCTAAATCGATTATCTTATCAGCAATGTCAACGCTACAGGCATGATGCATTTTTCGCAAATCGTCTAAATTCACCCAACGAGCCAGCTTAGCGTATTCGCGCTCGTCATCATCGAACCCAGTATCTGACAGCTCGCCTCCAACAATCTTAACGAGGTAAAATACGAGTATCGAGTGATGATCCGTACCGCGCTTATAATGATGAAACAGACTCGTCTCTACATCCAGAAGTTTTATTGGCTCAACGTCAAATCCCGTCTCTTCCTTAAACTTACGTTTCAAGGTCTGTACCGTATCTTCACCGACTTTAAACGTCCCACCCGGCCAGTCATAACCGTCAAACTGCGGCGAAATTAACGCCTGATTATCCTCATTATGAGTAGTTATGCAGATTTGTCTGTAGATGGAGAAGTAATCCGCACATATCGTAATGGTATTTCTGATGAACTCCTCGCTATTTTTAATACGTGTGATATAAACGATTTTCAAGGCAAAGAAGGAGCGACTTTAGCCAGAAGCCTTGGACTTGATGATTATGCGGAGCTATGTGAAGACGACGACGGTGCTCATTTTGTTGTGCTTCGTCAAAAAGCAGGAATCCTAAAACGCCGTCTATCGATTTATGGTTTTGGGCAAGAAACATTTTTTAAAGAATTTCGACTAGCCGTTAAAGAAACGATTGAAAGAGCGCGCCATCTCTTAGATAAATACCCGAGTCAAGATTCGAAAGAGAAAGTTAGATTTTTGAATGAAATTTATAATAGTGGAGCTGATGTTGGCATTGATGACATTATTTCTAATAAATATTCTCTCGCATGTATGGAAGATTGTTTAGATGATTGTAATTTATTGTATGGTCACATATGTAATTGTGACGATGAGCAGAATATTTTCTTGAACATCAGCGAACTCATTGACGATTGGATTGATGATGACGCATTTGACAAAGGAAGCTACAGTATGCCAAATCCGCTAATTATAACAGAAGGCGTTAATGACCTCTATGTCTTAAAGAAGTCATTAGCTATCTTATATCCTGAGCTAATTGACAACATAAGTTTTCTTGACACCTCATTCAAACCGGAAGGTGGGGCTGGGCCGATTATAAAGATGGTTAAGAGTTTCGCATCGGCACATATCTCAAATCGCATCCTAGCTGTTCTTGACAATGATAGCGCTGCATCGGCAGCCTTGTTGGGGTTAAAAGACTTTCCGCTGCCTAAAAACATCCGCGTTATACAATATCCGCCAATTAAACTACTTGAAGCATACCCTACAATTGGCCCGCAAGGCGAAAGTGTCATGGACGTTAATGGACTAGCTGGTAGTATAGAGATGTATTTAGGACAGACTGCATTGCATGATAAACATGGTGCTCTCGAAAAAATTCAATGGAAAGGTTTTATACCGGGAGTAGATCGCTACCAAGGAGCGCTGATTAATAAGGAGCGGGTAAATCAAAATTTTAAAAAAGTAATAAAACGATCTAACGGAAAGAATGATCTTGAGATGCAGATTGAACTAAAGGACTTAAGGTTCGTATGGGATTACATTATTAGCGAACTAGAGACCGTAGGCTGGGTTCAAGAACCACTAGTAGGGTCGTGGGCATAGGAGCACGCAACCAGAAAAAGACACGACCTTTGGAGCTAAAAGTCGTCGAGGTAAAGTTAGGTAGCGACTGATTTTATCGTATTAGTTCCGCGTCGATGAAGAAGCTAGATACAAGGCCCGTCATTGATATTACCATAGGCAACAAACTATCGGATTTTGAAAAAATCATAACAAATTCGAAAGAACCTCAGCCATGGTCGGGCGTAGTTTGCTCGGCTATAACAGCTTTTCTAGAGGGATTGATTTATGAATGAAAAATCTGTATAATATAAATATCTAGACTCTTTCGGAGGTGCTAAGCTAGTCTAGCGCAGATAGCAATGCTCTACTAGATATGTAAGTCAAGAGTTATTCTAAGCTTCGTCACGAAGTTCAGAATAATCTTGACCGCGATAGCAGCGACAGAGCCTCGGCTCGCGCCGCTAACGTCAATGGTTAGATTGATGTTAATGTGCATAAGCATATTGTATATCCTTTCCGTTGGTAAGTGATCATCACACCGTACAAGCTGTGCTAGCTGGAGAAAACCAGGTATTGTCACTATCGTTACGACCTTGGTGTAGGGGCAGATAGTGACAATTTCAGGACAAAAGAATTATGGATTTATTTAAAGAGTTTGATAGTTGGCTAGATGAACAAGAGCGTGTACAAAGAAAATCGAAAAAGCACTTCATTGGCTGCAGAGGATATGGGCATTTTGACTCAAAAATAGGGATCAAAAGGTGTCGTAAAAGCAAGAAGTTACGTCAAGAGGTGTGCAACTCATTAGTTTTAAAAAGACATAAATTTTGGCCTTTTATTAGGCAAGATCAAAAGACAAGACGATATATTCGCGACATAGAGAAAAAACTCAAGATTAGGGTTAAGATACGCAAAATAATGTATGCCTCACATGCGGACGCAATTATTTTGTCTTTTTATGCTTCACTATTGAAGAAGAATTACGAAGAAATTATAAACGGCACACGTGCATACGAATCGGTAATCGGATATAGGAGAATTCCACTTAATAAATATAGGAATAAATCAAACATAGATTTTTCTAACGATGTTTTTAAGGTCATTCGTACAGCTAATGATTCCGTACTGTTTTGTATAGATATTAAAGACTTCTTCGGTAATATAGAACATCGCAATCTCCATAATTCAGTCATGTATTTTAGTAAGAATATTCCGAAAGAGAACTTACGACTAGTAGTAAAAAATGTCAGTAACTATAGGTATGTTTTTAGAGATGACGTTGAAAAGAGGCTAGGAAAAGATGCTCAGAAATGGATAGACCCTAGACGGTATAATGATCTAATCAGAGACACGAACCTGATTCATAAAAACAAACGGAAAAAGGGAATTCCTCAAGGTAGCCCAATAAGCGATATTTTAGCAAATATATACCTGTATGATTTTGATGTGTGGCTGGCAGAAGAGATTGATCGATACCGAGGAACATATCGTAGATATTCTGATGACATTTTGATATTGGTCCCCGCTTCGGAAGCTGAAGACGTTTATGGTAAAATATGTAAAAAAATAGAGGGGAAAAAGTTTAATCTAAAAATTGGAAAAGATAAAACGGAAGCTTTTTATATCGACGCACAAAGTCGGACATTTGAGGATATCACTAAAAAGTATGTCGCAAAGTACTCAAAAAATAAAGCGTCTGCTCAGTACTTGGGTTTTAATATGAATCTAAAAAATGTATCAGTTCGACCAGGTACAGTTGCTAAGCATTACAGAAAAGAAACCCAAAAAATAAAAGCAAAACTTAAGAAAGAGAATAAAAAAGCAGTTAGCAAACAAGCCTCAATAAAAAAGCAATCAAAATCCAGTAAGAAATATGGATACTTTAAATTGTCTGCCAAGAGAACGGGTAGTAGTATTCCGAAACAGTTTCGTAAAGTACGAAAACGCACACAAAAAATATGGGCAGAAGCGAAAACCTCTAATCCGTAGTCCTCAAATAATACCCTAAATCTTCACCCTTTCAATTCTCCAGCACCCATTCATGCCATTCTTCCCATAGCTCAGCATAAAGTTGACTGAGCTTTGTATTCTGCTCCTCATGCCAATACCAACATTTATGGTTGAGTACTAGCGAGAGTTCTGCTCCATATATACGATCGTCCTTCCACTCAGCTTTGGCTCGCTTGTAAGTATCTCTAACTGCTTCCTCTCCGAATGATTCCGCAATACTAAAATCTTCCCAAAAGGTAGTTTTACATTCATAATCTAAAAGTCGCACTTCTTATGCTTCCTCATAAAATTATCGATCGTGCCATATTTTGCTTCAGCGTACCTTTTATAAGTATTATAGTTAAGTAATATATCTCTATATTCTCGACTGCTAATGCCACAAGCCTTAATCGCTTGCCGTGCTTCCATAATCATATTGTACCTACCGCTTCGGCGGACTTTCTCGTATTTGTAGAAATTTGGCCCCCAATCTCTATTGACAATCATATCTAAATATATATAATATGTATTCAAAGCAAAGACAAACATTATCAGTTTCTTCTTATAATTAGCTAAAACTTGGAACTAAGCTCAACAAAATACACGTTCTAAGCCTTCTAGAACGTGCTCCTGCGTCCGAAGTTCACAAACTCAAGTATTTACCCAACTTTTGCGTAAACTACCGATTTGCCGTTTTCTCGTTGTGCCTATATGTATTTTAGTTCTGGGTATTTGCTTTCCAAAATCTCCAGACCGCTATAAACTTTGCTACGGATCTTATCGTTCAGTCCTCTGCCTCGGGTTGGGTTGAGGTTATCTTCTAAATCGGCATGTTTAACTACGGCTGCGTCAAAATCTCCAGCAACTTTATTTATGTAGCTCGCAAAGTCACCGTCTTTCGAATCGGTTAAAATTTCTACTAGTTCTACGACTCGCTCTGGAATACCTGCCTCTCGGAGGTTGTCCAAAGTCAAATTAGTATCTTCTAGAGTATCGTGTAGTATCGCTGCGGCTTTCTGTTCTGGAGTACGGACTCGACTCGCGACCGTGAGTGGATGGAGAATATATGGTAAACCATTACCTTTATCAACTTGCCCAGTATGAGCCTTAACTGCTAGCTCTAGGGCTGTATTTATATAATCGTACGGCGTTTCTTGATATAATGCCATTAGCCTCCTTTCTACCTAAGTGTTATTTTAGTTTCTTTTCCAATCTCGCAATGTCCTTTGATTTTCGGGTCATTTCTACTTATGAGAATATCCTCATCGTAATTTATCCCAGCGATTTTCAAAATCCTTTATTAAAACACCACCCTCTTTAACGCAGTATTTATCGTCTTTTTCGGGTAATACGCGAAAGAACAGACGCTGTAGACCAAGTTGTGTCTGAGTATCTAATTGTTTCACGACTTCTTTTGGAGTGGCTACGAAAAACCGTCCGTAAGCTCGTCCAGCATCCACCTTTTTCGGCTCGACAGGTTCGTCAATTTGTGGACAAAGATAAAAAACAAAGTGAATCTTCTGATCTAAGATTGCTTGTCGATATTTGTCTTGGTATGAATCCAAAATCGCAACTTGAAATGAGTAAATCGGCTGTTTATACCTGCTGTAAGAAGCTCGTGGTCCTTGGGTTTTAACTTGTATTTTTACCGGGTCAGCAAAATCTGAGCTAGAACACAAAATATCAATATCTCTTGAATTGCCATCCATTCTCGCTGCATTAAAACTACGCAAAATAAGTGCTGACAAAACAGCGTACTCTCCGACTAATCCAATTTGCCCTCGTTGTTCTTTCATAAAAAACTATTATTATCCATGGTCGGGGCTACCAGGCTCGAACTGGCGACCTCACGCCCCCCAGGCGTGCGCGCTACCACTGCGCCAAGCCCCGCTAGACTAATTCTATCACGATTCCGCCGTATTGAGGTAAAATAGAGATAATGTCACGACTACAAGCAGGGAAACACCGCACGACCGATACGCTGCCATCACAAAAATTATACCAGTCATTCTACTCTTCGCCGCTCGGCGAAATCACCCTCGTCGCGCACGATTCGGCACTTGTCGGTCTTTGGATTGACAATCAGAAGCATTATGTACAAAATCTACAACTCAGTCACGTCGATACTCAGGAAACTCCCGTTCTCACTCAAACTAAATCTTGGCTCGATGCTTACTTTCGTGGAGAAAATCCTGACCCGCATCGTCTTCCGCTCGACCCTAGTGGTAGCGAGTTCCAACTTGCGGTTTGGCGCATCCTCGCCACGATTCCGTATGGTACGCTCACGACTTACGGCGCAATTACTAAACAAATCGCTTGCGAATTTCATAAACCTAAAATGTCCGCCCAGGCCGTTGGTGGTGCGGTTGGTCGCAACCCAATTTCCATCATCATCCCGTGCCATCGCGTTGTCGGCGCAGCAGGAAAGCTGACCGGCTATGCTGGCGGGCTAGATAAAAAGCGATTTCTTCTCCAGCTCGAGGGAGTAGATTCAACGCAGTCCAAGTAACCGGCGCCACCACCATAGTACAGTTACCATTGGCTTTTGTCCGTAGTGGAGATGCTGACGTCGCGGCGGGTGCAAGTCACTACGTAGGAGATAGCGCTATTGTTTGGGCGCGTAACGCCACTTCGACAGATAAAGCCCATTTCCTATGGTCACGCCCCTCAGAATCCTCCCCATCGTATGACGGCAATCGTTACGTCGGTCGTTCCCTCCGCTGCCTCTCCAGAAGCCACAAAAAACATCCCCGCAGGGAAGTTCCGACGACCACAACGCGAAGCATTGCCGTCTCATGGTCAGGGTGATCGGATTTGAACCGACGACCTCGCAGTCCCGAACCGCGCGCGCTACCAACTGCGCCACACCCTGATAACCTTATTCTACCACAAATTCGCCTCTAGAGAAAGAGGGAATCAGTATCTCTAAACACCGCCTAGTCAGCTATCGAATTTTACTCTTGCGTAGAACTCAGAAATGAGTTATAATGAACATATGGAATCGTAGCTCAGTTGGTTAGAGCGCCGCCCTGTCACGGCGGAGGTCGCGGGTTCGAGTCTCGTCGGTTCCGCCAT
>CANBEI010000020.1 GCA_947367565.1 uncultured Candidatus Saccharibacteria bacterium | reverse complement strand
TGCTACCGCTCGACTTGCATGTATTAGGCACGCCGCCAGCATTCATCCTGAGCCAGGATCAAACTCTCCATTAAAGTGGCTTATAAAAAGCCGGTTTGAACCAAAGTTCATAAATAACTGACGATGATAAGTCTGCAATTCTGCCGGAGTTACCTCCAACATACTTTACAAACCATAATTGCACAACTAAATTGTTAAAACTCGCTAAGAATTCAAGCAAAACTCATTTTCTAAGCTCTCGCAGTTCTTAGACTATCCCCATCTTATCGCACATCTTGAGAAATGTCAATAGGTTTTTTGGACTTTTTTCTACTTTTTTCAGAAAAATTGCCAAAAAACGCCCAAAACCAGCATGTTTCTATAAAACACCCGTCAAAAACGCCATTCCTGCGCCAATTATCACCCCTATCATCGCTCCTACTACCACTTGCGGCATAGTATGACCCTCTACGAGCGGAAGTTCCGACTTCCCTGCCGCTTCCAACAGCTCATTTAGTGCCTTTCCCTGCTCCCCCACCGCATATCGCACATGTATTGCATCATATACTACTATCATCCAAACACATAGCGCCAAGGCAAAAATGCCCGATCCAAAACCACTTACGCACCCCAAATACATCGTCGCAGCCGTCAAACTCGCTGTATGCCCAGACGGCATCCCACCCGATCGCAAAAAATACCCAATTGCCGTCTTTAAATTTACCACGGTCTTAGCTTTTTTTCCGGAAACCACCCCTGCAATAAGCTTCCAGACTTGCGCTACCAAAAACCCCAATCCAAACGATATAAGAGTAAAAACACATTCCATCTTGCGCCAATTATAGCATAAAAAGTGTTAACCTAAAATTATTTACGCTTATTTTCGACTCTTACTGTCCTTGAAACAGCCTAAACTTAGTCCTATCCCAGCCATCAAACATACCCCTGCCGCCAAGATCCACCACAAATTCAATTTCACCCCCTCTTCTAAGTCGCCCAAATTCGGCACCTCCATAGTATCAGCAACATCATTCATATCTCCATCTATATCTATATTTTCCGCCATATCCTTAGAATTACTTCCCTTGCTCCCCATATCATCATTATTTTCTCGCTCAATTACAACAAATTTCGTCTCCGTAGTTGCCGTCAATTCCTCGACCTTTTCCTGGCGCACCTCAGATTCAACTAAGTCCCTATCATCTGCACTCTCCAGTAGTGCAATTTGCTGCCTTAATTCCGCATTTTCTTGATCAAGTTGACTTTTCACGCTCTCCAGCGCTTCTTTTTCTAACTTTAGTTCATCTCTTTCTTGTTTTAAATTCTCTAACTCCGCCTTATCTCCCGAGCTGCCCAAACTTGCATAATACTCTCTCAACGCACGCGACAACTCCTGTAAGCGCGTAACCTCTGGCATTATTTCGTCATAATCCTCCATCCCTTCCGTCTTCGGTAAAGTAATTGACAGGTTATCTAAAGCAAAATCCGTATCATCCAAAATCTTCACAACATTATACAAATATTTCCGCAACCCGATCAACTCATCACGTGCGTCTTCGTATCGTTTATGCAAAATTGCATTCCACTCCTCATCCCAAGCAATAATCTCCTCTGTTGGCATTTCTACCTCTGTATAGTCTGCCATTCTTACTTTATACGATCCTTTATCCCCCTCTGTACAAATCATCGTCTCTGGGTCAAAAATCGACGAATGTGTACAATCACGATAATTAATTTTACCCCGTGTCCACCAATTATCTTGCCACTCCGCACCTGTCTTATGGCCATATTCTATCGCATAATACACAATATCCGTCAGATTCTCGGCCAAGGACACTGGCTTATTATCCTCCTTCGGTGTCACATATCGATAGAGGTCACTCACCCCATTCGCATCATAATCCCATACTGTTTTCCATGTTACACCATCTTCGACGCCCAACCTACCCAGTTGCTGATCTGCTTCATCTTCCGTCACGCCACTTTCATAGTCACGATAAGCCACTATAACCCTCTTTATTACCCAATCATCTTGCTCATAAACCTGAATACCCATTTGATTGTTCCTATAGTCTATCGACAAAAGATGGAAAAATGGATTCTGATCTTCTGGATTCAAAAATATTACATCTCTACTAGTATCCGCAGATAACAATGACACACTATTACCGGATATGGGATCGTCACTCAAAAGATTATTTATACTTACCGTACGCTCTGTGTTAGCTGCGACCACTGGCACTACAGCTCCTAAACTGCTAATAGTTAACGCCGCCGTTGACAATAAAATTGGTGTTTTCTTCACAATATTTCCTCGTGATTAATTTAATTATGTCCGCCAGTGTAACAAAATATTTTTAATTTTTACAAACATAAGTTCATTAAAACAGAGGTAAAAGTGCTTATTGTTTAGAGACTTTGAACACAAAAATTATTCATATTTTTCTGTATAAAATTTTTATTCATCATCTTTGTCTTAGCCTAGTCTCCTTCCTCTTTCCTCCATTAGGCACTACCTGGGTAGAGGCAGCGGAGGGGGAAACCGTACCAACGATTGAGGCTGCATGACGGATAGACCTCACTTGGATTAACGCCTAAGCCGTAAGCGCCGGTAGTAGATATAGCGGTACGAGACCATCCGTAAAGACCGTTGCCGGCGTAGTAGACCGCGCCACTATTAGTATCGACGTCCCCGCTACGGACAAAAGCCAATGGTAACTGTACTATGGTGGTGGCGCCGGTGGTAATTCCCCGTTGATATATTCTAAAAAGAAAAGCGGGACTGGTATACCAGTCCCCTCCTAATATTAGGAGCATTTTCCATGACTTTTCTATGAATTCTTCTCAGTCATACCCAAAGCTGCGAACAGAATTTCCTGGTCTTCATGGGACAGGCTGCAAGAAATGAGATTCTGCTGATCCTGGTCGAGCTTATTCCAAATGAGTAAAGCTACATTCGGATTCTTTTTACAGTGATCATTGTCGCAGTTATCACAGTTCCCTTTTGAGCACTTGTCAGTTTCTGCTGTTTGCGTCTCTGTGTTGGCCGGGGTGGCTTTGTTGCCGCAATCGTTATTGCAACCTTCGCAGTTGTTGCAGTTTCCGTCGCAATGCTTAGCGCAACCGCCGGTGAGATGAACTATGCCTGATACGACAGCATGCGGAGTTGTTTCCTCGAGGTTAGCAGTGTGCTGTTCGAGCAGGGCGTCTGTAAGTAATTCGGTAATCTCATAGAGTCCAAATTCGCCATAAGTGAACATAGCAGAGGCGCCGTCTTCGTCATACAGGGTAACCCCCAAGTCATCGAATTTTGCATCCCAGTTGAGGGCTGCGATTGACGACATCAGACGCATGAACTCCGGTTCCCACTTCTGACGCCGTTCAGCGGCGAGCTCGTTGAGATGAGTTTCCAGACTGGTAATACTGTCGTCCTCGTAGTCATATAAATTACTGGATTTAATCTTCCCTTTCGCGTCATAAGCGATGAGATTGATACGGTCTTCCAGCAACAGACTGAGATCCAGTATGCCGGCTACTTCAACTAACTCTCTGAGTTTCAAAAATGTCTGATTATTCATAGTTTTTCTCCATCCGTTTAAAGTCCGTCGACTGTAGAGTATGGCTACATTGGTAGCATTGGGGTCATTAGAGGCAATGACGCTCGATGCTACTAACGTAGTTCCCTGTTAGTTTCGGGTCTTCAACGAAGGAGTGGTAGTCATGGTAAAGTTGCGATGGTGCAGTAGGACTGTACCATACTTCTATTGTAGCACAGAATTGTTAAAATGTCAAGAGTGAAGTGGTAGTTCCCCGTTGAGAGTGAAGATGATTATTGTATTGGATAACCTTCGGTACCTCCGGCGCCACCACCATAGTACAGTTACCATTGGCTTTTGTCCGTAACGGGTGGGTCAGTCCTAGCACGGAGTTTTCCGGTAGTGCGCGAGATGTCGGTGGCTATAGTTTTGTATGGTCACGTACATCTTTATCGCTTACTAATGCCTATCCTCTAGGCACTGATTCTACAGATGTTAATTCATCGGGCAACTGGCGTCGTTACTATGGGTTCTCCCTGCGCTGCCGATTCCCTGCCCTGTTGTGTTTGGCGATTGAAAGTTCTTGTGTTTTGGGTGATGGAGAGGTATAATGGTAGTAACGAATTTGGGCAAGTGGGCGCAGTTCGGGGTGATCTGTTTAGGTGTTTGTTTCCGTAGGGTCGCAAAATTTGGGATAGACAATAGCACAATGCTTATGCTTGTTTGTCAAGTGTTTTCACGCACAAGCATAACTATTGTGATGTATTTTGGTGATTTGAAATACTCATGTTAACAGAGATGGAAGCTCACAAGCCAGACTGAAATGGGGAATTTGGGGAATGACAAGCCAGGCTGAAAGAGATGGAATTGCCATGTTGTTGCGATGTTGATTGTGGTGAAAAAGGTAGAAAAACATAAGCAAATTATGACATAATATGAGCCACAAGCCAGGCTGGAGGATGCAAATCGTGGCCTGAAAAATCCGGAGTTTTAGCTCCGGATGACTGATAGGGAATGATAATCAATGGAGGAGTTTGCGTTTTAGGCGGTTAGCTCGACGGATGATTTGGTAAAAACGGTATTTGATAGGGGAGAGAGGGAAATCCCAGGTGCCACCGTAATTGACTTGGTGGCCACCGAAGGATTTTTTGAATTTAGTGAAGCCGTACCAGGGGTGTTTGGGGTCTTCGGAGGTGGTGATGCCCCAGAAATCGAAGGTGGAAGCGCCGCGATCTTTGGCGTCGAGAATCATTTGGATAAGGATAACGATGCCGGCGTTGATTTTGCGATATTCATTGCTGGTGGCGGCATGAGCGTAAAAACGAGTGGTGGCGTCGTCGTAGACGAGGGAAGCGGCGAGGGGGATTTTGGTAGGGTTGGCGGAGGTTTTAGTGTTGGGCGTTTCGGAGTTTGTAGGGTTTTCTGGGGTGAATTCAGCGATATAGAGGGCGGCGAAGCCGGATTTCAACTGGTTTTTGAGGTGGGATTCGGTTTGGGGTTGGAAATTGTCTTTTTCGCCGACGGCCTGGAGTAGGGAAGTGAGGATGGAAATTTCTTCTGGGTCTTTTGTCTGGCGGATTTGAAGGCCTTTTTTGGCGCTACTACGCCAATATTGGACGCTAGAGGCGCGCATTTGTTTCAGGATATCTTCGCGAGGTTGAGTAAGGTCAATCACCCAAGTATGAGTGGGGTCGAGATTATGGGATTTATAGAGGTGGAGGGATTTGGCGGTAGAGGCGGAGAGGGGGAAGGTGGGTTCGATGCGGATGAAAAAAGCATTTTGTTCGTGGGCGAGAGTGGAAAGGGAATCAAGAGCGATTTTAAGGGTGTTTTCTGGATTTTTGGCAGTTTTAAGGGTTGGGCCGTAAGGGCAATAGAGGTAGTTACCGAGGGGGGTGGAGTGGAGAATGGTAAGGACAGAGAAGTCTTTTTCTTTGAGGCGGAAGGTTTGGTGGCCTTCGAGTTGTTCGTATTTTTCCCATGCAGGGGATTGAAGAAAGTGTTGGTTCATGAGGATATTATAGCATGAGAAGGGGAGACGGGAGGATGTAAGATATATGTAGTGCTTTTGGAATGGGACGTTTCACGCCAGGATTTAAGTTGAAGTTTTTGACGTAAAAGTTCCGGGGACGTAACCCCGCTGACTTTTACTAAAACTCCAACTTAAATCTTGGGTTTATCGTCTTTATATTCCAAAAGCACTACATATATCTTAGTATTCCTGTCTCTTTTCACGTCTGGGTAGCGGCAGCGGAGGGGGAAACCTGACCAGCGGTATGTACTGCTCGAAGGACTTATAGCAACGTCATTATGCCAAAGATCATGAGCGTGCGCATTAGTACTAGTACGTGACCAACCATACCCCACAGATCCAGTTTGTATTATGTAACCGTCCGTTAGATCTACGTACCCACTACGGACAAAAGCCAATGGTAACTGTACTATGGTGGTGGCGCCGGTAGGGGGGAATGTAGAAAATATTGAACTTGTGCTTGTTAAAATCTTTTGATTTGTGGTAGGGTGAGGGAATGATGGAAGAGAAACGTTTTGATGAATGGAATGAAGTGAAGAAAAATACTTACGGTCTGCGCAGGATGCCTGCGATTAAGGAGGGTGAGATTTGGTGGTGCGCGATTGGTGAAAATGTTGGGGTGGAAATCAATGGAAAGAGCGAAGTATTTTCGCGGCCAGTATTGGTGTTGAAGAAGTTGAGTAGTTTTGGGTTTATGGGGATTCCGCTAACTTCACAAATGCACGAGGGTGACTGGTATGTACCGTTTGCGTTTCAGGGTAAGACTTCTGTTGCCGTATTATCTCAGACGCGTACTTTTAGCGTCTTGCGTTTGTATCGTAGAATGGGTACATTACCAGAGAGTGACCTTGATGCGATAGCGATTGGTTTTGATAGGTTATATGGCGTAAGTTAAAAATTTCCTCCCAATCTTACGATTGGGAGTGTTGCGGGTATTCCCGAATATGTTTTTATTGTAGCAAGGATTGGAGAAAAAGTCAAGAAGAGTGGAGTTAGGTTTGGCGGGGTGATGGAAATATGGTATAATAGAGGAATGAAGATTTTGGCGATTGAGAGTTCTTGTGATGAAACGGCGGCGGCGGTCGTAGAAGATGGTATCCGGATTTTGAGTAATGTGGTGGTGTCGCAGATTGACATTTTTGCGGAATATGGTGGGGTAATACCAGAGGTGGCGGCACGGTCGCATTTGGAGGCGATTTTGCCAGTTGTACATAAAGCTTTGGATGATGCTGATTTGACTAAGGATGATATTGATGCTATAGCAGTGACACATACGCCGGGGCTGTTGGGCTCGTTGCTGATAGGGACGTTGACGGCGAGGATGTTGGCGATCTTGTGGGGGAAGCCGTTGTATGCGGTGCATCATCTGAAGTCACATATTTATGCGAACTGGCTGGAATCCGGAGGAACTAATAGGCGGTTTCAGCATTTTTCCGAACCCGCTACGTCTCAGCCCGTCGTTACGGGTGAGACTTGCTTCGCTCGCTCCCCGTTGGTCGCGAAGAGTTCGGATAAAACGCTGAAGCCGTCTGTAGCTTCTCCGGAATTCCCGCTAGTGGCATTGGTGGTTTCAGGTGGGCATACGCAGCTGATTTATATGCGAGATCATAATCAGTTTGAGATTATTGGGACGACACGAGATGATGCGGTGGGGGAGTGTTTTGATAAGGTGGCGAAGATTTTGGGACTACCCTATCCCGGTGGACCGAGTATTGACAAAGCTGCGCTTGAGGGGGATGCGGAAAAATATAAGTTGCCACATCCAAAAGTCGAAGGGTTGGACTTTTCGTTTTCTGGGCTGAAAACAGCGGTACTGAGGGCAGTGCAGGCAGAATTAGGAGTGCCGATTAGTACGCCGTCGTATGAACTTGCAGGGATGCTAACAGATCAGCAGCGGGCGGATTTTGCGGCGTCGTTCCAGAAAACGGCGTGTGAGATTTTGTTGGAAAAACTAGAAATTGCGCTGGAACGCTATCCAGAGGCGCGGAGCGTGGTCGTAGCTGGAGGGGTGAGTGCGAGTGCGGTTCTCAAGCAAAAGGTCTTAGAAGCGCTGTTAGAGGTGTCTGAGGCGAAAAATGAGTTTGTGAGCGGCGCGCGCGAAGGGGGATTGCGAGTGTTTTTCCCGGAGAGGCGATTTGCGGGGGATAATGCGGCAATGGTGGGGGCGGCGGCGTACTTTGAGATACAAGCGGGGGTGGAGCCGACGGATCCGTATAAGCTGGATATTGCTCCAAGAAGCGAGATTGGCTAGTTATCTGGGCAACTGGGGGTTGACAGGGAGATAGTTTTCCGTATAATAGGAGTTACGTTCGCTTAGGGAGTTGCAATGATATCGTTCAGCTTGAAGGCTTGAGCTGGTGTCGAGCGATATCGTAACGTTTTTACCTAAGAAGGGCGCTAGAAACTTGGAAAGGAGGATGAATCACTTGAAGATTAGAGGTCCGACCTCTGTGATGAGCAGAGGATGAAGATCGGCGAGGCTGACGCTTTGAGACCGCGAGACGGCGGCGTCAATGGATGTAGCTTATAACGACCTGTATTGTCATGACAAATGTATTTGCAACGCGGAACTTTTGGATTATGTTTTTTGTGAAACAAATGTAGCTAGTTGGCGTAGCCACCACTTTATTGGATAATGGACGTTTTGGTGGTGAGATTAGGCAGCAGGCGAGGAGCGTGTGACGCGGCGATTGGACGCTTGCTAGTTGTTGTGTTGGGTGCGGAGTCTGTTTGCTGACTGTAACAGGAGAAGGATTGGCGTCGTAAGGCGCCAACACGGAAGCAATGAGGTTTTTCGGGGAACGGTTTTCGTAATATGAAAACCGTTCCGGATGTAAGGATCGGATAAGTTAAAAAAGTACCATGTAGTACGTAAATAGGACGAGATTCATCAGTTTACCCTCGGGTTGGTGACTTGTATTAGTCATTGAAGCCCGAGGGCTTTTCATTGTTTGTTATTTAATGAGTTTGGCGAGGACTTCGATAGTCCAGATGACGTCGGCGACGGTGCTGCCGCGAGAGAGGTCGGATATGACATGGTCAAACCCCTGAAGGATAGGTCCGGCGACGGTGAAGCCGGCGAGTTGCTCAAAGACTTTGTAAATAAGGTTACCGGAATTGAGATCGGGGGCGATGAGGACGTTAGCCCTACCGGCGACTTGGTCGGCTTTAGGGTTGGCGTTCTCGGGGTGGCTTTTGTCGAGACCAATACGAGGATTGACGGCGGCGTCGAGCTGCATTTCTCCGGCGATAAAGATATCGCGTTCGGCGAAGCTTGTAAGAGTTTCCTGGATAATGTCGATAGTAGTATCTTTGCCGCCGCTGCCAATGGTAGAGAAAGAGAGCATGGCGATGCGTGGTCTATCGGGGACGAGTTTTTGGGCGGAAGTGTGGGTTTGTTCGACGATTTCTCGGAGTTGATTGGCGGTAGGGTGCTTGCAGGCGGCCATGTCGGAAAGAAGGTAGAGCTCGGAGTCGCGACGCATGACAACGAGGCCGGAGAAAGTTTTATAAGGCTGCTTCGTCTCGGGGTCGGTCGCCATCTGGAAATGGTCGCGGCAGGCAAGGATGACGTCGCGGGTGCTATGTTCGATGCCGGCGATCATAGTACCAGCGGTGCCGTCTTGGACCATTTGGCAGGCGGTAGTGAGGTCGGGCGCGGGAATAGCCTTGATCTCGGTCCAGGAAGCGGAAAGATGTTGGAGTGGCTGGTTAGCACGGCGGAGCTGGTCGTGAGTAGAAACCGCTTCTCGGATAATGGGGTTGTCGAATTCGGGGAAGGCGATTTTTAACATAAGTACTTTAATTATAGCATAGACTTTTGACAGAAAATGCTTGTTTTTGAATGGGGAATTAGTTATAATAGGGATGCATCACTTTTATTATAAACACAGCTGCTAGTTTTTGGACGGCTCAGCTTTGATAGTTGTGAGGGCGCCGAGAGTACCCTTGTAGGCTATTAAAGTAAAAACCTAAGTAGCTGTAATAAGAGTGATGCACCTCGCGGTGCCCTTTTTTGATTCTAGCCTAAAATCAGGCGGTTCGGATATCCGAGGAGGTGAGATATTAAACCTACAAGGAGGTAAAAATGAACAACAACGTAAAATCGGCGACAACGGCGGGGCTTCTGGGGATTTTCCTGGGAGCGGTAGGGGCGCATGATTGGTATTTGGGAAACAAGTCAAAAGGAATTTTGCACGTCTGTCTCGCTGGGTCAGGCATTTTATTAATGATTGTGGCGGATGGGATTTTGCCGGCGGTAATGTCGTGGCGGTCGTTGATTACGTTTGCATGGTTGTTTACGATTTTGAATGGTTTGGCGGCGTTGATTGCTTGCGGAAATGGAATTTGGGGGTTTGTTGAGGGAATTATTATCTTGAGTCAGGGCGATGCTGGTTTGGCGCGTAAGGGTTACATGGTGGCGAATGCTGGCTACGGTCAGAATTATAACGGTGGATACAATAATTATAATCAACCAATGAATAATATGAACGGCAATTATAATAATGGTAATCAAGGCGGATTCCAGAATGGTGGAATGAATCAGGGGATGCAAAATAATCAGAATGGCGGGAATGGCCAGAATGGTGGGGCGCAAAGTGGAAAATAGTTTGGCGATGGCAGTGGAAAATATTGATCCAGTGGGGCCGATGAGGGAAACCCAACCGATAAATTCGGGGATGATGAATGGTAATAGTATGGGGCCTAGGGGAAATGGCGGTTTTGGCGGAGCTGGGGGACCGAATATGGGGCCGATGCCGCAACCGATGCGCCAGCCGAAGCCGCCGATGGATCCAGCGAAGAAAAAGAAGATTATTCTCGGAGTCAGTCTAGGCGTAGGCGGGGTAGTAGTGGCGATTATTGCGATCGTGGTAGTCGTAATATTGATGAAGGTGGATTATAGTGAAACTTATCGTTTGACGAAAGAGATGGAGGATAAGGTTGATGATATTAGCTATAATTATGATTGCGAAAATGTCGTGGATTATGTAAGCAGTGCCTATACGAGCGTGACGGATTATGTGGGGTATGTTAATGAGTGTACGGCGACGATGAGCGGAGTGGATGATTTACTGAAGCGGCTTGGGGAGACGGCGGGAGTGAAACGAAACTCGGAGCTCAAGGGGATGTATGAGAGTTTTCAGACGGAGCTAGGGAAGGTAATGCCGAATGCGGATGAGCTGAAAGCGAGGCTGGAACTGTATAATACTTGGCATAAGTGGGCGGTCTTGGTCGACGATATCGGAACGAGTAGCTCGGATGCGGAGATTCAGACGGCAGCGAATGCTTTGATTGAATCGGGGAATGATATTTTGAAGAAGTATGGTGAGGGCTGGTTGGAGAAGCGGTTGGCGTATAATCAGGCGTATCGGACATACTATAACGTGAGTTGGTCGGATACGGCGGCGTACAATGCGGCGCGGACGGCGATGAATAGTGCGAAGACAGAGTTGAATGATTATGTCGCGGCAAATAAGCTAGATATTCAGGCGCTCGGTGGGTTGAATTTTGAGGATACCTCGGGGATGAAACGGGCGTTTGCGAATTTTAATAATAAAGTTGTTGAATTGTATGAAGAAAATTATGATTATGAAAGTGGAGATTGTGTGGAGTTGTTCGGGGAAGTGATTTGTGACTAGGGGGCTAGATTAGCTTATTCCTGGAATGGAAGTCTCGTGTGAGACTTCCATTTGGGTTGGAGGAATTTTGGAGTTTTTGAGATTTGGGGCTAGCCAGATGAGGCGGAGGTGTGTTATAATTAGCGCAGCTAAGCTAAATTTTGTCTGACATGTCCGACAATTCTGACCAAGGAGAAAAATGCGACTATTTGCGCGATTTCTTGGTTAGAAGAAATGGTTTAGTTTAGCGACTAGGCAGATGGTCGCATTTTTTGTGCTTGGTTTGGATGGTTTAGCGTGTGATTTTGGTCGGTAGTTTGGTGAGTTGGCTAGGGATAGCCGCTTTTTTGTATGATAAAATAGAGATATGAATGATTTTGGATACTTAGGAGAAGATACGGTATATTTGGATGCGGCATGTCAGAGTCTGAGGCCTCGACCGGTAGTGGAGGCGCTGGAACGGTATTATTTTGAGCATAATTCTTGTGGGGAGCGGGTGAAATATCCGTGGGGAGAGAAGACGGACGAGCTGGTCGAAGGGGCGCGGCGGAAAGTTTTGAAGATGTTGAAGCTGAAGTCGAAAGAATATTTTGTGAGTTTTACGCTGAATACGACTTATGGGATTAATTTGATTTTGAATGAGCTGGATCCGAAATGCGTGAAGAAAGTAGTAACGAGTGAGATTGAGCATAATTCGCCGTTTCTCGCGACAATGGCGTTGAGTGAGAGACTAGGAGTGCC
This sequence comes from uncultured Candidatus Saccharibacteria bacterium, assembly GCA_947367565.1. Classification (GTDB taxonomy): domain Bacteria; phylum Patescibacteriota; class Saccharimonadia; order Saccharimonadales; family Saccharimonadaceae; genus Nanosyncoccus. The sequence continues at coordinate 1,051 of CANBEI010000020.1, read as the reverse complement.
GCGGGTGGTGCTGAAACGGGATGAAAATGGTGCGCTCTTGATGGGAGATGAAGACTTTGCGGGGGCGGTCGTGGTGGTGAACTGTGCGGCGAATTTTGATGGGCGGAGACTAGGAAACCTAAAGGAAGTCGTGAAGCGAGTGCATCGGGACGGGGGTATCGTGATTATTGATGCGGCGCAGGCGATGGCGCATTATTATGAGATGCTAGAGAAGACGGAGGCGGACGCGGTGTGTTTTTCGGCACATAAGATGTATGCATCGTCACTAGGAGTGATTGTGGCACGGAGAGGTTTAGTGCCGAAGCTGAAGCAGACATTTATTGGCGGGGGGATGGTGGACGATGTGTTCGAGGAGCGATATCTTTTGACGGCGGAGGGGAATAAGGACCATATATATACGGTGTTTGAGCCGGGGCTGCAGGCGTGGGGAGAGATCGTGGCACTCGGGGAGGCGATTGATTGGCTGTCGGCGCGAACGAAAGAGGATAAAAAGAGGCTGGAGAGCTGTACGCGAGAGTTGGATGAGTTTTTGCGTTCTCGGGAGAAAATTCATATGGTTGGGAATGAGGCGAATCCGACGATGAGTTTTTATGTAGAGGGGTTAGATTCGCACTTGCTCGGCGCGGCGCTGGGGAAAGAGGGGATTATGGCGCGGACGGGGTATTTCTGTGTGCATTATTATTTGGATAAGGTGATGAAATTGCCGCCGCTGGTGAGGTTTAGTTTGAGCTATGCGACAAGGGAAGGGGATGTTGAGATGGTGAAGAAGGTGATGGGGAAGATATAGGGGGTTGGGTGTTTCATAATCTTCCAGTTAACCCGGCTATATAACTAAAGTAATATATAGTCTGCTTAATTAAGATACATGAAACACCAATCTCATCTCTGTTGAGATGTGGTTGAACTTGTACGTGGTGTACGAGCTGGAATTTACCATTGGCTTTTGTCCGTAGCGGGAATATTGTTGTCAGTGGTGGTAATTTCAATGTCGTTGGCTATGTTGGAGGATATAGATCATCTACCGTTGAGTCAAACCTTCAAAATTATATGT
>CANBEI010000019.1 GCA_947367565.1 uncultured Candidatus Saccharibacteria bacterium | reverse complement strand
CCAGATACGTTGTTGTTCGCTGTTCCGCTAAGGGGCAATACCCAGTTCCCGCCAGTACCGCTTGGACAGATAGATGCACTCGCATTCGCACCGTCAGTCGTCACCGCTGCACCCGTACCAGCCGTAGCAGTATTATACTGATAGTAGTTGCCTATGAGATAGTGCCTTTGTCTAAAATTTATTTTAGACAAAGGCCGATTTTAACCATAAGGGGAATAAGAATGCGCAGCGCCAGAAAACACGTTCCGACTCTTTACTTTTATAAAAAAGTTTGCTATAATTATAGGAATTATGAGTAAAAAAGTTACACAACCAGAAGATTACCGCTATGTGGTCTTCATGGACGAGGCAGCAGGCTTCTCCTTCCTGACCCGTTCGACCGCTAAGAGCGAAGATACTATTAAGTGGGAAGATGGCGCCGAATATCCTTTGATCAAGGTCCAGATTTCTTCCGCCTCGCACCCATTCTTCACCGGCGAAGAGAAGATTATCGATACCGAAGGTCGCGTCGATCGCTTTAAGGCTCGCGCGAAACGTGCCGAAGCTCTCCGTGCCAGCCTCGCCAACAAGGCAAAGAAAGCCGAGAAAGAAGCTGTCAAAAAGGCAGAAAAAGCTGAGAAATCAGACGCTAGCGCAGAATAGTCTCCATTCTATGCGAAACAGGCTCCATTGGAGTCTGTTTTTGTGCTAAAATGTGATAAAGGAGCAAAATGGCAAAAGCAAAACCCACATCTACAAAATCCGCAGAATCATCTTCGACTATTAACGTTAGCAAAAAATCCTTAATCGGTCTCATCATTACAGTCGTTGTCTTGATTACACTTATTGCCGGAGCAATAGGCGGCGCAGCGATTTATTTTCTTGCCAGCCAGACTAAAATGCCTAATTGGGCCGAAACTTACCTTGCCCACATCAAAACCGTCCGCAACCAAACCCCCGCTAACGCAGACGAAGATAGCGATGAAGAAGATTCTGAAGCCTTTTGGACCGACTCCGACGCCAACCCGAAAGTCAGTTTTTATGAATCTAACGACAATTCGCCCATGATGCTCGTCAATTATACCTCCGTCGAGAACAATCTCAGCTACAATTCCGTTGCGGTTTACTCGATTCAAAACGAAGAGATCTATCTTCTGAACTATGAAAATACTAGCTTCTATTATATCTACGACATCGATAACGAAGAATACAATTTTTATCTGAAGTCCGAAGACCAGGACAAGGACGAAAATACATATATTAATATCGACGATTATTTTCAAGACCCCGAATCTGAAGAGTCAGAGTATGAAACAACTTGCTCTGCCGACGAAAGCGCCAAAGATTTCTGCGGTGACATTTTCGCCGAAGAGCCGATCGAACTGCCAAGTTTTGAATACAATGATGAAATGAATGACCAAGAACTAGCTGAGGCTGTCGCCAACACTTCGGAGCAAGTCACTACTGAAGAAAAGGCTAAAACTCAGACCGCCGACAAGCTCCAACAATCTGTCACTGCAGCCCAAGAGCGCATCAAGGAAAAAGCAAAAACGCCCGAATTTTTCCTTGTTAATGGCAAACAAATCCGCTACGGCAAATACGAATCCGTCGGAGACAACCAAGGCACTGGCGAAGCCGATATTACGCTCAACCCCGACTCAACCGCCACGTATATATATTACGATTATGACTATGACACACAGCAAACCATCAAGAGGTTAGTCACTTCTAAGTTCACGGTTCGCACCATTCAAAATGGAGATGTATTAAGTACTGGCGTAGGTTGCGTCGCCGCCGATGGCGGGCCGTGTTTCAATAGTACTTTCAACGGTCGTACTGCCCTCATTATTGAGCCGGACGGACAATACAAAAAATACCCGCAAGCGTTTTTCGTCACCCACGAAGCCCCCTCTGACCCCAGCCAACGCAGCGAAACTTTACCGTATGGCTGCGATTTTGAGCCAGTTATGGCACAAATGTACGGCTGTTACCGTTTTCTTAGCAAATAACCATTGCTTTTTATCGAAAAGTGTGCTATAATGGAATTATATACTATTTAACGAAACAGTCGCGGGAGTTTTCCTGATAAAATCCTGCGGCAAAGTGAAAGGGAAACAAGACATGACTGTCGATGTAGACATGAAAGCTCTTCTTGAGTCTGGTGCTCATTTCGGGCACAAAACCAGCCGTTGGCATCCAAAAATGGCACCATATATCCACAGCAAACGCCAGGGCGGCCACATTATTAACCTCGAAAAAACCGTCGAAGCCCTCGAAAAAGCTCTTCCAGAGCTGACGAAAATTGCTGCGAGCGGCAAAAAGATTCTCTTTGTTGGTACGAAGAAACAACTGAAAGACATTACCAAAACTGCCGCTGAGAGCGTCAACATGCCATACGTCACTGTGCGTTGGGTCGGCGGTACTCTGACGAACGTCGAGACCGTGAACAAGCAGATTAAGAAATTACACGACCTCGAACGCCGTATGGCTTCTGGTGAACTCGAAATGCGTTACTCCAAACTCGAAGTTCAGCGCTACCAAGAGGAAATCGACCTCTTGAACGAACGCTACGGCGGGATTAAGGAAATGAATGAGCAGCCAGCTGCAATTGTCGTCGTTGACGCTATCCAGGATAAAAACGCGATCAAAGAAGCTAAGACGCTCAAAATGCCAGTCTTCGCAATCACCGACACTAATGTCGATCCAACTAATATTGACTACGTTATCCCAGCTAATGACGACGCAATTAAGGCCGTCCAGCTGATTCTCGATTACATCGTAGCCGCCATCAAAGAAGGCGAAGCGAAAAAGGCTTAGGATATAATGCAACTTGTACACGGCGTACAAGTTCAAACCATAGTTAACGGGGATAGATAAGACCCAAAAATCACTAATAAGGAGGCAAAATGAGCGAAGAACTCAAAGAAAAAGCAAACGAAGTCAAGACGATTTCGATTGAACTTATCAAAAAACTCAAAGAATTATCCGGCGTTGGGTTGACCGATGCTAAGAACGCCCTCGTCGAAGCCAAAGGCGATTTCGACAAAGCGCTTGAAGCTATGCGCAAAAAAGGCATGACCAAAGCCGAAAAACGTGGCGATCGCGAAACTCGCGAAGGCATCATCGAAACTTACGTTCACGACGGCCGTCTCGGTGCGATTGTCGAAGTCAACTGCGAAACCAGCTTCGTTGCGAAGACCGAGGAATTCAAGGATCTCGCCCACAAACTCGCCATGCAAGTCGCAAGCATGAACCCAATTTACGTCAGCATGGAAAGTATCCCTGAAGACAAATTAAAGGCAAAGAAGAAAGAATTTGAAGCGAACTTCAAGGGCCCAGAAAACATGAAAGACCAAATCATCGACGGCCAGATTAAGAAGGCCTTCGGCGACAAAGTCCTCATGGAGCAACCATATATTCTTGACGACAGCATAACGGTTGCGCAGTTCATCAAGAACGCCGTTGCCAAGACCGGTGAAAACATCACCGTTAGCCAGTTCAAACGTCTTGAAGTTGGTGTTACTGAATAGGATAAGGCACGAGGGGATAGTAGATATCTTTTTGAGGGGCTAACCCGATTGGGGCTGTCCAGCGCGAAATCTTTAGATGGAGCGCGGACACCCGCCCCGAAAAAAGATTATCTACTATCTCTCATGGCTTATGTTATAATAGTAACATCATTAACGAGAGGAATCTATGTTTGACGACAGCGAATATCGCAGCGCTATGGAAAATGTTATTACACGTTTTCATGATGAAATGAAAAAAGTTCGTACCGGACGGGCACACCCTGATATGCTAGCAAACGTCAAGGTCGAGGCTTACGGTCAGTTCATGCCGCTAAACCAAGTTGCCAATATCACCGCATCTGGCGCTACTATGCTCGTCGTTACTCCGTTTGACCCTGGGAATATCCAGACTATCGCCGCTGCGATTCGCAGTGATGAAGCCCTAGGGCTTAATCCGTCCGACGACGGTCACGTTGTACGTGTACCTGTTCCGCCGTTAACCGAAGAACGCCGGAAAGAAATCGTCAAAACCGCGTCCAGCAAGGTTGAAGACGCTAAGGTTGCGATTCGCAATGTCCGTGAAGACGCCCGCAAAGAGCTAAAGACCGCCGAACTCCCCGAAGACACCAAGAAACGCGCCGAAAAATCCGTCGACGAACTTACAAAGACCTACACCGATAAAATTGACGCCGCTTTCAAGGACAAAACCGCGGAGATTATGGCGATCTAATGGCAAAGGAATTAAAACATATCGGTTTCATTGCCGACGGTAATCGCCGCTGGGCACGCAGCCATGGACTACCAACGCTTGAGGGGCATCGGCGCGGCTTCGATAAGGTCGAAGTAATTATCGACGCTCTGAAAAATACCGAGGTAGAATATATCTCATTCTACCTTTTCAGCACTGAAAACTGGGATCGCTCCGAAGAAGAAGTCAGCTATCTCATGAAACTCGCCGGCGATAAGATCGACAGTCTGACCAAAAAACTTGAAAAAGAAAACATCAAAATCGTCATCATGGGTCGCCCTGAACCAGTCGACCCCAAACTCTGGGCCAAAATGATGAACGCCGAGGAAAAGACCAAGCATAACACCGGCATGACAGTTTGCATCTGTTTTAATTATGGTGGACAATGGGAAATCACTGACGCTGCAACGAAAGCAATCGAAGCTGGAGAGACCGAATTAAGCCCAGAGAGCTTCGCTAAATACCTCTATCATCCCGAAGTTCCAGGCTGTGATTTGATCGTTCGCACGAGCGGGGAAGAACGTATTTCCGGTTTCCAACTCTGGCGCGCTGCTTATTCCGAGTTTTGGTTCATCGAGAAAAACTTTCCTGATATTGAGGCCGAAGATTGTAGCGCTGCTATCGAAGAGTATCATGGCCGCGGCCGCAGGTTCGGAAAATAGGCTTAAGTGGCTTCAGCTTAGCTAAAATATGTTATACTGGGATATATGAATATACTTTTGGGAATTATCATCGGTCTAGTTATTTTGATGCTTCTTGTCGTTGCGCATGAATTCGGTCATTTCATCATGGCGCGTCGAAACGGCGTCCGCGTGTTAGAATTCGGGATCGGCTTTCCGCCCCGTGCTATCGCCTGGGTACGCAATCCAAGCTGGCAAAAAGGCAAAAAAAGCGTCAAAAAATGGATTCGACTGCCAAAATCCGAGTGGGAAAAGCCACAAAAACATATGATTTTCAGCATCAACTGGCTTCCCATTGGCGGTTTTTGCTCTATGGACGGTGAATCCGACTCTGACACTCGGAAGGGCACTTTTGGCGCCGCTAGCTTCTGGCAAAAAACCAAAATCCTCTTCGGCGGCGTTCTTATGAACTGGCTCGTCGCTTTCGTTGTCCTGACGATTTTGGCTTTTACCGGTATGCCGCAATTTATCGAGCATCAATTTTACCTCGGAAACGACGCTGAAATTATTGGTGGTGGAGTCAGTGTCATAGATGTCATTGAAGGGTCGCCCGCCGAAAAAGCCGGCTTTAATAATGGCGACCAAATTATCCAAGTCGATGACCAAGATGTCATGTACCCGACCGACGTTACGACTTATGGGCAAGAACACGCTGAAGAAAGCGTTAAATATACCGTAAGGAGCGGCGATGAAGAGAAAGAGCTTACCGCCAAACTCAACCCCGAAGGCTCAGAATATAGTCTCGGCGTTTCAATGTCTTATGGACAAACTTTTATCCGTTCTAGCTGGTCAGCACCGATCGTCGGTCTCGGAACGACGATTCAACTCACTAGCGAAACCTTCCGCGGTCTTGGCGATATGGTTTGGAACCTAGTTTCCGGTGCCGTGCGTCAATTCAGTAGTGACAGCGTCGTACGCGAAGCCGGGCAAAACGCCATTTCCGCCGCTGGTGACGCCGTCAGCGGACCAATCGGCATTATCGGCATTATTTTCCCCGCCTTTGCTAGCTCCGGCGCCTCCAACCTCGCTTTTCTCGCTGCACTGATTTCCGTTTCACTCGCCTGTATGAATGTTCTACCAATTCCCGCACTTGACGGTGGACGCTGGCTGCTAATCGCCATCTACAAGCTCCGCAAAAAACCTCTGACAAAAGAAACCGAAGAAAAGATCGTTTCTCGCGCTTTCATGATTCTTATTATGCTCATTATACTAATTTCGATTCTGGATATTACGAGATTCTTCTAGGCGGAAAACATGAAGATGTCAAAAAATAGCAAAAAAACCGTAAAAACTAAAACTCCCAAAAAATCTCTACCAGCAATCAACTGGAAGACTGTTGAATATGTCGTCCTACTGCTAATTTGGGTTGCAGTCGCTATGACTATCAGCCAATATATTATTGGTCTGCCTATGATGTGGATCCTTGATAGTAAATTCAGTCAGCCTTTCTGGACTTGTATTTATTATGGATTGACTTATATATTATCGTTAATACTAGTTATTATTGTGCCGCCAAAAGTCATCAACAAGCTAAAGACTCGCGCTAATGCAAAATCAAATAAAAAATCGCAATCCATACCGCAATTCACGAATCTTCCTGATTTTACTACTTCTCGCGAAGAGCTCGGACTAAAAGATTTACCGACCGTCATCGACGTCGGTCTCACACCGGTTTCATATGTTGTTTACCTCGTGCTTTCTGGAATTTTCACCAGTATTATGTCAGCTTTTACTTGGTTCAATGCTGAAGAAACTCAGGACGTCGGCTTTGGCTATTTCATTACTACAGGCGACCGTGTCGTCGCAATGATCGCACTCGTTTTTATCGCACCAATCGCCGAAGAAATCATCATGCGCGGCTGGCTTTATGGTAAGTTGCGCGAAAAACTCAAAATCCCAGTAGCAATGTTACTCACTTCACTGCTATTTGGCTTCTTGCATGGTCAGTGGAATGTCAGCGTCGGAGTTTTTGCACTCAGTCTCGTACTGTGCGGACTTAGAGAAATCACCGGTACAATTTGGAGCGGCATGTTATTGCACATGCTATCAAACGGCATCGCATTTTACTTATTATATATTGCAATCTAGCCGCGCCCGGGTTGCCAAAACCTCACAGACCATGCTATACTGCATGTATTATGCGTTTAAGTCAAAGTTTTATCAAAACTCTACGTTCAGCTCCAAAAGATGAGACTGCACGTGGAGCCCAATACCTTAGCCGTGCTGGCTATATTTACAAAGAGTTAGCCGGAGTTTACGACTATCTCCCACTCGGACTACGCGTTCTTGATAATATCAAAACCATCGTTCGGGAGGAGCTCAATCGTATCGGCGCCGAAGAGTGCTTAATGTCCACCCTGCAAAACCCAGAACCTTGGATCAAAACCGATCGCTGGGATATCGAAAAAATGGATATTTGGTTCCGTACTCAGCTCGCTGCCGGCGGCGAACTTGGTCTCGGCCCAACTCACGAAGAGCCGTTTACCGAAATGCTACGTAATTACGTCTCAAGCTACAAAGACTTACCGTTTGCCGTCTACCAAATCCAGACTAAATTCCGCAACGAACTTCGTGCCAAATCTGGCATTATGCGTGGTCGCGAATTCCTGATGAAAGACATGTATAGTTTCTGCGCTACCACCGAAGACCACGATAAATTTTATCATGAAGCCGAAAAAGCCTACATGCGTATCTATGATCGTCTCGGCATCGGTAAGGATACTTACGAAACTTTTGCTAGTGGCGGCGTTTTCTCAAAATATAGCCACGAGTTCCAAACTATCTGTGAAGTCGGCGAAGATAATATTTATTACAACAAAGACAAATCTGTCGTTTTGAACGAAGAAGTCCTAATCGACGAAGTCATGAACGACCTTGGTGTTAAGCGTGACGAACTCGAAATGACCAAGGCTGCCGAAGTAGGCAATATCTTTACCCTCGGTACAAAATTCTCCGCTCCACTCGGGCTAGAGTTTACCGACCAAGCTGGCGAGCGCAAACCGGTTCTCATGGGCTGCTACGGCATTGGCATCTCGCGCGTCATGGGCGTTATCGCCGAAAAGATGTGCGACGACAAGGGTCTCGTTTGGCCAGAAAATATCGCACCGTATAAATATTATCTAATCGGTATCGGCGACGAAGGCATGAAAAAAGCCGAAGAGCTATACCGCGGTCGCGAAGAAGAAGTCTTGTTTGACGATCGCGACTTACGCCCAGGCGAAAAGTTTACCGACGCCGAACTCATGGGAATCCCGTATCGCGTCGTAGTAAGCGACAAGACGCTTGCTGACGGCAAAGCCGAAGTCACCGATCGCAAGACCGGCGAAACCAAACTCATTGCTCTTACGGAAATCTTTTAATCCACAAAGTACAAGGGTTTACAATTACCAAAATCAATGATAGACTACTTAGTAGTTATGAAAAAGACAGTTAATCTCACCGCAGCCGGCAAGGCTGACTTAGAAAAAGAATTAGCCGATTTAATCGCGCAGCGTCCTGCGATTGCCGAGCGAATTGCTACTGCGCGGGCTTTTGGTGACCTTTCAGAAAACCAAGAATACACCGACGCCCGAGCCGAGCAAAAAAATGTCGAAAATCGCATTATCGAAATCGAAGACATCTTAAAAAATGCTGTTTTGATTAAAGCTCCGCGTGCAAACGACGCTATTGCAATGGGTGCAACTGTCGTCATTGATATGGGTGGCAAAGAATTCACCTATACTATCGTCGGTCCGGTCGAAGCCAACCCGCTTGAAGGTAAAATTTCACACGAATCCCCGATCGGCAAAGAACTAATGGGACGCAAAGCCGGCGAAGAATTCGATTTTAATGGTAAAAAGGTCAAAATTAAAAGTCTATGACCACTCTGAACGACTATCGCGACGAACGCCTACGCAAACTTGGTCAAATCCGCGAATTAGGAATCAATCCATATCCCGCCAAGTCTCATCGCAATACAAAAATCGCCACTATCCTAGATCATTTTAACGAGAAGGACGGGCAAGAAGTTTGTATTGCTGGGCGTATTGTTGCGATTCGCGCCTTCGGTAAAATCGCCTTCGTTAAGTTACGCGATTATACCGGCGAAGTCCAGATTTTCATGGAGAAGAGCGACGCGGTGACACCTGGAATGTTTGGAGTGAAACAGCTCAAACTTCTTGACACCGGTGACTTCATCGAAGCGACCGGCAAAGTCGGCAAAAGTAGTACTGGCGAGATTTCCGTTTTCACAAATGAAATCAGATTATTGACAAAGAGCCTCAGGCCGTTACCAGGCTACGATGGACTAACTAATAAAGAGGAGCGCTACCGGCGTCGCTACGTCGATATGAATGTCAATCCCGAAGTCCGCGAGCGTCTAGTCCGCCGCAGCAAGTTCTGGCAAGCCACGCGCGATTTCATGAATAGCCATGGTTTTATCGAAATTAATACCCCCGTACTTGAAACTACGACTGGTGGAGCTGATGCTAATCCGTTTGTTACGCATATGGACGCACTGGATAGTGACTACTATCTCCGTATCAGCCAAGAACTACCGCTAAAACGCTTACTTGGCGGCGGTTTCGAAAAAGTCTACGACATCGGTCCAAGATTTCGCAACGAAGGTGTTGATGACGAACATCTGCCCGAACATATTGCCTTCGAAAGTTACGCTGCTTATGAAGATTACGAAGACGGCATGCGGCTTTATGAAGAAATGATTAAATATGTCGCCAAAGAAACTTGGGGTACGCTGAAGTTCAACGTTGGCGGATTTGAAGTCGACCTTGACCAAGACTGGCCACGCATTAAATATGCCGACTTGCTCCGCGACAAGTTCGACGTCGACGTCTTCAATCCCGACCGTGAAAAAATGCTTAGTATCCTACGCGAAAATGGCGTTAAGGTAGACCCAAGCGTCAGTGACGGTCGTCTCCTCGATAATCTCTGGAAGCTAATTCGCAAAACTTCCGCCGGTCCATACTGGCTCGTCGAGGAACCACTGAGTCTCAGTCCGCTTGCTAAAGTCAGCGACGAAAATCCGCTCGTCACCCAAAGGTTCCACCCAATCATTGCCGGTACTGAGATGGGTAATGGGTATTCCGAACTTAACGATCCGCTCGATCAGCTCGCTAGATTTGAGGAACAGCAAGCCATGCGTGATAGCGGCGATGACGAAGCTCAGATGCTCGATATGGATTTTGTCGAGATGCTCGAATATGGCATGCCGCCCGCCTGTGGCTGGGGCAATTCCGAACGCAACTTCTGGCTACTCGAAGGCGTATCCGGCCGCGAAGCTGTACCATTCCCAATTATCAAGAAACGCAACGAAGAATAATATAAAACCTCACATCCATCTCCACAAAATATGCTATAATCATAAGTAATATGAGTGGAAAAGTAATGATTGTGGGCACTGGCAACGTTGGCGCCAGTATCGCTTTTGCTTTATTAAATCAACGCACCCCCGTCAGTGAGCTAGTTTTAACCGATCTCGACACCACCGACGCCGAAGGCGAAGCTATGGACCTGAATGACGCTCTAGCCGTCGCGCCCAGTTGGCTAAAGATTCATGCTGGCGGTTACGAATCGGCTAAGGATTGTGATATTTGTGTTCTGACCGCCGGCGCTAATCAGAAACCTGGCGAAACTCGGGTCGATTTACTCCAAAAAAACGCCAAAATCACCAAAAGCGTCGTCGAACAAGTTATGCGGAATGGTTTTGACGGCATCTTTATCGTCGTAGCGAACCCGATGGATACACTCAGCTATCTCACTTGGCAATATTCTGGATTACCAAACGAACGCGTCATCGGCAGCGGCACTATTCTCGATTCTGCTAGGCTTAGATTTAGACTCGCCGAGCGTCTTGGTGTTCACCCGAAGTCCGTCCATGCTTACCAAGTCGGTGAGCATGGCGACAGTGAATTAACGCTCTGGTCAAGCGCTAATGTCGGCGGCGAAAAGATTGAACGACTAATCTCAGCAGGTGAACGCAAGAAAATCACCGATGCCGTACGTCACGAAGCCTACGAAATTATCCAGAAAAAAGGCGCCACCCACTACGGCATCGGCGCTTGTACCGTCCAACTCATCAACTGTATTCTTAATGACGAAAAACGCGTCATGCCCGTTTCATCACTTGATGACTGCAACGATATCTACTCCGGTTTTCCTGCCATTATCGGTCGGCGAGGTATTATCCGACGACTCGAAATCCAAATGACCGAACAAGAGGGAATTAAGATGCAACAATCCGCAAATGCGCTCAAGCAAACTCTAGCCCAAGTTAAGGAGGGTAAATGATACTGCAAAAACGCCAAAATACGCAACGAACCCACAAGAAATGGTCAAAATTCATAACCCTATCCTTCTATTGTATCACACTAGCTGTATTTTGTCAAGTACTGAGTGTGTTTTGCGGGGTATTTTCCGACAATGCTGGCGCAATTAGCATAAACGATTCCGCTAACCGCTTCTACTTCCAAGATTTTTCCGCCGATTACTATCTAAGCAAGGCCGAAGACGGCACTAGTCGTCTCAAAGTTATCGAAAAATTCGTCGCCGTTTTTCCGAATACTGACCAAAATCACGGCATCACGCGAATCATTCCTTATACGAACCAAGACGGGAAAAATCTTACCACAGCCAGTGACCGTAAGCTAAATATTCAGGTAAAGCACAATGGTATTACTGAAGAGCCCTACAAAGTTGAAGTAGACGACGGATATTTCACAGTTTATATTGGCAACCCTAGTGCTTACGTCCACGACCGCCAGATTTACGAATTAGAATATGAATTTCAGAATGTTATCACGAATCAAGGTGCAAGCTGTACTGACACGGGATGTCCATTCGTCGGTCCGTTCCAAGAACTCTACTGGGATACAAACGGCAACGATTGGTCGCAACGCTTTGAAAATGTCACCGCGCGCGTCCATCTTGTCGGAGACGAAGTCCAATCCGCTTTCGACGGAGATACGTCTTGCTATGTTGGTAAATATGGTGTTAGTGGCGCCGAGCGCTGTAAAACTACAATCAATGACGACATCATTGAATTCCACGCCGAAAATCTCACCGCACGCGAAAATCTTACTTTTGACCTTAGTTTTGATGCCGACACTTTTGTCGTACCTAGTCAAACTTATGACTATCGCCTCGTCGGCACAATTGTTGTCGAAATGATCGTCGCCGGGGCTTTATTAATCACGATTCTCGCAATCCATGCACAAACCAGAGCTAAACGCGAATATTATAACGGACTTTTCGTCACACCTGAATATACTCCGCCTAAAGACTTCACAGTCGCCGAAATGGCTACGAATTACGTCGGTCAAAAAATGCTCGGCTCTAGCAAAGTTGCAACGCTAATGGAACTTGCCGTTACTCGCAAAGTTGAACTTTCTAAAGTTGGCACCGAGAAGAAGCCGCAATGGACTATCAAAATTCTTTCGACCGATCTCAAAAACGAACAAGCCGACGTCTTGAAACTGCTCGCTGGACGCGACGCTGACCTTGAAACCGGCCAAGAAATCCTTATCAAAACTCACACTGCCGATAGCGCTCTCGTCCGCCTCGGGCAAAAATACAGTAAGCATATTGAGGAACAACTTTATGCAGATGGGTTGTACACCCCGAAAGTCACCAATCAGGGAAGCGAAATTAAAAAAGCTAAGATTAATCTCTGTGATATGCTACTCACCTGTGGTATCCTCTGGGTTATCATTAGCATTGTCGCTCTACCATTTCTCGTCGATGGTAATATTCCAAGCTACATCACGCTATTCGGTGGCGGATGGTTAATTGCCGCAATCATCATCCTGGCAATCGCTATCGCCATCGGAGCTTTCTATGCTAGCGCCCATTATCAGAAATTCTATACTCGCACCGAAGACGGCCTGAAATGGTCACGCTATCTCGACGGATTAAGATTATATATCAAAATGGCTGAGCAAGATCGTATTAAGTTTCTCCAAAGCGTCAAAGGCGCCGACACTAGTAACCAAGGCATTGTCAATCTATATGAAAAACTATTGCCATATGCCGTTATTTTCCGCCTTGAAACTAGCTGGCTGAACGAAATGGGTAAATATTACGAGATGAACGACGTCTCTGCACCAGCTTGGTATGTCGGCGGCGCAGTGTTCTCCGCACGCGAATTCAGCAACGCTATGCGCTCAGTCAGCACTGCAGCGA
>CANBEI010000018.1 GCA_947367565.1 uncultured Candidatus Saccharibacteria bacterium | reverse complement strand
TAATCATCATAGGCCTTTCCCCCCTTTCCCCATTTGTTAACTTACGATGCTTTTGCCAAAGTTATGCCGCCCTGCAGCCAGATTAGCATAAAATCAAAATTTTTAGCAAGCATAAGTATGATAATAGTTTGCGATAAATCGCTTAAGATTGCTTAATATATGATTTTGTAGTAGAATTAGGTAACTATTGATTGATGAAAAATCACGAACTTTAACAGGATAAAAGACAGTTTTATTAAGCTCGTGAGCTCTCATCGATCTACAAAAATAAAATAAAAAGGAGAAAAGAAAATGAGGAAAAAAGTTTTTGTAGCAATGATGGCGGTGGCATGTTTAACTCTCGGAGGATGCGCAGGTAGTGGCGATAGCACTGCGACGACGGACGATAACTATGAGGCAGAGTATGATGTCGAAGATGATGTGCTGGATGCAAATGATGAGCTTGCTGGCGAGGATTACGCGTCCGACGAGGACGTTGAATCCGAGGAGGATGAAACGGAAGTTGGAACCGAAGCAGTCGAGGCAAATGGGATAATTGCGATGATTAGACAGACGACAGTATCCGCTTCTGGCGGATATACGGACGTTCAAATTATCAGTATTAACCCGGAAACCGGAGCTCAAAATGTTATTTCCGAGTTTCATTTGGATCACATCACCTACGCGGAATTACAGCGAGCAGAGGAAATTGATAATGACACCGAGTTTTATTATGCGCAACCAGAAACGTTTAGCGTCTACGGGAATAATCGTGATTGGTTTTCCGACGATTTCACGAAGATGAAAACCGACCGAACTTACGCAAATAACAATAATGAGTTTCACGCGGGGTGGGTTGATAGCGACGGCACATTCTTCGACGTGACTGAGGCGATTGGGGCAGTAGAAGAAAGTAGTTTTTCTAATCCTGGTCCAGTGGCGCAGAGGGCAAGAGGTTTCGACGATGGTCGTTTTGTCTTTACCGAAATCGATGAGACCAAGAGCGGAAAAATTGATAATACTCGGAAATATTGCGTACCATTAAATAATATCTCGGCCGACAGCTTACATGAAGCGAGCGAAGATGACTTATATAATAATGGCGGATTTTCTCCATTAGGTTATCCGACGGCTCAGGTAGATGAGAATACTTATATCATGGATGAGTACAATTCAGGTTTAATGTGTCCAAGTAGTTTTATCGCGAATCTCGAAACTGGCGAAACGCAGCAGTATATACCCGAGTCCGAACGTTATACTTGGAGTGGCGTACTAAGCCCCGACGGAAACACTATTGCTTTTCTCTCTATTCCAAGTAACGGAGGCGGAAATGTAGAATTATACACAGTGCCATTAGGGGGTGGAGAGCCGACAAATGTGCCGGTCATTGTGAATGAGGACATATTCGTAGATATTACGGCATTGCCAAATAGCGATTTAGTGATTACTCCTGGGCTCGGTGACGTGTATTGTTTTCTGCTTGATTGGAGATAGATAAATTTAGCGTTTTCAGTCTTTTATGGAAGAAGGTGAGTACATGTGGTTGATTATATTTTTTGGGTTTGGGATTATATTCGCAACGTATAGTGGCCTGCCTCAGCCATGGGAGGATTGGATAAAAATAACCTCGACTATAGGGTTAATAGCATCTATAATCGGCTGTATGGTCGGTTGGCATAGAAGCAGAAAGAAGCGTATGAAAGCGCGTCCGGTCTACTCGAATTATAATGGTAGTTATTCTCAATTTAAAGTTGCTCAGGCAAAATGGGACGAGAGTCATACACCACCACTATCTTCACTGCCTCTTGTAGAACGGCTAAAAAAACGAAACCCCAAAAGACATGGTTTTTTTGATCGTGGCGGCGAGCGAATCAGTTATTGCTTTGTTTGTGGTGATGGGCTTAACTCTTATGATGAATGCCCGAGCTGCAGTAAGCGTTATATAAACAGCCCGAAAGTGCTGCTTCCGGAGGGTATCAGCGAAGATTATCGGAGAGCACTCTGGAATTTGCAACAAGCTATCATGATTGATGTGTTGGACGGCGTATTAAATGAAGCTGACGCAGCAGAGGAACTACAAGAAGCCATCGAGGTTATTAAGCAAAAAAAAATAGACATGGATAGCCAAAGAAAACAGCAAAAAGAGCTGCAACTTCTACATGAACGAGAGCAACAGGAGATGATAAAAATCTCTGAACGGTTGCTCACGAAATAGCAATGTATCCCAACTGTCTTGTATCCGCATTTTTGAATAGAGTCGAAGTACAGTTGCTTCGCCTATTCACCAAAACTTGTGGCCCGTTCATAAAGAACGGGCCACTTTTTATTTGTCGGGATACCCTTACTGATTACTGTTATTATTTTGGCGCGGTCCGTTGTTTTGGCGTCGCGACGTGTCTCGTGGAGGAAGTATAATACCGGAATCGGTTACAGTACTACCGTTTTGAATTCTCACCGTTCCCAGTCCATCTGTGTGAATATCACCTTGAATTGTACCGTTCGGATTGCGCACGATGTTCTGAATAGTGCCTGAGTCAATTGTTCCATTGTTCTGCGAATCTGGGGTAGATGATGGCCCAGTAGAAGAGCTGCCATTACGACGAGGAACAATGATGGATCCAGAATCACTTTGCCCTGCTGCTCCTGAAACAGTGCTGCCAGAATCTTGAGAAACTCGAGAGAATCCCATGACATCACGTAGTTCATTCATCTTGTTAGCAACCTTACCTTGAGCATGAATATTATGCTGACCATCCAATGCTTTACGAGTATACTCTTCGAGCTGAGTTTTTTGATTATTATCAAGCTGACCGTTGCGTGCTTGCGCAATTAAACGATCAATTGATCCTTCATCAGCCTGCGCAAAACTTGATGCATCATATCCGCCCACGCTCTTTGCGCCATACTCCGATGACATCCAGTGTTGTTTACCGTCACTATCCGCAAATTGCTGGAATGTCCCATTTCTTTCGCCACGGCTAACATCTCCAAGCATACCAAAGAAATCACGGCTCTTCGGCTTAATATCTCGTGCGTGTTCGCGTATCAAATGCTGAGCAGCCATTTGCGTGCCAGCCTGTACCTCTCCGCCGTGGTTCTGAATATTTTGCGCATAGTTGTCAAAAAGTGTTCGACGGCCACCATCTCCGCTCGCATTTAACATGTTTTGATAAGCGCGTACGGCGGCGCGGTTTTGGTCTGACGTCGGATCGGCATTTAATGCTTCGAGAGCAGCAGCGTGACGTCGCCCCATTTCGGCATCATCGGTTGCAATATTGGCATTTGCCAATTCAATATCGTCGGCCATGCCATTAATATATCGTTCGTGCTCCGCGTCTAGACGACTATTCAATCGCTGACCATAGTTACCATCAGCAGCATATCCCGCCCTTGCATTACGTAATTGTTCTTCAGTATTCCTTTGCTGAAGACGGTCTTGTTTACGTTCATAAGAATTTCTTGCCGTTTTCGCTCCGAGAAGATTGCTATTGCGATACTTTGCTCCCATCCGATTCGTGAGCCCCCGTACCCCGGTCGTTTTATTCATGCGCCTTAGCGTGCGTTGCGCGTTATGGCCGCCCAACCGCGCCTGCATATCTCTATACCCCTCTGAATGACGGATGGCACCCGTCGCTCCACGTCCAAGGTTTCTGCCAAAGTTTGATAATTTCATGCCAAGATTTCCCATAGCCGAAAGTGAACTCTTGAGAATACTCGGGATAAAGAAGAAGGGGACTGCTTGGAGCATGATGGCGACAAATGCGTATGCAAAACCAAGCTCATTACTGGCGCCAACGCTACTCCCCGCATTAAGCAGCAGTCTCGACGCAAATCGCCCTCCGCCCATTAGTACGCC
Source organism: uncultured Candidatus Saccharibacteria bacterium (assembly GCA_947367565.1). Lineage (GTDB taxonomy): Bacteria > Patescibacteriota > Saccharimonadia > Saccharimonadales > Saccharimonadaceae > Nanosyncoccus. Next base: position 10,161 of record CANBEI010000018.1, on the reverse strand, counting down.
GCAAATCGGATAAACTAACAATAATGCAGAAAACAGCTTCCACCATCTCTCAAATATCTTCTTTGTATTTGGTAGGGCATAGCAAATTATTGCGATAGGGGATAGAGCTATTAGAATAATAATTCCTGCTTGACGTACGCCTAGCAATATAAAGAAGAAAATTACGGAAATTAAAGCCGTAAGCAACAGAAGCAGAAGGGGTATGATCCAAAACTCAACAGTGCTGGCAGCAATCACGATTCCTAGACCTACCGCAGCTCCTGAGATAAAAGTTTCAGCTAATCCGTTGGCGAGTACACCAAGGCTATAATCATCATTTGTGCTACTGATTATATTATCAAAGACCTCTTTGGCGCCATAACCTACGATATTAGATAGATCTACAGCGATTTCGCACAGAAAGAAAGACAGATTTACTAGCACTGCCACAACAATCATGCTTGGCAGAATCTTCTTAATCCCGTAATTATTAACACCGAATCCAGTAATCTGGGACAGGATAATTACTAATAATATAATAGTAAACGCAATATTAGCAAAATCTCTAAATTTATCCCAGGCCTCATGAGTATCACTTTCTCTACTAACAAAACTGCTATTCATCTGGAGAAAGTTATTTTCTATATAGCCATAAATACCGCTAACTGCTGAGCTCACCATTTGCACGACTGGACAGATTATCCAGCCAAGAGATTGTCCTGCCGTAGCGCATGGCGACGCCTCCTCTGCATTATCTTTATCTGCGTCTTCAGTAATATCGCCAACGATATCATCTGGTTTTGTTCCATCGTCATCTTTTTCAGTTTTATCGAGAGCTTTTTTGACGGCCGGTGCGGTATCATTTATGCGTTTAATCACTGCATCACAAGTGTGCGCACCGTCGCTATTAATCCAGTTACTGCCCCAGCTATTTGATGTAATGTGCCCCTTTGAATAATAGCGTTCGTCCATATTCCCAGTACTCGGATTTGGAACTTTAATCGGGCCAAAGTACTTCGTTTTATTTAGCAGACTCTCGTCACCACTATATTGATCGTTACTACAAGCCGCCGTGAAATCATTAAAATATAAGAAATAGTTGATTAAGTCGTCTTTGAAAGTTCCCCGGTCACCCCATGCCACCAAGTAACTATTGTCTTGCTTCTTCTTGTTATAGAGTTTCTTCACATGCGCCAAAGCCCCCTCATCATTAAATACAAATTTAAGATCGCCGTTGCTTAACCCGGCAGCACATTCACCATCGACATCAACCCACTCACCTTTGCTATTTTGATTTTGCAGCTTAAGGATGCCGGGCTTTTTGCCGTCACAGTAAATAGCCGCCTTATCGATGCCTAAGGTATTAGCGAAGACATTGACGATATTTGAATCCTTATCTTCGCAATAAATCGTACCGTTATTAATTTTTCCTTGCACCTGCTTTTCTAGCCATGCACCAACCGGAATATGCTTCCTTAATTCATTGAAGGGATTATCCGCCAGAGGAGTTTTGGGGATCGTGGACGTAGTACCTTGGACGTGCATCTCTTGCGTATCTTTATATGGCTGGTCAATCCTGCCCTGAACGCATTTGCTGAAGACGTTCGTCACTAATTGAATCTTTCCGGCTTCTTTCATTTTCTCTAAAGCCTCAGAAGTCTTAATCGCCATTACCTGTGAACCGACTACTACTCCCGAGAGCGTCGAGATTACAAGCGCCCAAATAGCCAGTTTTTTCCAACCAGTTTTTATCACTCTTCCGTCTCCTTAATTACCTGTTCTACGCGCGATATCAGCGAGCTCTCATCTTGGTAATCTGGCTCAGCGTCGTAAGCAAAGAATATCGACTGCGGTACAGAATAGCTTTGCCTCATCGACTCAATAGTGTCGCGATAATTATTCACTAGCTCAATACAAATCTCCGAAGAGTTATTGCCGTCTATAGCGCAATCATTTGCCGAAATCTGCTCAAGCAGGCGATCGCGATCATTAAAATACTCAACGAACCTCTCAGCGATTGCCGCTACTGAATATTCTTCACTTGCCAAATAATCGTTCAATAACTCTGGCTTCTCTTCTGTATATGCGGAATATACAGTGTTATATAGTTCTAGTGACTTTTGATATGTCTCTGCCCTAGACTGCAAGTTTTCATATATTATTTTGATTTCGTCATCTAATTTGTCTGGATTAATTTTGGCGAAATCTTTCTGAAAGCTAAGAAATTGGGAGATGTTTTGGTTTATCTGTTCGTGATCTTCCGAGGTCATAATGTCGTCCGTTGTTATTTCACGAAAATAAACTTTTTCAAAAAAATCTTCCGTAGAACTAATCGTATCAAAATTTTGCCGTAGGAGTTGACTCGCATCGCCATTATTATCTTTTAATAATATAGGCAGTAACATAATCAGTATAACGAATAAAACTATTGCTACGATAATACCGATGACAAGAATGTTTTTCCTGCCAGTTCCTTGCCGCCCCAAGATCACATCCCCACTACCTGTCCCCACAGTCTGTATTGGGTGCAGAGGGTCAGTTGGCAAGGGGGCGTTTAGCGGCGTAGGAGGAGCGAGGTTGGCGGAGGAGATGATCTTATTGTCGGCAGGAGAATCTGAGGAGGTTGTAGAATCTACGGATTGAGCAGATGACTGAGCCGAAGCATCAAACCCATCAGCGTTTTGCGCTCTGGTCGTGCCCAAAGAATCCTTACCTTCATCCATATTTATTATGTTAGCATAATCGGAAAAAGATTGCAATCAATGATTTTGGATTACTAAAAATCATCTTTTCTACCAACCCAAAATCCCCTCCATACGGAGGGGATTTTGACTAGGTTGAGCGATCAATTAGTTAATAATGATGCTCGCGCTTAGCGCAACTGGCGGCGGCTAGCAATGTAGTAGCCTGCAGCAGTTACGATTGAGCCTGTAGCGACAACGCCGCCAACGATAGCTTCTGGACCAGTGGTCGGCAACTCGCTTGGAGTTTCCGGAGTCGGTTCTGGAGTTGGGGTTGGGGTTGGCGTCTCTTCACAGTACTTGTTTAGCTTGACGCTAGCGCTGTCTTGGATAGTCTTCTGACCAACACCAGCTTGCGCCCAGTTGATCAAAGTATTATCACCACAAGCAAGATTCTCGTCTACGACCTCAGCCGTGAAGTAAATATAAGCATTCGCGCCTGCGCCGTAGCTACCGATACGAATACCGTTCTCGACGATAGAATCTTGGACGATCTTTGCGCCGTTTGGATGGTTAGAGTTCTTAATGACACTCGAACCAGCAACGTATTTCAAGTTCGACGGAAGAATGTCTTTAATAGCAACGCCAGTCTGGCTCTTGTCGCTAGTGTTTTCGTAAGCGATGCGGAATTCTACCTTATCGCCAACCTTAGCATCGACAGACTCTTTCCAAGTACGATCTTCGCTATCAGCGAGACGGACTTTCTTGTCTACCGTGTACTCATAGTCGAATACAGCTTTCACCTGGATGGTAACATAGTTCGCATAGTCATAACAACCTGGAACGCGACCATCAAGAGCGTCGGAACCAATCAAGACACCGTCAGTGCTTGCAGCTTTGACGATATCATCGCTAAGCTTCCAGCCAGCGTTATCAAGGTAACCGCCAGCGGCAGCTTCTGCTTGAGTCTTGTTATTGTTAACAAGCGCCGAACCGTAGACATAGTCTAAGTGGAATGGAACTTCGCTATTGAAATTCACGTAGTCCCAATACTCACTTGGAGTAGCGTTGGATGAGTTAATGAAGCCATTAACTTGAACTTGTTTGCTAGTACCGTTTGGAATGCTGAACTTAACGCGAGTATTCTCGGCAACAGCATCTTCACCATTCGGGTTGTTGTTGTGAACGTAAAGACGAATGACATAAGTCTTACCATCTTCAACCGTGATGTTATTACCCTGCCATTTTGTAGTCGGGGTTGGGTTGGCGTTGGTCTCAATATCGAGACAACGAGTACCGTCTAGCGCACATTCGCGCGCACCGACGAAGTTCTTCTCATCACCGATTGTACTGTTAGAAATCGTGTTGAAGATGATCTGGCCTGGGTAATTAGAGCTGTTTTTGTAGTCTTCACCATCAGACAACTTAGTAGCGCCGATAGCACCATTATTAATTTGGTCGATAGTGTAGCTTGGACGGCCTTTTGCGCCGGTCGTTGGGTCAACATAATTGTCGCCCCAAGCCGAAACAAGGCTAGGCAACGCCGCTACACCCGCAATCGCAGCCGTAGTAGCCGCAATCGCAATTGTAGATTTAATTGCTGATTTCATAATAATCTCCTTCTGTAGATTATGATACTTGATAAAAGTTAAGATTATTTGTTTTAGCTAAAGTTAATATCAGTTTGTTTTCTACTCTCTGGTCCATTTTGTTAAACTCCATAGTCCGCAATCGAATCATCTCAAACACAATTCAAGGTATGTGGGTGGCGAAATTAGTAGGCGCCACCCAGAAGATAATGTACACATTCTTCCCCTCCGGAGGGCATACTTTTAAAACATTCCTTTGTAACGCATGATTTGCCTGATCATGGAAATCAAGACAAAGACAGCAATAATGCAAACGACCTGCTTCTGGCGTTTTTCCGACTTGCCCATAATGGCGTGCCATTTTACACAGCGCTGATACCAGTTGAGCGTTATGACACCCAAGGTAAACAAAGCACCGCAAGCAACGGCCGAGCGAATTAAAATCGGGTGCCATGTTGCCTGCCATGCAAAAAGCACTGCACCGACGGCGCCGCCAGCGATAAAATTCTCGCGTTGGTCGTCCTTCCACTCCCATTTGTCGATTTTCAGGTCAATGTAGAAACAGGCCATGCCAATAAGGCAGACTGCGGCTAAGATAGTATTCAGCATAATACCGTCGCCCTCCTTTTTCGATATTTCAGACACATACTGATTAAGGTTGTATCTGAGATGATTCGACTGCTAATGGACCTCAGCCCAAACCGCTTCTGCTCGGTTTGTACCGACTGATTCCATTGTAGCACACATCATAGAAAAAGTCAAGTGTTTTATCACAAAATAGCACTGGCGGAATGAATTCGATTTTACCTCTGTTATTTTTGGTAGTTTCTCAAAAACATTAATTGAGAAAAATTCTTATGTATAGATACAAGCATAAGCTTGACGATTTCCGATTATTATTCTTATGCTTGTAAAAGTACGTAAGTTTTAGTATTTTATAGGTTGAATTTGTGTAAATTTTGTCTCATTTTCTATGAATTTTGTCAAAAAGAAGTGCCCCGCAACAAATCGTCGCGGGGCTGTAGGATTTTATATCAGGAACTCCGCTAAACGGTAGCTCCCTCGAAAAAAGTTGGTAAGTGTCAAAAAACTAATGAAACTGAAGTTACCAGAGCTACTGGGCGAGCCGGTTGTCGTTTCCGATGGATTCCATGTATTCGTTAACCCATATCGCAGTGACAGTTTTGGTCTGGTCCGCAGACATAGTAAACGCAGACGGGAGTTTTTCCTCCCCTAAGCCAATCATTTTCATCCAAGTGATAACATCTTTAATCGGATAGGTCTTACCCGAATTAGGGTCAGACTTTTCCCGAGACGTGTCGTCGGACGAAGTTTCTTCTTCGGATGCAGAATCTTCGGAATCTTCCGTGGTTTCCTCTTCGGACGTGTTATCCTCGGAATCTTCCTCTTCAGACTCGGACTCTTCGGTGGTCTGCGTGCCGTCCTGGTCGTCGCTGCCGGTACTGTTTGTGGACGAATCATGATGATGATTCGTCTGCTGACCAGCAGACGTGAGACGGTCGTAACGCTTCTTGAGTCTCTTGTACTCGTCAGCGTCACCCTTGTCCAGAGCAGCTTTCATGTCGTCAAGGATATCTAAGAGGAAGTCGTCATCTGCTGCTTCGGCCTGCCTAATCCAGGAGTTAACCTTCTTTTTCTGGCGGTTGATAAAATTCTTCTGTTTTGTGTCCTTATTCGGATCCTCCTTCTTGCCGCCAGACTTGTCGTCGGTTTTTTCTTCCTGAGGCTTCTCTGTCTCCTTCTGCTCATCCTCCAGCTCTTTGAGAAACTTCGCAGCCGAGGATTTCTCCAGGTTAAAACTTCTGACCGCGGTAGCGTAAAACGCCATACCGCCCTGATAGTCCGCGGCGTACTGCTGCATCTCACCTATAGCCGCCTCATATTCCGCAAGTAATTTATTAAAAAATTCCTCACGGTCGGCGCGGGTCATATCCTGCAATTTCGCAGCGACCTCATCATCCTTGAGCTTGCTCCAGAGGTTATACAGCGGTCTATGGGCCGCAACCGACGTTTTCTGCTCCGCTGCCTCGGTGGTTTCCTGCTGCTTTTCTTCAGCCTTGGTCTCGGGTTTCTCCTTTTTGTCAGAACCTTCTTCTTTCTTTTTCGGTTCCTCCTTGGGGAGTTTCTTGCCGGACTCGACTTCTGCGTACATCTTATGGAGCTGCTCAAGGCGCTCAATGAAAATGTGAGCATCGTCACGGTCAGCCAGATCCTCCACGCTGTTCTTGCCTTCACAAATACAGCCAAGAAATTTACCCTTGCGCAGAGCAACAGCCGGAGTTCCTTCCTCATCATCAGGCCAATAATAGCTCCGGCCCTTCTCGCCGTCGTAGACGCGATAATCGCGTACATCCAACTGCGAGTAATCGTCCTTGGGGATGTTGAAAGGCTTGCCTTCCTGAATGACATCGACAGCGTCGTCGTAGGTCGCATTGCCTATGGTCCACTGCCAAGCGAGGTGGCAAAGTTCTACGTGAACTTCCTCCTTCGTCTCGGCGTACTTTAAATAGACCTTTGTCAACGGGGTTTTCGGGGTCTTTTTAAAACGATCAAAAATCTTCATAATTCATTACCTCCTAATTGTAAAATTTGCGATCGTCAATACGGTAATCCTACAAACCGCTTGCGTGATTTCATTGTAGCACAGATTAGCTAAAAAGTCAATAGTTTTACCATAAATAATGCCGTGCTTAAACTAGACAGAAGCGAAAAAAGATTTTTTGACGATAAAGACTGGTTTTTGACGGTCGGGCTAGGTGTTTTAGGTCGGGGGTTCTAACGTACAGTCGACTGGAGTTTTGGGGTTCACTTTGGCGGGAAATATGCTATAATGTAGGTGTATGCGCCGGTATGGTGGGATTAGCTCAGTTGGTTAGAGCGTCTGATTGTGGTCCAGAAGGTCGCTGGTTCAATTCCAGTATCCCACCCCAGAGCATACAGTACGCGAGTGTAGTACAGCGGCTAGTATGCAAGTTTTCCAAACTTGAGATGAGAGTTCGATTCTCTCCACTCGCACCACACGGTTTCAGCCGGAGAGGCTGTTTTTTGTGAGATAGTTACAAATGGATGATCGTCCCGTCAGAAGAAATTTCCGTATTAGCAGGGTCGAGATTATCAGGGTAGCCGGTCGATTTCCTAGGTGGTAGCTTGACTTTGCCGTCTTTGTATAGTTTTTCGGCAAGGGCGCGAAGCTCCTCTGGCGTTTCGATAGCTTTTAGCCGACCGGAGAGGAGACCTAAACGACAATGGATTCCGTCACTCATCAAGCGCCAATTTGTAAATAGCAGCTGGTTATTGATTAGGCGTTTAAGGTTGCGCACGCTCTGGTGCGCTTTGCGATTGGGATTAGCGTTAAGACAGTTAAATCCAACTGTCAGATGACGACTAGTTTGCGGGGTAGAAAAATTAAAATGAGAATATCCTTGCGCTTCAATTATTGGGGCGAGGAGCTGCATAAGTTCGGCGATTTGGAGCTGCTTGATTTGCCCTAAAGCAAATTCAATGTCTTTTTGTTGCTCTTCTTTAGTGAGGAGGCGGCCGAGTTCGGCAAATTTTTCGATTCCCTTACGCATGGACCGGAGGCGCTTAAGTTCAGATTCGTCATAAAGGCAGAAATTATAGCGATCTTTGGCATAATCTGGGTCGTTGTCGGGGTCGATATTCCAATAGTATGGGTCGGATAATTGACTGGAGTCGGCGGTAACATCCTCTGGAGCGTCTTCAGTAACAGGAACATCATTATTGACATCATGAGGTATATGTTGATACGGGGCGCCATCTTCCCAGTAGAGACTATATCTATTGCAATTAACGCATCTAAGAGTAAAAAGGACGAGCTCATTATTCTCGTCATCACGTGTCATGAATATTTTGTCGTAACATTGAAGCTTGAGTTGGTCGCAATGCTGGCAAGGCGGATCGTGTTTGAGCTTAGCATCGGCAATACGCTGGTCGAGTTGACGGTCGCGCTCCATAAGTTCGGAAATTGATTGGTCGCGGTTTTCGTAGCGCTCGAGCAAATCATAGCCTAGTACTTGCATATAAAACAGATTTACCAGTATTGCATTACCAGGACGGGAGATATCTTCGGATGGGTTAAGCTGTTTTAGATCTTGGGTAAACTGTTGGAGAAATTGCTGGTAATGATAACGCCCCCGTCGACCTAATTCGACCGTGAAACAGTCATAACGCTCCTCGTAATGTGTGCGGTCCTTGAGACGGGTATACATTTTACTGGAAGAAGCACAAATACACCGCAGCGCCGACGGCGGCGCCGAGGATAATCGTAATAAGAATAAGGAAGACGAGAGGAGCTTTTGAGCGGCGATTGGATGGCACAATGACAGTTGGGCGGACTGGCAATTCTTGGTGCGGAGCAGGAGCGGTTTTTTTCTCGTAGCGATTCTTGCGACCAGGCTTCGCGGCAGGCTTTGACGTCTCGGCAGCCCGAGCAGCAATACTACGCTCAACCTTCGGGTTAAACTTCCCGGGGCTACTGGAAAGCGGGCGTTTTTCGACGTTGACCGACCTCAAAAACGGCGATTCCCCGCCGAGGGCGTAGCGATTATTATCAGGTTCTGATTTCTTCTTACTAAAACTATAATTTGAGGTATTATCAGCCTTAATTGTCGGGAGTTCGGGGGTGGTACTGACATGACCAGCGGCAACTTTTTGTGCCTTAATACTGCCGGTCGGAGCTTTGTCGCCGATGGGCTGAGGTGGGTTTTCGGGGTGATAGCTTTCGATCACGCCAAGGTCGTCAGGAGTAGTAGCTTTTTTCTTAACATTTAGCTTTGGTGGCTCGGCCATAACATAAGAACTGTCGGTCGGCAACGCAGATGGTTGATTGGCGGAAAAATCTTTAGGCTTCGTACGGAAACGTGAGGTGCGAACGTTCGCCATGCCAAGGACTTCGGCGGTCTGGGCCTTGCGAGAAAGCGTACGGGCTTTGGTCGCGGCCTGAACACCCTGCTGCCCCGCACGCACACTAACGCTACGACGGGCGCCGGCGAGCATTTGCGGGTCACGCACAGCGCTAACCTTGCGTTTCGCCTGAGGGGACGGGGCAGATGTAGCGACGGATGCTTCGGAAGCTGCGGATGGGATAATTTTCACGGTCAGAGCATTGTCATCCTTGGCGGGTAAATTCGTCTGGCCGCTAGCCAGAGTTTTAGTCTTCGTCCCCTGGGTAACACCCTGTGGCTGAACAATTTGAGCGTCTATGGCGTTCCGGCGCAAGAATTTTGCAAGTTTGCTAGGCGCTGAAGTCGACTGCGCGGCAGTATTAACTGGACGAGCAACCCGAGCCATGCGCGCATTGGGCGGTAAAACAACCGGTGCGGGCTTCGGACGGGCGGCGGCACCAAGTTTAAGCGAGGTACGGACGACCGGGATTTCGCGTTCGGGACGCTTCTGAGCACTAGCTGGTTGTGATTTCGCAAGCGGGTCAAGCGAACTAGTGCGCGTGTCAATTTTCGTTTCATCTTCGGCGCGGCGTAGAAGCGCAGAGGCTGAAGTGCGAGTCGATTCCATGCTGCGTTGGATTGCGCCATGATGAAGATTGGCGGCAGATTTAGTTTGCTGGGCGCCAGCCTGCCCGGCGGCAGCATTGACGGCTTCACGCGCGGACATGACTATCGGTGGCTGAGGATGCTTTGCCTGCTCGGCATACATAGCATTAATCGCAGCTTTAGCTGAGGTAACAGGAGTAGGTTGGGGTTGAGGGGTAGATTGTTGAGGGGTCGACGACTGAGTGGATTGATTCGTGGATGATGGCTGCGGTGCTGAATGCATGGCGCCAAAATCAATCTGTTGCTTATTCGGCATAGCGGCTCCAGATTGGTTTTGGCTCAGGGGATCCATGTTAGTCTTGTACCTTCTTTGCGATTTCG
>CANBEI010000017.1 GCA_947367565.1 uncultured Candidatus Saccharibacteria bacterium | reverse complement strand
GTTAAGGCCGAAGAAGAGCGCCAGGCTCGCAAGGCCGAGACGAAAGCCCTCGAAGAGGCTGGCGAGAAGCCGCGTGGCGCCGCCCCAGTTACTCGTCCAAAGATCGAACGCCGCGGTAAAAAATACCAAGCTGCCGCAAAATTAGTCGAGGATAAGCTTTATAGCTTAAAAGACGCGCTCGAACTCGCCGTCAAGACTAATCCAGCCAAGTTTGACGCCACCGTTGAAGCTCATGTTCGTCTCGGCGTCGATCCACGCCAAGCCGACCAAAATATCCGCGCAACCGTCGTCTTACCAAACGGTAACGGTAAAGACGTCCGCGTCGCAGTTTTTGCTCCACTCGATGAAGCGAAAAAAGCTGCCGCCGCTGGCGCTGACATTGCCGAGGACGAAGAGTTCTTGAAACGTCTCGAAAAGGGTGAAATCGACTTCGATGTCTTGATTTCTACCCCAGCTTACATGCCAAAACTCGGTAAATTCGCTCGTCTGCTCGGTCCAAAAGGCTTGATGCCAAATCCAAAAGCTGGTACCGTCACGACCGATATCGAAAAGGCTGTCAAAGAAGCCAAAGCCGGTAAGGTCGAGTATCGCGTCGACAAACAGGCTATCGTTCATCTCGGTCTTGGCAAGACAAACTTCGACCAAGCGAAACTACTTGAAAACGCCGAAGTTTTCTTTGAAAGTCTGAAGAGTCACCGTCCAGCTTCAATCAAGGGCACTTACGTTAAGTCGATCTACATTACGACAACTATGGGCCCAGCGATTGCGGTCGAGAACACCTATAACTAAGATAGATTAGCTAAACAAAATCCCGTCGCTCAAAGTGGCGGGATTTTCCGTACTTGCTTTTTTACCAAACTTTGCTATAATAGAAACAGTTATTCTAGAGACAGTGGCGGGAGAGGGAAATGTCGTAAAAATTACAACATTTCTACCAAACCTCCTTAATCATGCCACCGAGGAACTTTTCTTAGTCTTGGGGTAACGGAAATTAACAACTTACTAACTGTTTCGTCATCAAAACGTCAAAATATCAAATAATCCAAGGAACTTTTTATGGCAATTTCAAAAGCGAAAAAAGATACTTTGGTTGCTGATTTGACCGCGTTGCTTTCGGATGCAAAGCTCACCGCCTATGCCCGCTACCAGGGTTTGACGGTTGCTGACCTCCAAGAGCTACGCAAGACCGCCCGCGAAGCTGGCGTCCGCATCAAGGTCGTGAAAAATCGCCTTGTCCGCGTCGCCATGAACGAGATCGGCGTCTACAAAGACACCGATACGACCGGCTTGACGGGCCAGCTCATTTACGCGATTTCCGACAGTGACGAAGTCGCCCCCGCGAAAATCTTGGCCGAGTTTGCCAAAACTCACCCGGCTCTCGAACTCGCAGGTGGCTTCTCTGGCGAAGGCAAAGCGATGGATCAGGCTGAGATTACTACTCTCGCCAAAATGCCATCGAAGAACGAGCTCATCGCCCAGGTCGTCGCACAGCTGCTCTCTCCAATCAACGATGTTGTTTCTGCGACCAGCAATGGTCTCTCCGGCATCATTTCTGGCTTGGAAGCGAAAGATGCTTAATTCAGCAACTTCATACAAAACACTAATTTATTAAGAAGGAATTAATATGGCTACAGATATCAAAAAATTGGCCGAAGAATTGGTAAACATGACCATTCTTGAAGTCAACGAACTCAAAAACTTGCTCAAAGACGAATACGGCATTGAGCCAGCTGCGGCGGCTGTCGCGGTTGCTGCTGCTCCAGCCGAAGGCGGTGCAGCTGCCGATGAAGGCAAATCAGAATTCGACGTCGTCTTGAAAGACGCTGGCGCTCAGAAGATCGCCGTCATCAAGGCCGTCAAAGAAATCACTGGTCTTGGTCTTGGCGAAGCTAAAGCTATCGTCGATGGCGCTCCAGCTACCGTCAAGGAAAAAGTCAAGAAAGACGAAGCTGAAGCTATGAAAAAGAGCTTGGAAGAAGCTGGCGCGACCGTCGAGCTCGCTTAATTATCTTAGATAGACAGTTAGCAAAGTTGCAAAAAGAACTCCGCAAAGGAGTTCTTTTTTGTGTAGACATATCATATCGAAGAGACGACGGTATCATCAGCTAGTACAAGGAAGATTTGAGGAACGCAAGCGAGCTCTCAGGGAACGACGCTATCTCGGAGCTAATACAAGGCAGAGGCGAGCAGCGGACTGAGCGGGGCTCAAAGCTCAGCGAAGGAGCAGCCGCAGCCTCTAACGCGGTAGTAGCCAGAGAGAGCTAGTTCTCCTCATAATTCCGGACTACTTGATATTCTATATGATCACCCCCCGCCTCATTAATCGCTACAAACAATCCTTTACCCTGATTCGCCATCTCACCCCGTTCACGTAGCATCTCTGCCTCAGCCATCAATCCCGCCACCTCTTCCGCGCTAGAATCCCCACTATTCGCCTGTACCAGATATTGCCAATATGAACGCGCCTTTTCCTGATTTACGGAATCCTTGTCTATATAAATCAACATCGTCAAGACCTTATCTTGCGCCTTATCACCGCCAAACTCCACCGGCACCACCACTAGTGCAATATCATCATCTAGCGGGTACCAGTAATTATTTTCATAAGTCATCATTGTCGTATCATCTGCCGGCAACAACTCCCACCCCGTCTGGTCTATTATCTCGGTATTAAATTTTGCCACCAGTGTCTCCACCGTCTCCGGCTCAACAAACCCATAAGTCTCCTCCTGACCCACACTTACACTCTCAGGCTCCACATCTTCGACCTCTGGAGTTAATGCAATCTTCACCAGCACTACAACCGCAACCAAAATCACTACCCCCATTACCCCAATCGCTACCTTATGCCATCTTTTCACCGCAAGCCTCCTAAATTGCCCTTCATTATACCAAATTCCATAAACTTTTTGCACAGATTCTCCATGTTATTTTTACAACACTTTTATGCTTACCGCCGTTATCCCGGTGGAAAACCGCCCAAAACCCAACTTGACTTTTGACTGCCGAAGGTATAATATAAGGTTAGTATTAAAGTTAATTACGGACTGGATGCGAGGTGATGTCTGAATTACCAGAAAAACAAATCAAGCGACTGCGTGGGCTGATCCAAGAAGCCGAGACAAATCTCGCTGCCGCCAAAGAACTCTTAATCTCCGTGCTCGGCGATGGCGATGCTATTACCGCACCGCGCGAGACCGTCGTCTCTAGCCCCGAGGGCAAAGTCATTGAAGGCGTCTTTGATGGTCAGATTATGATCGGTCCCGACGGGAAGAATTATCCGGTTCCGGCAAACTACGCTTCAAAGTCTAAGCTAATCGAGGGCGATATTCTTAAACTTACGATCACTCCTGAAGGCCGCTTCCTCTATAAGCAAATCGGACCCGTCGAACGTAAAGCCGTCATCGGCACACTCGTACACCATGACGATAAATATTATATCGAAGTCGGTGGTCGCGAATACGAAATTCTTTATGCTAGTGTGACTTACTTCCATCTTCGTGAAGGTAATCAGGTCTCAGCGATTATCCCCGCCAACAACGAGCAAGCCGCTTGGGCCGCCGTTGAGGCTGCTCTCTAAATGGCTGTATTATACCGCAAATACCGTCCAACGAAGCTCGAAGACGTCGTTGGACAGGAACAGGTTACCTCCGTCCTAGCCAATGCAATCAAATCCGGCAAAATTTCCCATGCTTTTCTCTTTATCGGCCCGCGCGGTACCGGCAAAACTTCTGTCGCCCGCATTCTCGCCCACGCCGTCAATGGCTTCGACTATCAGGTTGAAGATAGCTATCTCGATATTATCGAAATTGATGCTGCCTCTAATACTGGCGTCGATAATATCCGTGAACTCCGCGAAAAAGCCGTTATCGCCCCGACCAAAGGCAAATACAAAGTCTACATCATCGACGAGGTCCACATGTTGACCAAAAGCGCCTCCAACGCCCTTTTGAAAACACTCGAAGAGCCGCCCGAACACGTCATTTTCATCATGGCGACGACTGATGCGCACAAGGTCCCGATTACGATTTCATCCCGCACCCAAGTCCATACCTTTAAACTCGCCCGTCCCAAAGTTATGCTTGCACACCTCAAAGAAATTTCGCAAGCCGAGGGGATTAAAATTACTAACGAAGCGCTCGAAATCGTCGTGCGACGCGGCGGCGGCAGTTTTCGTGACTCACTCAGTCTTCTTGATCAAGTCGCCGCTATCTCCGACCAAGAAATCACCGCTGAGGTCTTAGGTCACGCGCTAGGTCTACCGCAAGAAGAAGTGATTCACCAACTACTCGATAGCTACGAAAAGCGCGATAGTAATCAAGTCCATCAATTTCTAAAAGATTTACTGGGTTCTGGCGTCCGTCCCGAAATCCTAGTTTCCGAGCTTATCGAAACTATTATTGCTCAACCCAAAACCGAACTACTACCTCTACTCGCTAAACTGCCCGAAGTCAGCCCACCCTTCCCTGAAGCTAAGTTATTACTAGCCTTTCTCGGCGGAAATTCAACAAGTGGCATACAGAGTACACAATCTTCAAGCTTGCAGACAGCGCAAAAGACAGCACAGACCGCCCCAAAAACACCAAGCCCCGTCGCAACCACCCCTGAGACACCAGTAGCGGCCCCAGAAGCCCCGACAAAATCTCCAGCGCCGTCACACCCAGCTCCGATCTTTAAAGCCCGGAAAACGCCGCTAAATACGCCTGACGAGCAAAAAACCTCGGAAAACCCCGCTCCTGAAGCCTCACAATCCACCCTTAAACCAGTCATTTCCGCTGAGCATTTTGATTGGAATGGCTTCCTAGAGCGCATCCAGGACCTCAATCTCGCGATCTACAGCCAACTCGCCAAAGTTGAATACGAATTCGATGGCAAAACCCTACATATTTACCCTACCCAAAAATTCACCAAAACCATCCTTGAAAAACCTAATAATACCAAAATATTAACTGACAATCTGACCAACATTGAACTCGTTATTCACGAAATCGGCGCTCATAAAACGCCTGAAGACAGCTCAATCTCCCAAATTTCTGCTATAATGGGTAATATACAGGAAGTCAATGGCGATTTACCATTCTAAAAAACCATAATAGTCTTCCTTAGGAGGTGACATGGAAGAAACGAAAATTAACGACGGTCGTATCCCGCCACAAGATTTAGAAGCCGAGAAGTCTCTACTTGGCGCCCTATTACTTTCTGATGCCGCCTTCCCGAACGTCCTTGAACGCATTCAAGCCAAAGATTTTTACGACCCACGCCATGTTGATATTTTTAAAGGCATGACTAGCCTTTATGCTCAACATCGACCGATTGACCTCATGACAGTTACTTCCGAACTCAAAGCCCAAAAAACCCTCAAAAAAATCGGTGGCGCGCCCTACCTCACCGAACTTACAAATTTCGTTCCAACCTCTTCCCATACTGAAGCTTATACCGATATCGTCGCTCAAGCCTCCATGCGCCGCCAGCTCATCCAAGCTGGCACCGATATTGCTAGTGCCGCCTATGACAGTACCGAACCTATCGAAGACTTAATCGGTAAAGCCGAAAAAAATCTTTTCGATGTTTCTGATCAAGCAATTAAAACCGACTACACTAAACTCGAAGACCTGCTCGTCGATGCATACGATCGTATTGAAGAATTGCATCGCAATAAAGGCGCCTTACGTGGCCTCAAAACTGGCTTCCGCGATCTTGACAAGAAGACTGCCGGCTTTCAAAAAGGTGATTTGATTATCATTGGTGCTCGCCCAGCTATGGGTAAGACCACTTTCGCCCAGAATCTCGCCTACAATGTCGCTACACGTAATGGCGAAAACAAAGGCGTCCTCTTCTTCTCAATGGAAATGGCCAACCAAGAAATCGTCGATCGCATGATTTCCGACGTTTCCGGCGTCGATAACTGGAAAATCCGTACCGGCAATGTCGAAGATGAAGATTTTGCCCGCATCGGCGATGCCCTCGGCGATATGAATGAGGTCCCGCTCTATATAGACGACACCAGCTCCATGACCGTGCTCGAACTCCGCAATAAGGCCAGACGCGCTTGGCATGATCACAATATCAGCATGATTATCGTTGACTATCTTCAGCTTCTCCAGGGGTCTGACCGCTATGCCGGCAATCGCGTCCAAGAGGTCACCGAAATTTCCCGCGGCCTTAAAACTCTCGCCAGGGAATTAGAGATTCCCGTCATCGCACTGGCGCAGCTCTCCCGTGGCGTCACTGGTCGCGATGACCCCCGCCCAGTCCTCTCCGATTTACGTGAATCCGGCTCAATCGAGCAAGACGCCGACCTTGTCATGTTCTTGCATCGCCCCGATTACTATAAACAAAACAATGACGATTTCGTACCTACTAATATCACCGAACTTATCCTTGCCAAGCATCGCCATGGCCCAGTCGGCAAGGTCGAACTCTACTTCCATCCTGAGCTGCTGCGCTTCATGTCTCTAGACAAGGAACATGAATAGCAAAATTCACTCCACACGTGCTATAATATATATGTGAAGAAACTCGTCATTTCCAAACTTTTTCTCTACCGCTATCGTTTTGTGATTGGCTTTATTTTGCTTAGTACCGCTTATCTTGGCATCCTTTTTGGCCTTCCCCTACTCTCTCCGGCCGGGATTTCCGAGGCCGAGATGCAGTCCGCTGCTAGCTCTTACGCCGTCCAGCTTGACGCAGTTTTTCGTGGCGACATCGTCGACCTCCCCTATCGCGTGTTACAAAAACTCTCGATTATGACTTTCGGACTTAATATCTACGCCATTAAACTCCCCAGTATCGTTATCGGAGCCCTACTTGGCGGGCTATTAATCCTCTTGCTCAACCGCTGGTTCAAGACCAACGTCGCGCTTTTCGCCTCAATCCTTGCCGTATTATCAGCCTCGTTCCTCTATCTTGCTGGCAGCGGTACTCCACTTATCATGATTGTCTTTTGGCCCACCCTACTACTCTGGCTTGGCTCGAAAATCCAAGGCGTAACTAAACCCAAGCCGATGTACTGCTTCGTCTTCGCTTTTGCGCTCCTCGCTTCGATTTTCACTCCGTATATGATATATCTCGCTGGCTTCATTGTACTTTTTGCCTTCTTACATCCACATTTACGCTTCACTATTAAAACCCTTCCGACATTTCCGCTCGTCCTCACGATTTTCATTATTATCATGGGGCTAGCTGCCGCGGTCATGGCCGCTTTTATCAATCCACATATCATCGCCGAACTCCTACTTACGCCCGATTTCTCCTTGGCTGGCTTCATTGACAATATCCAGACCGCCTTCTTACCGTTTTTCGCCTGGAATACAACGCTTGACAGCTCCTTTCTCTCGCCTTTTGTCGGTCTAGCATCAGTTGCTCTTGCCGTCATCGGGTTACTTTCAACCTCAAAAGGCTTCTTTGCCTCGCGCAATTCAATCGCAATCTGCCTTGTCATCTTTACAATCTTTCTCTCCGGACTTAATCCCGAAGCCGCAATCCTCATCTTGCTACCAATGGCAATCTTAATTGCACACGGACTGCGCTATATTCTTGCCAAATGGTACGACCTTTTCCCGGACAACCCTTATGCCCGCATTTCCGCCGTCTTCCCAATTGGTCTTTTCCTCGGAATTATGATTACTGGGGGAATTACACATTTTCTTTACGGTTACCGCTATATTCCAATTGTCGCCGACAAGTTCCACGACGACATTAAGCTCCTAGAAGCTAACCTCGAAGCCGGCACTACGATCTACGTCCAAGACGAAACTAAGTATAATTTTTACCAAATCCTCGACCAACAAGGAGAATATACTGTTATCCAAGAGATTCCGGAGAAGGCCGATGAGCTACCGAAGCACTTCGCTATCCTAGGTCACGAGAAAGTTTCAGCCAGCATCGAACGCATTATTACCTCGCCAAAGTCTGATAATTCTGATAGAATATACATATATACTAGACAAACTACAGAAGAACAAAAGGAGTTATAATTATGGGCGCAACTATGGATCAGATGAAAGTCCTCAATCAGCTACGAAAGGCGCAAAAATCCCTCAAGAATGAAATTGTCGAAGTTGAAGCTGGCGATGGCGCTGTAACCGTACAGATTACGGGCGAACTAAAAATCAAGAACGTCAAAATCGACCCTGATAAAATCAACCTCGATGACATCTCCGAACTTGAACATTGGATCGAGGACTGCATGCGTGATGGCTACGCCAAAGCACAAGAAATTGCCACTGATAAAATGAAGCCCCTTATGGGCAATTTAGGTAATCTAGGTTTATAAAAGGAGTAGGGTGTGATAGACAAAATCGACCTCAGCGGAAGTAATTATAAAATTTCCGATAGTTTTCGTAAATATGCGATTAAACGTATCGGCAAGCTCGACCGCTATCTCCCACGCGGCAGCAAAAAAGATGTCGTCGCCAAAGTCGTCATCGCCGAAGTCGACCGCGCGCACAACAACAAATATGAGATTTCCGTCGCCATGGAAATTCCTGGCGGAAAAGTCATCACCGCAAAAGACGAATGCTCCAATGTCTTCGCCGGCATCGATATTATCGAAGCTAAGCTCAAGGGGCAAATTCGCCGCTTCAAACTCGAAGCTACTCCACACCTCTCCAAAAAAGGTCTGAAGAACCTGTTTATTAAGAGAAGCTAATATGCTATAATGGGGGTATAATTTGTGGAGATTTGACCAATGGTGAATAAACCTAGTTCGGCCGATGTTGACGCGAAATCGCAAAAAGTAGCTCAAGCTAAGCCGCATACCCCGAAAAAGAAGCAAACAAAAGAGAAGAAGCCGACAGATAAACTTGCCGACAAGACTTTACTGACTCGTATTTTGCAGAGCGTCTTTGGTGATGCACAGAAAAAAGTCTTAAAGCGCATGTACAAAAAGACTCAGCAAATCGGCGCACTCGAACCAAAATATGAGGCGATGAGCGATGATGAGCTCAAGGGTCAGACTAATGTGTTAAAGAGTAGGTTAAAGACGGGAGACCAAAAAGAACTTGATGCAATTCTAGTTGACGCTTTTGCTGTTGCGCGCGAAGCCAGCAAGCGTATTCTCGGTATGCGACCATACGATGTTCAGCTAATTGGTGGCATGGTACTACACGAAGGCTGTGTCGCTGAGATGAAGACCGGTGAAGGCAAGACTTTAGTCGCCATGCTACCAGCTTATTTGAATGGGCTGACCGGAAAGGGTGTGCATATCGTAACGGTAAACGATTACCTCGCCCAACGCGATGCCGGATGGAACGCTCCTGTATATCACTTCCTTGGGCTAAGCGTTGGCGTAATTATCAACCAGGCTAGCTTCGTATATGATCCTGAATACGAGAACGAAGAACACGAAGACGAGCGTTTCCGCCATTTGAAACCGGCTACGCGCAAGGAAGCCTATGCTGCAGACGTAACTTACGGCACGAACAACGAATTTGGTTTTGATTACCTACGCGATAACATGGTTAGTGAGCCTCAATATTTGAGGCAACGCGAGCTAAATTACGCTATTGTTGATGAGGTGGACTCGATTTTGATTGATGAAGCTAGGACGCCATTAATTATTTCTGCTCCAGCTGGCGACAACCCTGATTCGTATTACCAATTTGCTAAAGTTGTGGCGCAGTTAACCGACGAGGACTATGTTTTCGACGAAAAACGCCGTAGCGTAACTTTGACTGATAAAGGCGTTGAAAAGATTCAAGAGCTACTTGGTGTAAAGAATTTATATAGTACGAAGCATACACGACTGGTTTACCATCTCGAACAGGCTCTGCGCGCCCAGGTAGTATTCAAGCGCGACAAGGATTACGTCGTAACGAATAGTGGCGATGTCGTAATCGTTGACGAACACACCGGCAGATTAATGCAAGGCCGCAGGTATAATGAGGGATTACATCAAGCAATCGAGGCCAAGGAAGGCGTCGCTGTCAAGCAAGAAAGTATGACGCTCGCGACGATTAGCTTCCAAAACTTCTTCAGATTATATAACAAGCTCTCCGGCATGACTGGTACGGCTTTCACTGAAGCCGAAGAATTCCAACAGATCTACGCCCTCGACGTCATCCAAATTCCACCCAATAAACCAATTCAGCGCGTCGACAAAGACGACTTAATTTATCGTACTGAAGCCGGAAAACTAAAAGCTATTGCCGCCGAGATCAAAAAATATCACGACCGAGGTCAGCCAGTCCTTGTTGGCTCAGGTAGCATCGCGAATAACGAGAAGATCGCAAAATATCTCGATGGACAGGGGATTAAATACGAACTTTTGAACGCCAAGAATAATGGGAGGGAGGCCGCCATCGTTGCTAAAGCTGGCGAAAAGGGCGCTGTCACTCTCGCGACGAATCTAGCTGGTCGCGGTACCGATATTAAACTCGGCGAAGGCGTAAAGGAACTCGGCGGACTAGTAGTCATCGGGTCGGAAAGACACGACTCAAGGCGCGTCGATAACCAGCTCCGTGGCCGTGGTGGTCGTCAAGGCGATCCTGGTACTACACAATTCTTCGTTAGCTGCGAAGACGATTTGATGCGCATCTTCCAAGGTGACCGTATTGCAATGCTAATGCAGCGATTAGGGGTCGATGAAGATATGCCAATTCAAAACAAGAGCGTCTCAAAGACTCTTGAAGCCGCCCAGAAACGTATTGAAGGTTTTAACTTCGACTCACGCAAAAACGTTGTCCAATACGATAATGTGATTAACCGCCACCGCAAAGTCGTTTACAGTATGCGACGCAAGATTCTCGATGGCGAAAACATCCACGACGAAATTAAACGCTTAATGAAAGTTGCCGCCGAAGACTTAACTAGAGACAGTGCACGCGTGAACAAGAATTTTAGTAAAGATTTCCGCAGTGTATTCGATGTCAATGAAGAAACCGTCGATAAAATCGGCAACATGCGCAAAGAAAATGACCGCGCCAAAGCCGCCCTTAAAGAGATTGAAAAGCAATACCAGGCCAAAGAAGCCGAGTTTACTCCCGAAGTCATGCGCAAAATCGAACGCGAAGTCTACCTAAAAGTACTTGATACCCTTTGGATGCAACATCTCGAAAATATGCAGCATCTCCGCGAAGGAATTCACTGGCGCAGCATCGGCCAAAGAGACCCGCTCGTCGAATACCGCAGCGAATCACAAAAGTTATTTGATGGTCTCGAAAAAGCCCTGCGTGAAGAAGTATTGAAGATTCT
This sequence comes from uncultured Candidatus Saccharibacteria bacterium, assembly GCA_947367565.1. Taxonomy (GTDB): domain Bacteria; phylum Patescibacteriota; class Saccharimonadia; order Saccharimonadales; family Saccharimonadaceae; genus Nanosyncoccus. Next base: position 4,306 of record CANBEI010000017.1, on the reverse strand, counting down.
TCTCAGCATTACTAAGCAAGAAGCCATCGCCGAAGGCGTCACTGACGGCGAAGAATACGACACCGAACTTACTAAGATGGCTGAGGGTATGACTGAAAAGGGTGTCAATGAAATTTCCGCTGGCGAGAAAAAACTTGACAAAGAATTCAGCGATAACGGAGACGACGAGCAGCGCGACAACAACCGTAATTATAATCAGCAGCGTAACACAGCGCGCAAAGACAAGAAAAAGCAACGTCAAAACAAGAAGAAAGGGAAACAGCGATAAAACACTCCGCCGAAGAGATTGTCTTGGCCTCCGGCGCGAAAGGTTTACTTATCGACGTTCCTGACGCCAGCGTAATGAACACGAAAATCCAATTTCGTGCCGGTATGCGCTACGCCAAAAGACCAGAGGTCTACGAAATCGCTCACGTCGTCGAGCATCTAGCTTTCGGCGCCAACGCGAAGTATAGTAGCGAACAAGCCTTTGAATCCGACTTTACTAAAAATGGCGCTTACCACAACGCCTGGACGTCTGACTTTTCCGTTTGTTACGAAAGTGAGTGTGCAGATTTCGAGTGGGATCGTATTATGGAGCTACAGAGAATTGCTATTACTAGTCCTAAGTTCAACGATGAGGAGCTGCAAGGCGAAAAAGGCAACGTCAAAGCCGAGCTAACTGGCTATATGAACGAATATTGCCGCCTGCTCTGGCCAAAACTGCAACAAATGCTCGGCGAAGATGTCCCAAGCTTACAGGAACGCATCAAAACTATCCCAAATATTGAACTCAAAGACATTCGTGAGCATTACCGGCGCACTCACACTGCGCACAATATGCGTTTCATTATCGCCGGTAACCTTAGGCACCGTAAACGTCAAATTACCAGAATGCTGAATAACTGGGAACTAAAACCTGGCGAAAGGTTTGAAGTCCCGTACGACGAATTACACGACTCTAATCCCGTACTCATCCGCCGCAAAGATGCCAGTAATATCACTTTTGCCTTCTCGTGGGTCGTGCCGCGCAAACTTACGCCGCCCGAAGTTTATGCTATGAACTGTCTTAATCATATTTTAACCGGCACTATGAGTAGCCGAATACTTGGGCAGGCTCGCAAAAACGGTCTGGTTTATGGTATGGGTAGCGACATTAATAATACCTGGCATAACGCTTCTTGGGATTTTGACGGCGAAGTTAATGCCGAAAGCGCCGAAAAATTATTCGACTTAATTCATAAGGAAATTTCTAGGGTTCTCAAAGGCGAGATTAAAGATGAGGATATTGAAGCAGCAAAATCCTATGCTACCGGGCGCTATCAAATGGGCGCGCAGACCGTCAATCAAATTTCCGACTACTATGCCGATGGTTATTTCACGAATGGCACGCTTGAACGCTACGATCGCACCCCAGGACTAATCCGCGGGATTAATAAAGAAACTACTGTTAGACTAGCCCAAGAATTCATCGAAAGCAATATTCATGGTCTCGCCACCGTTAGCTCCGTTGAAAAAGCTCTAGTTAACGAGCTTGATGAGCGTCTCAAATTCTCGAATCCACAAAAACAAGGAGCGTAAAAATGGCAGAGACAAATCAAAAACAGTTGGAACAGTTATGCAGCGAGCTCGATAAGGCTTGGCAAAAACTCAATCTCGATCAAAAAATAGAACAAGCCGCTACGCTCGAACAACAAGTTGCGGAGCCTGAACTTTGGCTTGACCCCGAAAACGCTAGACAGGTCAATGAGAAACTCGCACATCTAAGTGACGAGGTTGAACCGTGGAAATTATTACGAACCCAGCTAAACGATCTTGATGAATTATTACAATTAGCCGATAGTGGGCTCGAAGAAGAAGTTAAGGAACAAATCGAGATATTACAAGACCAACTCACCGAACTTAAAAAATCCCTCAGGTTTACCGGAAAATACGACCATAATAATGCAATTTTGCGTATTACAGCTGGCGTTGGCGGTACTGAAGCTATGGATTGGGCCGGCATGCTTGAACGCATGTACCTGAAGTGGTGCGATAAGCGCGGCTTTAAAACGAACTGTCTTGAGCGCACGACCGGCGAAGAAGCTGGGATTAAGACTGCAGTTTATGAAATTAGCGGCACAAACGTTTACGGATTGCTGAAGAGCGAGCACGGCGTTCATCGCCTCGTCCGTCTCAGCCCCTTTAACGCTGACAACCTGCGCCAGACTAGCTTTGCGCTGGCAGAAGTGTTGCCAGTCATTGATGGTGATGCTGATGTCGAAATCAACGACAAAGATTTGCGAATCGACGTCTACCACTCTGGTGGTCATGGCGGCCAAAGCGTCAACACGACTAATTCCGCCGTTCGGATTACGCATTTACCAACCAATACCGTCGTTGCGATTCAAAATGAACGTTCGCAACTCCAGAATAAAGAAAAAGCCATGGAAATCTTGCGCGGTAAACTCGTACAGATGCAACAAGAACAACACGCCGAAAGCATCGGTAAGCTACGCGCCGGAGAATCTGCTAAATGGGGTCAACAAATTCGCAATTACGTTTTGCAGCCATACAAACTCGTAAAAGACACGCGAACCAAGCATGAAAGCAAAGATCCCGACGCAGTGCTAGATGGCAACATCGACGCATTCATTGATGCATTTTTAGAAATGTAAACTTCACATCACATTATACTTATGGTATTATAAGGATATGATATTGCTTGATCGTATCACGAAGACCTATCCTGGCGACGAAGAACCGGCGCTCGATAACGTATCGCTGCATATCGAACCGCATGAGTTCGTCTTTTTGGTCGGAAAATCTGGCGCAGGCAAATCTACCTTGATCAAAATGATCACAAAAGAAGAACAACCTGACTCTGGCAAAATCATCGTCGGCGGAATTGATCTTGATTACGTTAAAAAACGCCATATTCCGCACTACCGACGACGCCTCGGAGTCGTATTCCAAGATTACAAGTTGTTGCCCACGCGAACGGTTTTTGAAAATGTTGCCTTCGCGCTCGAAATCGCCGGCATGAAAAACCGCGAAATCATGAAAACCGTACCTAAGATCCTCGATTTAGTTGGATTAGGAGACAAGGCACACAAGTTTCCTGCACACCTATCCGGTGGGGAACAACAGCGCGTCAGTATCGCTAGATCGGTCGCAAGACAGCCTAAAATCCTCATTGCCGACGAGCCGACCGGGAACCTCGATAAGCTCACGCGGCAGGAAATTATTGAGCTACTACAAAGGATTAACGATTTTGGCACAACATTGCTCGTAACGACACACGACGAAAGCATCGTGAATAATTTGAGCAAACGCGTCGTAACGCTAAAAGCTGGACGAGTCGTCGACGATCAGAAGATGCACGGCGTATACAAACTCGACAGTGAACCGATCGAAGAAATGGTGCGTCCACTCGTCGTTCCGGGCATGTTCATGGGAAATTCCGAAAAACGAGAAATCGTGCGTAAAGTTACTCATGCTAGCGAAGAAGCCAAGCTCAAAATTCAGCATTCTGGACGGAGTAAGGTTGCGAAGACTGCCACATCAAGTGCAACGAGAGCAGCCGGAAAAGCCGCAGCGCCGAAGAGCAGTACGGCTAGTGCGACGGGGGTGAAGAAAAGCAGCACGGCTAATGCGAGAAAAACTCCAGCGAAAAAACTTGCTCAAGATTCCGCTAACCAATGGTACGCTGCCAGCCGCCCCCTCAAAGCCGCTCCAAAACTCAGTGATTTTAGCCTCGGACAAACGGTAAAGTTACGGCCTGCACCAAGTATGAGCAAACTCAACCGATCAAAACCGGTTACACGTACGCAAACCAAGCGGGTAGTTTAGAAAAGTAGGGGTGGAGAGAATATGACAGCGAAAACTAATGACAAAAATAAACTTTCACGACGCGAGACTAAAGCCCATCTGAAAACTTTAGTCGAAAATAGCAACGTCAGTCGCATGCGCAATGCCGGTCGCGTGATGAAATATGGTGTGTCCAGCTATACGCGCAATATCTGGCTTAGCATTGCCGCTACACTGGTCATGACTATTACGTTAGTCATTCTCATGATCACGGTTTTTGCGAGCCTAATCCTTAGCGCCACAGCCGATACGATGCGCCAAAAAATCGACATTACCGTATTCTTTACTCCAGGTACCGAGCCAGCCGTACTCGAAGAGCTAGCAGCCAAGATGGAAGCCGAAGATAACGTTACTCATGTCGAAATTGCCGATTCCGAGACCGAGTATCGCAATTTCATCGAAGACAATAACAATAACTCTGAGCTCATGGCCGCCCTGCAAGACGAATCTATGTACGAGCTGATGCTTAATACAATGC
>CANBEI010000016.1 GCA_947367565.1 uncultured Candidatus Saccharibacteria bacterium | reverse complement strand
CGCCTTACGAATAAGGCCTTTGACCGCGCTGCCGTGAACAATCCTGAAGCTACAGTCGTCGAAGAAGAGGTCACAGCGAGCGAACCGGTTACTGATGCTCAGCCAGCAGAAAAAACAGTCGTAGAAGCTGCGACTACAGAAAGCGCTGAAACAAGCGAAGCTCCAGCAAGCGAAACCGCTGAGTAAGAGTGGATAGCATAGAAACAAAAATTATCCTTGGTATAGATGAAGTTGGACGTGGCCCCTGGGCGGGGCCACTTGTCGTTGGTGCAGTCGTACTCGGAACAGATTTTCAAAGCCTAGGAGACACACGCCTAGATGAACCATCTCAAGATACCGATCCGGAATTAACAGAAAAACTTTCGCTCTACCAAAATCTCGCCGATTCCAAACAACTCTCTGCCAAAAAGCGTGAATCACTCGCTCCGCTAATTTATAAATACACTATCGCCGCCGTAACCGGCTGGGTCTCCGCCCAGGAGCTCGACCAATACGGTCTCTCCGCCAGCCTCAAACTCGCCACTCGCCGCGCCGTGAAGCAAATCCTCTCACAAAATATCCAGTTTTCCGAGGTCATTATTGATGGCACAGTGAATTTCCTCAAAGACACGTCCCTAGAAGACCGCGTCACCGTACTTAAAAAGGCCGATAGCTTGATCAAAGAAGTCTCTGCCGCCTCAATTATCGCTAAGGTCGCCCGCGACCGGTACATGGTTGAACTTGCCGCAAAATACCCCGAATACGGCTTTGAAAAACACGTCGGCTATGGCACGGCGGGGCACCGAGACGCCCTTCTGAAACACGGTATTTGCCCCGAACACCGGCAAAGCTTCCGCCCGATTCGCGAAATAATCGCTCAAAATCCAACAATTTCGCCAGAAACACCGTCTATAGGCGATTCTAGCGCAATCTTAGCAAAACCGCTATCAGACCGCGCTACGAACCCAAAAGCCTCCTGGCGACCCACTACGCCCCGCACCAGCCAAAAAGCTAAAACCGAGCCTTCTACGCGCCAAAAAGGTCAATTTGCCGAAAATCTCGTCGCCAAGTATCTACAATCTCGCGGTCATACCGTAATTGCACATAATTTCAAAACCAAAACCTATGAAATCGACCTCATTTCAACTCAGAATGACAAAGTCTACTTCACCGAAGTCAAATATCGCAAAAACAGCGCTCACGGCTCGGCATTCACCCAGATTACACCCGCTAAACAGCGACAAATGCACTATGCCGCCGAAAAGTTCCTCAGTCATCACCCTGAATATCGCAGTTTTCAGCCTCTCCTCGCCGTCGCCGGCGTTCGGGGAGAGCCGCCCATATTTCAGGCTTGGTTTCCGCTCGATATTTGACTTTAATGCAAAGATATACAAAATACTATTGACTTTTACCACCAAGTATGCTACAATAAAGGAATGGAGTACCCCTCCCGAACTTTATCAGTGTGATTAGAAAATTTTCCTCAACATCGCTACAAAAAACAACTATTATTGCGAATATTGTACAGATTTCTTCGATAATCTGTACAATTACGCAGTACTAGTTGCGTAATTGTACAGATTTCTTCGATAATCTGTACAATTACGCAGTACTAGTTGCGTAAAAATCTTGTAGATGACCCAAGGGAGTCAAGAATGGAGGAAAACATGTATCAGAAGTTCTTATTAGGCGGAAACAAAGTAGAGGAAGCGGCATTTCTGGCCGGCTGTCGCACGATGATGGAAATTTTTGCCCACGCACCCGCTGACGGTTGCAGCGCAATTTTATCCCGCAACGATCCGGACTGGATCCTCTTTCTCTGTGAACAGGAAGCAGCACGCAAGCAGAGAGAGCAGCAGCAAATCGCCGAGACAATTGCTCAGAATTACAGCGTCGACAAAGCTCAGTTCCGCGGCATGCTGCTGGACCGCGCCCGCGTCAATGATAACGGCGAAGACGTCGACGAAAATGGTAACGTTTGCAAACGGCAGCCTTATCCGCGCCACCACTGGGACGAAAACGGCAGCCAGCTCACGGAATCTGAATATGATCAGCTGCCATTCGAGCAGCAGGAAAAATGCGAAGAGACGCTGCTGATTGATCTTAAGAGCAAAATCGGCGACAAAACCCGCAGTTCCAGTGCTTATAATCGTCCGCTAATTGAACGCCTGCTTGTTGAGTTTCTATCGCAGGAGTCACCGACGATGCTGAGCCTGTATCTTGAGGAACTTAGAAATGAGTCTAACGAGATTATACAGACTTATCGCGATCTCTTCGGACCCATACTCGGCATCCATGACTTTATCACTGGCTTCGAAGCCTGGCTGAATGACGGTGACGACGCGGACGCTCCGGACGACACCGGAGAATAATCATCAACGATCACACTGAAAGCACAAAGCGTCAGAGTCTAACTCTGACGCGCTTTTTTATACGTTGAACCGAAATTCCACTACATCCCCATCCTGCATCACATACGTCTTCCCCTCAGTCCGGAGCTTACCCGCCGCTTTCACTGCCTGCTCGCTACCCAGCTCTTTCAAATCATCATATTTCATCACTTCTGCCGCAATAAACCCACGCTCGAAATCCGTATGAATCGCGCCCGCCGCCTCTGGCGCCGTCGCACCTTGCTTTATCGTCCAAGCCCGCACCTCTTTCTTTCCGGCCGTCAGGAAACTCTGCAGCCCCAACGTCTTGTACGCCGCCTTGATTAATTCTGCCAACGCATCCTCTTCGACACCATATTCACGCAAAAATTCTTTCCGCTCCGCCGCGTCCATGCCCGACATCTCCGCCTCCAGCTTCGCATTCACAAACACCGCCTGGCTCGGCGCCACACTTTCCGTGAGCTTCACTCTCAATGCCCCATCTTTCAACTCTTTTTCATCAACATTAAACATATAAATTACCGGTTTCTCCGTCAAATAGGGAATCACCTCCTCATTCGCATTCTTTCCGGCGTTTTTCTTCCGCTTCGCCTCGACGCGTTCCCGCGTCTCGAGGTCTGCTAGTTCCAGCTCCGTCTGAATCACATCAATATCGTGCTGTGGATCTTTCGAGCCCTCCGCCCGGATCACATCACCATCCTCAAATACCCGCACCACATGACAAATCACCTGGCACTCACGAATATGCGCCAAAAACTTATTACCTAGACCCTCGCCTTTCGACGCCCCCTCGACCAACCCGGCAATATCCACGAATTCCACCGTCGCCGGTACTACCTTTTCCGTATCATACATTTTCGCGAGCACTTCCAGTCGTTCATCCGGCACCGGCACAATTCCGACATTCGGCTCAATCGTCGCAAACGGATAATTCGCCGCTAGCGCTCCCGCATTCGTCAAAGCATTAAACAAAGTCGACTTACCCACATTCGGCAGTCCCACAATCCCAATCTTTAAATTCATATCCGTATTATACTATATCCCCGATAAAAGACCAAATCTCGGCAGAGCGGCTGAGATATGCTATAATAGACTATATGATTGGCATCGCCATTATTCTCATCCTTGCGATTTACCTCGCTTTTTTGAATCCAATTTTCCGCACCCAAAAAGCCGAAGAACCCCGCAGCGCGCGTTATGATATGCAAATGAAAAAGCTCTGGAACGCCGCTCAGACTTCGATGCGTGACCAGAAACCTCTTCGCGCCGAAAAAGCCCTCCTCACGATTCTCAAATTCGACGAGAAAAACGCCGCCGCTTATAACCGTCTCGGTATTCTCTATGCCAAGGAGCAGAAGTTCGACGAAGCGATTGAATGCTTTGAGATTGCGCAATCGCTCGACAGTAATCCGTCTTGTCTTCACAACGTCGGTCTGATTTACCTTGAGACTGGCGCTTATGAGAAGGCTGCAATGGCCTTCGAACAAGCGATTGAACTCGAAAACACCGTCCCTGCGCGCTATATTGCGCTCGCAAAGGCCAGGGAACGCCTAGGCCAGACCAAGGCTGCCGTCGACGCCCTCGAAAGTGCCTTCGCCCTCGACCAAAACACGAATACCCTACGTCAAATTCTCGCTATTCACGAAATGACCGGCGACACCGCAGCCCTTGCCGACCTCACTGCTCGCATTGAAACACAAATCGCCAAAGAGTCCGCCAGTAAACCCCGCCAGACTCGCCGTACGACTACACGCAGAACCCCGGCCAAGGCGACCGCCGCCCGCAAAACCAATACAGCTGTGCGCAAACCTGCGACTCGTCGCACAAGCACAACTGTACGCCGCAAACAAATCTAAGATTAACACCTGGGTAGAGGCAGCGGAGGGAGAAACCATGGTAGCGGTAGTTATTATTTGACTCCGAGTAGACATCTGAGGGATTCATACCCAAATCATAAGCGCTGGTAGAAGATTTAGCGGTACGCGCCCACCAGTAGCCGTAGTAGCCGACGTTGCCAGCCGTACCATTGCCGGGATAGATAACCCCGCTACGGACAAAAGCCAATGGTAACTGTACTATGGTGGTGGCGCCGGTAGTACCAGAAGTAGCATTGTACTGGTTCAGCAGATTATAGAAGCTTCCAGATACGTTGTTGTTCGCTGTTCCTGATAAATAGGTTGAGGTTAAAATAATTCCAAAAATTTTAACCTTACTCCATAATCACAACAGGGGTGAAATACGAATATATAGTTAAAATTTTTCAAAAAAGTTTAACCTCGATGCTATAATTAAAAGATGAACCAAGAACCGACTTTTTCACTACGAGAAGCCAGCCAGCAACTTCATATCGAGCCATCGACCCTGCGCTATTTCTGCAATAAAGGCCTCATTCCCGGCGTCCGTCGGAATAAAAGAGGATATCGCGTCCTAACGCAGCCGCAGATTGATCTCGCTTTCATTTTGTTGAATATGAAACGGGCCGGCTTCACCACGGCCGAAATTCGCCAATATTCGCGCCTATATTGTCGCGGCCATGCGACGATAACCGAGCGTACCGCGCTCCTAACTACCCGCAAGCGTCAGCTCTGGCAGGAAATCACCGAACGCCAGAAAGCGATTGATTTTATCGAGCGTCAAGAAGAACTATCTCGGCCTCAACCAACAGGGGATGCGGAATAATGTAACGAATCTTCGCTGGCGCTCTACGTCTAGATTTTTCAAAATCATCGGAATCACCCGCCAACGTGCTATAATATATCCATATGGAAGTTAATCAGGAGACCATCCAACACCTCGCCAAGTTGTCAAATTTCGCTCTCACTGACGGGGAGACGACGCGGCTGGTGTCGGATATCAAAGAAATCGTCGGCTACATTTCGCAGCTCGACGAGCTTAATACCGACGGTGTCGAACCGACTTATCAGGTTTTCGAGATGGAGAATGTCTGGCGACCAGATGAGATTTTACCACAGGAAGCTGACCGCGAGCAGTTGCTAGCCTTGACGAAAGAGACACTAAATTATCAAATAAAAGTTCCAAAGGTATTGTAAATGAAAATTGCGAATAGGGAACAAAGTGCGGTTGAGCTGGTGCGCGAAGCATTAGCAAAGGCGCACGAATACCAAGACGAATATCACGTTTTCAACTGGATTAATGACGATGCCATTAGAAAAGCCGAGGAGATTGACCAAAGAATTGCGCAAGGCGAGGAGGTCGGTAAGTTAGCTGGAGTACCATATGCGCTAAAGGATAATTTCCTTAGTCCCGAAGGCGAAAGCACAGCGTCAGCACTTATCCTTGAGGGGTTCAATAGTCCAGTAACAGCGACTGCGGTTAAAAAACTTGAAGCTGAGGGTGCGATTATGATTGGCCGGACCAATCTCGACGCCTTTGCTCACGGCTCCAGTACCGAGAACAGTTACTACGGTCCGACAAAGAATTCGAAGGATGTAGAACGCGTTGCTGGCGGTAGCAGTGGCGGTAGCGCCGTAGCGGTTGCGCTTGGCATTGTGCCGTTTGCGCTCGGTACTGACACCGGTGGTAGCATTCGCCAGCCAGCGAGTTTTAATGGTGTTTACGGTCTGAAGCCGACTTACGGTGCGATTAGTCGCTATGGTGTCGTAGCTATGGCTAGCAGTACCGACTGTATCGGATTCTTCACGCACGAGGCGGAAGATTTAGACTTACTTATGGGGGTGGTTGCGGGACAAGACAAAAACGATCAAACAACTTTACCGGATTTTTATCGGGAAAGTACAGCAAAAACGGTGAAAAAAGTCGGTATCATCAAAGATTTCGATAATGAAGCGGTCAATAGTGAGATTCGCGAAGCGTTGAAGCGCAAGATTGGGACATTGAAAGCACAAGGTTATGAAATTATCGAGCTTGAAATGCCAGCTCTAAAGTATGCATTAGCGGCGTATTATATTATTGTGCCAGCCGAAGTTTCGAGCAATTTATCGCGACATGATGGCGTGAGGTATGGTTACCGGAGCGCAGATGCGAGTAGTTTGGGTGAGTTGTATGAGAATACACGAAACGAAGGCTTTATGCCCGAGAATAAACGTCGAATTATGATTGGTAATTTCGTACTTTCGAGCGGTTTTTATGACGCATATTATTTGAAAGCCGCGAAGGCGCGAACATTAATCATTAATGAATATGCGAAGGCTTTTGAAAAATGCGATGTGATTTTGACGCCAGTCGCACCAAACCCGGCCTTTAAGCTCGGCGAAAAGATCAATGATCCGGTTGCCATGTACCTCGAAGATGTCATGAGTGTACCGCTCAATCTCGCTGGCGTACCAGGGCTTACCGTACCAGCGGGAAAGACGAAAAGCGGCTTAGATCTAGGGTTACAGCTGGTCGGGCCAAGGCGGAGCGACCGCACGCTGGTTGAATTTGCAAAAGTATTGGAGGAAGTAAAATGAGCTCATCGTTGATATTTTTAGTGATTGCGATCGTTGCAGTTGGGCTACTTGCTCTGATTGCGATTACGCTCACCGGTAAACATAGCTATACCTTTGACGTCGAAGAATATCAGACACGTTGGCTAAAGGTTGAAAATAGTCTAGTTAAAGACGATCCGAGAACTTACAGTATGGCCGTGATTGACGGTGATAAGTTACTTGACAAAGCGCTAAATGAAATGGGTCTACCCGGTAAGACCATGGGGGAGAGATTGAAGCGCGTAACCGATAAATTTGAAAAACCAAACGCTGTCTGGTCAGCACACAAGCTGCGCAATCAAATCGCGCACGAGCCTGGATTTGAAACTGAGTATGCGCAAGCTAGTCGCGCGCTCGCTGCTTTTCGCCAGGCCTTAAAAGATCTAGGAGCAATCTAAAATGACAAAATATATTCCTACTATCGGTATTGAATGTCATGTACAGCTCTGTACGAAAACGAAGCTGTTTTCTGAGGTTGACAATGACGCCAGGCTAAAGGAGCCAAATAGCTGCGTTTCACCGGTCGATTATGGTCTGCCCGGCATGCTGCCGAGATTAAATCAAGAGGCGGTCAAGTATGCAGTGCGTGCAGGACTGGCATTGAACTCTGCGATTAATCTTGAATCGAGATTTGATCGCAAACATTATTACTATCCTGATTTGCCAAAAGGCTATCAGATTACTCAGATGTTTCATCCGATTATCGGCGAGGGCTATGTTGAGCTGCCAAATGGCAATAAGGTAAGGATTGAACACGCCCACCTAGAAGAAGATGCTGGGAAATTGAGCCACGAAAGCGGCTATTCGCTAGTCGATCTGAACCGTGCTGGAACACCACTAGTTGAGATTGTTTCCATGCCCGATATTCATAGTGCTAGTGAAGCGCGTGATTACACGAAAGAGCTTTGGCGTCTGATGACCTATGCCGGCGTGACTTATGGTGATTTGTATAATGGCAATATGCGATTTGATGTTAATATTAGTATCGCCGAAGAGGGAAGTAACGAACTCGGCACTCGAACCGAGGTAAAAAATCTTAATAGTTTTCGCAGCGTCGAACGCGCGGTCGAATACGAAGTCAAGCGCCAGAGTAAGTTACTAGAAAAAGGTGAAAAAGTCATCCAAGAAACTCGCGGTTGGAGCGACGCTACTGGCGAAACGACCGGACAACGTAGTAAAGAAGTCGCCGCCGACTACCGCTATATGCCCGAGCCAGATTTGGCGCCGATTAGACTCAGTAGTGAAGAAGTTGAAGCAGAAAAACAGAAGCTACCGAAGATGCCAAGCTGGTATCGTAGTAAATTTCATGATGTGCTGGGCGCAGATTTAGTCGAAGTATTACTTGACTATCCTCAGTTAATGAGCAAGTTGGCTGAGCTGACAAGCAATAATGCCGCAGTGAAAAAGATCGCGAATCTGTTTAGCTCTGTGTTGCTCGCCGAGGAGAATACTAGCTTGTTGAACGACGAGTTACCGACCAAAGAGCAGTTGTTGGCACTTGTAGAGATGAATGAGAAGAATGAGTTGTCTAGCACGGGCATGAAGGAAGTCTTCCTGAAGTTTTTCGACCCCGAAATGCATTATAAAGATACCCGGACAATTGCCAAAGAACTCGGCGTAGTTCAAGAAAATGATACGGAGGCTTTGGAGGCGATTGTTGATACAGTTTTAGCAAAACCAGAGACGCAGAAAGCGCAAGAAGATTTTAAGGCTGGGCAAGAAAAAGTTCTTGGATTCTTGGTCGGGCAAGTCATGAAAGAGTCCAAAGGCAAAGCCAATCCTAGCAGCGTGCAGGAAATTTTGCGGAGCAAGCTGAGTTAGTGCTAAAGTCCAGCGTATCGCAAGACGGCACTAGAAGTGAAACCGATTATGCTATCAGCGAGGCTGGAACGTGGTTCACTGAACATGTTACGCTAGATGGTAAGCCCTATACCCTAGACGAAGATCAAGTCCGTGCTGCTATTGATGATCATGAAAATACTCTCGTTACCGCCCGCGCCGGCTCCGGTAAAACTCGAGTTATCGTCGCCAAAGTTGCTTACCTCGTTGCTAAGCAACGCGTCCCCCTCGACGAAATCGCAATTTTCATGTTTAACCGTACCGCTGCCGCCGAAGTTAACGAACGCATTGCAAAAATACAAATCGATGGGCGCGGTCTTGTAGATGAGCCTGTCCTGCACGTCGCTTCAACCTTTCACAAATATGCCCTCAACATCGTCAAACAAGCTGGCGAACAACCGAAGATTATCAACGAGTCCGAACATGATAAACTTATCCGCGAAGCATTAGAAAAATCGCTTAAGACCCACGAGCATAAGGTTAATCCTAACGAGAAGCGTGAATTACTAAACATTGTCAGCGGCTTCGTTACCCGTGCTGGTCAAAAATTTCCCGGTCGTTCCGGGCTTAACGAACTCACGTCGGAAATCCAGAAGTTCTGCGAAACCAGCATAGACCCGACATTACGTTTCTACCACGAAGTTTCTTATCGGGCTTATACCGAATATCTAGCACAACTCCAATCTTCACTCATTGACTTCAACCTCCTCATGTCACGCGCCACAGAAGTTCTCAATAACAGTAAAAATCCAGCTATTTTTCAAAAGATTCGCCGACTAAAATACCTTATGATTGACGAATATCAAGATTTTTCCTATCTTTTCTTCGCCCTCACAACAGCCATTCGTAAGCTTGCTCCGAATGCTAAGCTCTTTGCCGTCGGTGACGACTGGCAAGCCATCAATCGTTTCGCCGGTTCCGACGTTGACTACTTTCTAAATTTTTCAACTTATTTTCCCGAAGACAATACTAATATCCCACTCGCAACCAATTATCGTAGCGCACGCAAAATTGTCGAGCGCGCAAACCACTATATGCTGAATAATTACAACCACGAGGCGCTGCCAGCCCGCGCTTTTAGTCATAAACGCGGCAAGATTACCATCATCAATCCCACTAAAATACATTTCGATACTACTGACATCCTAGAGGACGGTAATGCTGACGGACGATATCAGATCGCCTTAGCGCATGCCGCTAAAGTCCCCATTAAACAAATTTCAATTAGCGCCGCTAAACTTCTAAAGCAGCTGGTCAGACTCATCAAGCGCCATCGTCACTCCGATATCATGCTGCTCCATCGCCACAATTTCACAAGTTATGAAAATGTAGATCTTGAGACCTTACGACAAGCTCTAAAGGTCCTCATTGTGAGCGAGCATATCATGACTGGTACTAATTTCGAACAACAAATCCGATGCATGACTATGCATAAATCCAAGGGCCTTGAATCGGAAATTGTTATTCTCCTAGAAGTGGATCGCGAAGTCGTTGCCGCACACCACCCCCATGCAACCATCTTCCCGCTTTTCGGCGATACTCGCACCGCCGAATCAGCTGACCAGAAACGCCTGCTTTATGTCGCCATGACTCGCGCCAAACAACGTCTTTACATCCTTAGCCAAGAAAGAACTAGTCTTGTCTAGTTATTGCTTAAAACTCCTCTAGCGTGTTATAATACCTAAAAAGCAGGTAGGAACATGAGTTGCAATACAAAACACCGTCGAATCTTCCATTTCATCTTGGGTTTCGCCCTAGTTTGTACTGTTTTGCTTGGACCAGTGACCGCTCTTGTCGGTGCCGTGGATGGCACTATCCCTCAAGATCTCGTCGTAAGCTTTGATGAACCCGACCAATCCGATCGCTTTGTCTATCTTTCCGACCTCGATTACTTACCGTCCTCACGCTCTGGCTGGGGAAATATCCTCAAGGATACTACCAGTGCCGGCAGTAAAATCACCCTAAAACAAGACGGCATGAATGTTACTTTCGACAAGGGGATTTGGGCACATGCCAGCTCCAATGTTTATTATGATTTAAGTGAATACCAAGATTACGACTATTTCACCACTTTTCTCGGCGTTAACACGACCGCCAATTCGTCCGGCAGCGTGAAATTCCATATCTATACTACGACCGATACGACGCTCAACAGCCAAACTACCTGGTCAGAATCCGAAACAGTCGACACTTCAGTCATGGGAGTGAGTAGTAGCGCTCAATTCGTGCAGGTTGATATCAAAGGTGCGAAATACCTACGACTTTATGCCGATTCTAATGGGTCCAATAGCAATGATCACGCCGTCTATGCTGACGCTAAGCTCGTCAAACAAGATTATCAGCAATACTTAGTTCCGGAGCTCAATGATTTTGACCAAAAAATCCAAAATTATTACCAAACTTCCGGCGACAATCCAGAAGCCGATGCCGGATATGAAGTCACGCTCTTACGTCGCAATCTCATCAAAAACGCTGGTCGCTACACCCTTACTGCTTTCGCACGCGAAAGCGCCGAAAATCGCGAAACCCTTGAATGGCTATATAATAATGTAGATGTTCTACGCCGATATACCACTGGCGGCAAGCCCAGTGGTAGCTATCTCGAATCCTTACGTGTGCTTAGCAGACTTTATCATACTCACGGTGACGATTTACGTAATCGCTATGGCGACCTTTACGAACGCATGATGATTACGCTTTCACTTACTCATTCAACCGAAGTACGTTTCTGGATTCGAGACAAGGGCGAAATGGCTGGTAATCCTGATAGTCCGAATGTTTCCGATCCGATACGCCGCTATGAAGTCTACAAACGCCTCTATCTCGAGAATAAACTTGCCACAACCATCTTCCAGAGCCTCGAAGTCGAAGAAATGCGTTATGTTATGGCAACCGAACTCGGAGACGAGGAAATCGCCTGGCTAAATGATTACATGAAACTTAAATACCCCAGCAACTGGCCTACGGCTTATGCATATCCACCCGTTCCATACGTCAGCATCGGAAATCACTACTGGTATGACAGTAACTATGCCGAAGAAAATCAGCAACAGTTTATCGACAAATACCATCTCAATGGCGACGGCTATTCAATCGGTTTTGAGAAATATGCTCCACATCTTTGGATGATTATGTATCATGGCGGCGTTTGCTGGCAGATTTCCAATACCGGACAAAACATGACCGCTTCTCAAGGTATCCCTAGCACGACTTTTGGGCAGCCTGGACACGTCGCTTACGCGAATTATGAAGTGCGCAATGGCACGCCAGTTTGGGCGCTCACCAACGACGTCTCCGGTTGGACGAAGACCGACTATACTGGATATACTAACACCCATACTTATCATCAGGTGCGCCAATTAAACAACTGGGGCGCGTCAAGCGGCGGCTATGCTAGCCGTTATCAAGGTTCATACATCGTTATGTCTCAGACTGCGCTTAATGACTTTGATAGCTACGAAAAGTCCCAGGAGCAAGTTTTACTAGCTAATAGTTATAGCGAGGACCTTGAACAACAGGAAACGATTTATCGCCAAGCTCTTACTACGCAAGATATTAATCTCGATGCTTGGCTCGGGCTGGTGCGCAATTATCTAGCAAATGATGCTAAGAGCGAAGCTGATTATCTTGATCTAGCTGAAGAGATTACCGACGCACTGGAGCTCTATCCATTACCAATGTACGATTTGCTCCGCATGATTTTCCCGAAAGTCACCTCAGCCGGGTATAATTCTGCCCTTACTATGCTGCAGACCCGTACTCTACAATCCGCTGCCGCCACGCCAAATACAGCCCATGTCCAAGCTGGCGTGACTCGTCTCATGGCGAACTACCTTCTCGGCATTATTGATAATGAAGTAGCTAAATTTTCCTTTGATGGTGATGAAGCCGAATACCTGAAACTTGGCGCAAAGTATGAAAGCAGTAGCGCCGCTTGGGAATACAGCCTTGACGGCGGCAACACCTGGTCTAGTGGCGAACAGAGTGACCAATGGATTAGCGAGAAGAGTATTAAATTAAGCAGTGAGCAAATTAATAGCATCACTGCTGAGAATGACATCAAAGTCCATATTCAGGGCGTCCCGCGCATTGCTGAGAATATCTATACTATAGATATTACTGAACAGGACGCTCCAAATAATCTTTATGCTAATGATCTCGAAAATCGCGTCATCGGTGTTAATACGACCATGGACTGGCGCTATGTTACTGAGGAAGACGGTAATCGTCGGGCTGGCGAATGGATTTCTTATCGCGATGCATCTCCGGATTTAAGCGGCGAAAAAGTCGTTCAGCTGCGTATCGGACGTACCGGCACTAAGCTCGCTAGCGACGCTTCCGTGGATTACGTTTTTCATACCGATCCAGATGATCTCGGCGGAAAACGCCACTATATTCCGATTTCTCATCTCAGCATCGCTGGTGTATCCAGCCAAGCCACTAGCAACAACGGTCACGCCACCCATGCCATTGATGGCAATATGAATAGCTTTTGGCACTCTGCCTGGAACGGCAGTGACACTGCCAAGTGGATTACATTCAAATTCGACCACCGCGTTGACCTTTCTGCGCTTGAATACTTCCAAAATGGTACGAACGGTCGTATCCTCGAAGCCGATTTATACGCTAGCACCAGTGAAGACGGAGCTGCCGACAGCTTTAAACTAGTAGGAAAAATCTCCAGTAACTGCGAAGGCGTCACCGTCCCCTGCCAAAGCCCGTGGCCAAATACTAATAATACCGAAGCCCGCACTTTTGAATTCGGCCATACGGATGAAAACGGTGATTTTATCTATGAACCAGTCGAAGACGTTAAATATCTCAAAGTCGTTGGGACTCGCACTGGATCCGCCAGCAATCTCAGCTTCATTACTGCCCGCATGTTCAACTTTTACGAGGATATCGTTTCTAATCCTCGCCCGACTGCTGGCGTCGCCTATAGTACGACCGAGCCTATTAGCGGCGCAGTTGTGGCAAGATTAGTTAACCCGAGCATGGACATTGAAATCACTAGCGAAGGCGGCGACACTCATGTCTTCACCGCAAATGGCGAACACATCTTCAAATTTCACGAAAAAGGCAATCCGAATAACGATGCTGAAGTTATCGCCAAAGTAGACTGGATTACCTATGACGCGCCAATTGGACGCATTATATATACTTGCACCGACGCTGAAGGAGTTGAATATGATTGCAGCGATGGAAATAGCCGCAAGAAGACCAATCAGAGCGTTCATGCTGAACTGGTCTTTGATGAAGGCGTCGAAGTTACAATTACCAATCATGGCGAACAAGGTTCGGACTGGGGCATGGGAAGTACCAGTGAAGATACCGATAGCTTAAATCCGTTTACGCATCTATTCATGGATAACGGCCGACACATTTTCGAATACGTCGACCAAGCTGGTAACAAAGGCACAGCAGTTGCTAGCGTCGATTGGATTGACAAAATTGCGCCAGTTGGAATCATTGAATACAGCACGCTAAATCCAACCACCGGTAAAGTAACCGCCAGGCTTATGAACAGCGACCCCGACGACCAAGATTTCGTTGTTACAAATAATGGTGGATCGATAGAGTACGAATTCGATCGTAATGGTGAGTTCACCTTCGAATACCGCGACGAAGCTGGGAATACTGCGGCTACTACTGCCAAAGTAAGCTGGATTCAAGAAAAGCCTACGGAACAGCCCGACAACAAACCAAACGACAGCACGAATAGTGGCGATGTTTCGGACGGAACCAATAGTGGAGAGACTAGTCGACCAGGCGGCAATAGCAACAATAGCAATAGCGGCAGCCAAAACAGCAGCTCCAATAATACCAATAATTCTCAGAATAACAGTCGTCCAATCCAAGTCGAAACTAGTGGGCTACCGAGTGGCAGCAAAACCGATACTAATAAGCTGGAACTCAGTAACAAACTTGAAGAGCAATTCGGTAGTAACAGTGAATTATATGAAATTAAGTTCACCGATGCAGACGGTAATATATTAGACAAAACCCCAGAAACCGCAACAATTACGATTCCAAGCGGGAAAAAGCTGCGCGCCGTTTATGTCGTCGATGCCGACGGTAATACCAAACAAGTTGAATATGAACAAATCGATAATACACATATCCGAATCAAAAATCCAACCGCTGGTAAATATCTATTTGATTACGAAGACGCAGAACGCGAAGACTACCTCGCGCCCAAAGGAGAAGAGAAAGAAAAGTCGAGCACAACAGACGATACTAGCTCTAACAAATCTAGCGGCAAAATTTGGCTCTGGGGTGGGGTTGCAGCCGTGATCATCCTAGTGCTTATCGTCGCGAGCCGCATGGCCGACAATCGGCGGCGTTAAGTACAAAACCTCTACCAGAAAATTAAATTTTATGTTAAAATGTAGAAAAGTCTATTTTTAATGTCTACAAGCTACACGGCAGTAGTGTAGTTCTTGGGAGAATAAATAATAAAAGGGAAAATACCGTATGGCAAGTGAAATCAAAGACCTATCAAAATTCCGCAATATTGGGATTATCGCCCATATCGACGCGGGTAAAACCACTACTTCCGAAGCGATTTTGTATCGCACCGGTTTGAAGCACAAAATCAGCCTTGTTAAGGGTGATGATGGTGGCGCTACGACCGACTGGATGGAGCAGGAAAAGGAACGCGGTATTACGATTACTTCTGCCGCCGTCACAACCTATTGGAAGGGCCACAAGATTAACATCATTGATACCCCGGGACACATCGACTTTACCGCCGAAGTCGAACGTAGCTTGCGCGTACTCGACGGTGCCGTTGTGGTCTTCGACGGTAAGATGGGTGTTGAGGCTCAGTCTGAAACGGTTTGGCGCCAGGCAACTAAATATGGCGTACCAAGGATTTGTTTCGTCAATAAGATTAACCAAATCGGTGGCGACTTCTATAAATCTCTTGATAGTATCCATAAGCGTTTATCTAAGAACGCCGTCGCAATTCATTTGCCAATTGGCTTCGAGAAAGATATTTGCGGCGTCGTCGATTTGATCGACATGAAAGCTTATACTTATAAGGATTATGCTGATCATGAGCTGACGGTCGGAGACATCCCGGCTGACATGCTCGAAAAGGCCAAGAATGCTCGTAGTATGCTCGTCGAGGAAGCCGTCCAGGCCGACGAAGCGCTGATGGAAAAATTCTTCAACCAGGGCGAAGAAGCGATTACCGAGATCGAGCTCAAAGCCGCTCTGCGCAAGCGTGTACTT
>CANBEI010000015.1 GCA_947367565.1 uncultured Candidatus Saccharibacteria bacterium | reverse complement strand
AGAGTAGTATGTCAGATACTTAAATGTATAACCTAACTGAACCCTCGGCTAAGCCGAGGGTTTTCTAAAGACAAAAATCCCGTTCGCGTAGGCGAGCGGGATTTTTGTGGTGCTAAAAATAATTTTCTTTGACCTTCATGAGGTAGCGTCCGTCAGTATTATTGTCATTGAAATCTAATTCACTACAGCGATAGTAACCCTTATTATCCTGCTCGGAAAAAACGAGACAGCTACTGGTGAGTCGAATATCGTATGAACGATAGACTTTTGTCTTGCGCGTAACCCCGACACTCCAATTAGCAGTGCCGTATTTTGGCTCTATATAAGCAATTGTACGGCCCGTATTGAGTTCATCGGCATAGTCTTCAGCTAAAATATAGCCATCCCGACGATATGTTTTAGGATTAACTAGCCATAACTGCGCTACTTTTTTGCGGAAGATGCAACGCACAAGCTTCCAGTTGCTCTCTTCTCCTCGCAATGCTTTAATGATTTCTGGGCTAATTTGTGCATCCAGCCATCCAGACCCTAAATTATTCCAAAATTCCTGGTCGGCCTTTAAGATACGTAAAGGTTTGCCCTTAATTTCATCTTCCGTCAGTCGGTCATCATAATATCTTAAACATACTGGGATATTAGTGATGACAAATGGACACGCGTCATTATCAAGATCAACGGTAACCTCGTATTCCTTAAACATAAAACCCCTCCATTTCTAGAATCTAGCACCACAAATTCGTAAAATACTTAAGGCCCTTATTTACGCCTTAAGTACATGAAAAACCTGTGGCGCAAACATATAGTTTCGTCTTATGCTTTCATTGTAGCATACTTTGGCGAAAAAGTCAAGTACTTTAACACAAAACTTGCTACCGGGCGTCATTTCGGAAGAAAATGCAAGCATTCTCTTCGCTCAGAACCACACCCATCTACTGTACCTTCACGCAGCCATCGCCCAGCAACTCCGCCAACGGCTTCGTCAGCTCATCACTAACGTCAACCTTGAACGGCAACTTGAGCGGGCGTTTCCCTTTCTCATCCTTCAATACCATGATAATTTCTTGAACGCCTGGATTAAGTTCGCAAAGCCTTCTAACTTCGCTCAGTACCTCGACGTTCTCGGCGTCCTGAATTAGCACATACAACTTCTCGCCACGCGTGTCTTTCGGCGGAGTAATGACGCGATGCACCTCTTCCTCGGCCTTTGCCTGCATACCATCTCCTCCATTGCCTCCAGCAGCTACCACCCCGCCGCTGCGCCGGTATCCACCACCGCCACCGCTGCCAACATTACTGGCGCGACTGCGCCTCGCTGGGCGCGGAGCGGCCTCCTTCGGCACTGGCAACTTCTGCCCAGTCGACTGGTACGTTTCGAGTACGGTATCCGGCACAATCTCGACCGTATCAGCAATAATCTTCACCTCGTTCGTAACGTTACCGTCTTTATCCTTGGCGTTCACACGCCCAGAAATCTTCACGACATTATCTTGCTCGAGTTTCGCTCCAACCTCCTCATACAAGTTCGGGAAAATGATGACTTCTTGCTCAGCGATTTTATTCTCAAGTTTGACGAACGCCATGCGCGTACCGCTCTTAGTCAAAATCGTGCGTACCGCGCTAATAATGCCGCCGATGACCAATTGCTTACCGTCATTCTCGGCCGTCACTAAGTCATAACCATGCGTCTGTTCCTCGAAATACGTCTCGTAACGATCTAGTGGATGACTCGAAATATACAGCCCCATGAGATCACGCTCCCAAAGTAGCTGCTCTTTTTCGGGGTATTTGCTCGGCGCAGGTTTAATCTCTGGCTCTGGCACAGCTCCAGCATCGCCGAGCGCACCGAATAAATCAGTCTGGCCACTAGCGGCATCCTTTTGGCGCTTCGCGCCGTACGCTTGGACGTTTTCCAGGTTGAATAACAAATCGCTCCGATCACCAAAGCCGTCAAACGCCCCAGTCTTAATCGCGGCTTCCCAAGACTTTTTATTAAATTTCGTCGAACTGACTCGAGAGGCGAAGTCGCAAACGCTAGTAAAAGGACCATTCTTGTCGCGCTCGGGAATGACAAACTCCTCGACTAGCGCTTTGCCCATATTCTTAATACCGCTCAGGCCGAAACGAATCTTCCCTTCCGTACCGACAATACCGAAATCGCCATACGATTCATTGATATCCGGCCCGAGCACCGGAATACCCATGCGCTTACACTCCGTAATCTCAATCGCGAGACGATCTGTCGAACGCATATCCGCCGTCATGAGCGCAGCCATAAAAGCGTCCGGATAATGCGCTTTCAGATACGCGGTCCAGTACGCCACTAGACCATAACACGCAGCGTGGGATTTGTTGAAGCAGTAGTTCGCGAAGTCAAGCAGCTCGGTCCAGAACTGCTCAGCAATTTCCTCAGTCGCGCCGCCGACCTTGATTGCGCCTTGGATGAACTCGGGCTTTACCTTATTCATGAGGTCGACTTTCTTCTTGCCGACCGCTTTCCTCAAGGTGTCAGCCTGACCGCCAGTAAAGCCACACCATTCACGCGAGATCTGCATGAACTGCTCCTGGTAAATCATGATGCCGTAAGTGTCTTTCAAAGAGTTTTCTAGGCCCGGATGCAAATAAGTGATCGGCTCTTTGCCATGCTTACGGCGAATGAAGCTATCAATAAACTGCATTGGCCCTGGACGATACAGGGCGACCATAGCGATGATATCCTCAAAACGGTTGGCCTTAAGGTCGCGCAAGTAGCGCTTCATGCCGGCAGATTCCAGCTGGAAGACGCCCGTCGTCTCAGCGCGTTGCAATAGCTCATAGGTCTTCTCGTCATCCAGCGGCAACCCGTACATATCAATATCTTCATGATAAACTTTGCGGATCATCCGTAGCGCATTATTGATTACGCTAAGGTTGCTCAATCCCAAGAAGTCCATCTTGAGTAGCCCCAGCTCCTCAATCTGCGGGCCAGGATACTGCGTCGTGAGTGGCCCCTTCGCGCTAACTTCCATTGGCAAGAACTTCACGAGATCATCCGGCGCAATCACGACACCACAGGCGTGTACGCCGTGGCTACGGATCGTACCTTCCAGGCGCTCGGCAAAATCCAAGACCTCATGCGAAATCGGATTACTCTGATACTCGCGTGCCAAGTCCGGCACTTCTTTAATCGCACGGCCAATCGGCACGTGGTGTCCCTGCTCTGGATCAGGCACGAGTTTCGCAAGATGGTCAGCTTCGGCGTACGGAACTTCCATAACACGAGCAACATCGCGCACCGCCATCTTCCCCATCATTTTACCGAAGGTCACGATATTGCCAACTCTGCCTTCTCCATACTTATCAGTACAGTATTGAATCACTTCGTCGCGGCGCGTGTCTTGGATGTCGGTATCAATATCCGGCATGCTAATACGATCCGGGTTCAAAAAACGCTCGAAGAGCAAGTCGTACTTCAATGGGTCAAGCTCAGTGATCCTCAGGGCGTAGGCCAAAATACTACCAGCAGCACTACCGCGCCCTGGACCATAAACAATACGCTGGCTCTTACCCCAGTTAATGAAATCCTGGACAATCAAGAAGTAGCCGTTGTATCCCATTTTGTCGACAACACTGAGCTCATAATCAATTCGCGGCAAAATTTTTAGTTTCTCTTCTTGGCGTGCCTCCGACTGGTCTATTTCTTCAAGAATTTTTCGACACTCTGGAACGCTAATCTGTTCGACCTCTTCAAGGGTTTTACCGCCATAGCGATATACTAGACCCTGGAAGACTAGTTTATCCAAATACTCTTTTTCGCTACTGCCGTCCGGTACCGGAAACTTCGGAATCAGAATCCGCCCAAGCTGCAAATCAACATTACAACGATCGGCAATGCGCCTAGTATTGCGAACCGCTTCGGGAAAATCCTTACCCCAGCGCTCAATAATATCAGTTGGCGGGATAACATGTAGCTCGAAGTCCTTCAGCGTCATACGGTTCGTACTCGAAAGATTAGCGGCCGTACCGACACAGAGCAGGACTTCGTGCGCGTCTTGGTCTTCATGATTCAGATAGTGTGCATCACAAGTCACGACAAGTGGAATTCCGGTCTGCTTGGAGATTTCTTGGAGTTTAACATTAATGTCATTCTGGATTTCCCAGTGCGTCGGTGAATCAGGATGACCGTGGTCCTGCATCTCAAGATAGAACCGGTCACCATAGATCTTGTGGTACCATTCGACAAGCTCCATGGTCTTTTTCTCGTCATGCGCACGAATCGCCTCAGAAATTTCCGACCCGGCGCAGCCGCTAAGACAGATAATCCCCTCGCTATATTGCTCCATGATTTCGTGGTCGATACGAGGCTTGTAGTATTTACCATGAATTTCGGCTTCGGTCATCAGGCGACAAAGATTTTCAAAACCTTCATTATTCATCGCAAGCAGAGTGATATGGAAGCGCTGCTTGTCGTGAGCCGGGTCGCGATCTTCGCGCCCGCGTGCGGCAACGTAAGCTTCGAGCCCCAGCACTGGCTTAATACCAGCGTCATTACAGGTCTTATAGAGCTCGACGAGGCCGCTCATCGTACCGTGATCGGTCACGGCGACACCTTCCATACCTTGCGACTTGACAAAATCGACAAGCTCCGGGATCTTCGTCAGGCCATCGAGCAAAGAATAGTGGGTATGATTATGCAGATGAACGAAATCACTAGGCTTTAGCGGTTCAGAATCTTTGGTTACCTCCGTCATGGTTCAATTATAGCACAGAAAACACTTAAGGTGTTATACTTGACTTTTTTGGTGATGTATGCTACAATAGTAAGATAGGCTATGTCCTAGAATACTTTTACAATTTAGGGGGATAAAAATGCAGAACTCAAGATTTTATGCAACCTGTCAATTTTTCAATTATTTATCGGCCGGTATTTACGCAGGAACTCTTATAGCCGATTTGAGTTTAGCCTTTACGCTAAACTCAATAGCCATGAAAGTATTATTTATACTAATGGCTATTGCCATGTTCGTGCGGCTCAGAATTGAACTATTCAAAATTCAAGACACCAAACAGCAGCGACGACATGCGCTTATTTTGGAGGAATGGGGCGAGCCAGTGACTACGAACCATGGCGATACTATTCCGGAAGTCATGATGAATCTCCGCAACGAGAGCGTCGAATACGTCGCATTTTTTACCAAAGATGAGCAGAAAATTTGCGAATCGACGATCAACTGTCCGACAATAACGACTGTGAGCAAGGATGACCTTCATTTAATCCTGCAGAATCCGGGCGGAGTTATGGTACATAATCATCCGGGGGACGAACCGATTGCTTTTTCTCCAGAAGACCTGATGTATCTGGCGAATGGAGTTTGCAATAAATCAATCGTAGTCACGTCGTCTTTCTGCTATGCCATGGATGCGTCAAATGGATTTCGCGTAGATTCCAGAGTAATACGGCGAATGAGCCGAAAATTCTATCGAGGACACTCGGCGTCGGATGCAAGTTTTAATTTCTGCTTACAAGTAGCAGCATACTTAGGCTGGGATTTCGAGGTTATAGTGCCAATGCCAATGCCGATGCCGACGTTTGCTATAGTCTGCGAAGAGACAAAATTGAAAAAGTAAGTTCTTTAAAAGAGCCCAGCGTAGCTGCTGAGCTCTTTTTACTGCCTGATTACCGACCAGTTATTATTTCTTCGCAGCTTTCGCGGCGCTACTGGCAGCACTTTTTACCTTGCTGGCAGCAGCCTTGACCTTAGCACCAGCGCGAACGGCAGCACGAGCTTCTTTTTCAGCAGCAGCAGCCTCTTTTGCCATTTCCTCAGCCGCGGCAGCCCGCGCAGCGTCTTCCTCGGCATATCTACGCTCTTGATTTTCCATGACGCGGTTTGCAAAAGTTTTTACAATCCCGCCAACCGAGGTCATACCTTTAACATTATCAATAATGTCATCGGCTTTGGCTGCGATTCCCTGACCAGTTTGGACGATTTTTTTCGCTTCTTCGGCCAAGAAAATCAGCTTGATAATCAACACAATGGCGGATATCAAGAAAATTAACAAAGTTACCGATAATAATACTACTAGAATCCATTCCGCTACGTTCATTTTACCTCCTATTGTAACTCTTAATATTGCTCGTTAATCATACGTTTGACGTCGTCAGCATAATCTTCATGGTCCATGGTATATTGCAACAAAGTCATGAAGTAATTCTTCGGATCGCCGGTCGTGAGCCACTTACCACGAGTCTTCTCAACAATTACGTCACCATCTTCAACCAGACGCGTGATCGCATCGACCGTCCAAAGTTCATTGTCGAGCCCGGTGTTGCGCGGGTCGAGATATTTGAATACCTCCGGGGTCAACAAATAGCGCCCGTAACTAGTGAGATTCGACGGCGCCTCTTCAATTTTTGGCTTCTCGACGATATTATGTAGCGTCATCCTCTCCTCATCGGCGAGGCGAATAATACCATATTTATTCAATACTTCGGTTGGCATTTTTTGGGCGATAATGACCGCTTTAGCTTCAGGATTGCGTTCATAGGCCTCAATCAGGGTCTTCACATCCGATGTACCAAAAACGACATCGTCCGAATACAAAGCAACGAAGGCCTCATCATCGTCAATAAACTTGCGCGCGCTAGCAATCGGTGAACCGTTCCCATATGGATAAGACGGATCTTGTTCGATAACAACAATCTTTGGCAGCTCCATCAAGTTAGCGATTGGCGCATAGCGATCATCCTTACCTTGCGACGCAAGCTGTTTCTTGATCTTCGTTGCGGCATTGTAGAAGTAATCTTCGTAAATCGGTTTTCCCTCGGCGGTCGCGACAATAATAATCTCTTCAATACCAGCATTCGCACACTCTTCGACGACGAGCTGCATAATTGGCTTCGCACCAATTGGCAGCATGGCTTTCGGAACGGTCTTAGTAATCGGCAAGAATCGACTCGCGCATCCCGCATCGGTGATAATTGCTTTAGTAGGTTTACGGTATTTCATAGTAAAAAGTATCTCCTTGAAACCTCATTATAACATATTTTCAGAAATAACTGCCGTACCGACCTATTTTTTGGAGTTTTTGGATTTTTGAGAAACTTTAGCCTTATGAGCCGCTTCAGAGCGAGCTATGCGGTCTTCGCGCTGTTGTTCACGGTTATGAATGCTATAAATCAAGCTAGATACTCCGAGAATCATCATATAAGCCCCGAAAAAGCGCACAAAATCGACATTAGCTAGATGACCCGAGTTGAAAATTACGATGCCAAATAGAAGGCCACAGAGGCCACAGAGACACCAAATAAAGCGGTCGGTGGGGTCAACCGTAGTACGGAAGCCAATTACAAGCTCAAAAATGCCCCTGAGTAACGTATAAGCCGCGATTAATACGAGGTGCCAAGTCATACCCTCATTGATCATAAAAAGTAATAAGACGCCAAATAGAGCGTCAAAAACCGCTACTGCGGTCGAGACTGCCCATCCCTGGCGATTGTAACTGCGATAAATTGAATTAGCAAACTCGACAATAGCGAGCGCGAGGAGGAAAATTCCGATAACCGGCACAAGTCCAGCCGAGGTCGAATCGGACGTGAAAAGGGTCAAACAGCCAAATAATAAGGCAATTGCTCCTTGAAAAATGAATACTAGCCAATGGCTATCAATATACTTACGCTTAATATGCGCCATAATTCCTCCTAAATTTTACTCTAGTATAGCATAAATATTATTTTATGGCAGAAAACCACACATCAAGACATGCTATAATAGGGGAAAAGGAGGAAGATGAAGTTAACTAAGTTTGACCATTCATGCATTGTTGTCGAAAAAGAGGGTCGGAGAGTTGTCTGCGACCCGGTAGAATTTACCACACTTTTACCAGAACTGGACAATGTCGTGGCAATTATCGTAACACATGGGCACGGCGATCATTTGCAGCCCGAAAGAGTTAGTGCGCTTATAGCCCGCAATCCAGAAGCGCAAATCCTGACAGTGGCGGATGCTGTGGAGGAATTTGACCAGGCGACAGCCGTAAAAGCAGGTGACAGTGTTAGCCTTGGTGGGTTTGAGCTAAGATTTTTCGGGAAGGATCACGGTGAAATTATTGATGGCGAAGTGCCTTGCGACAATATCGGCGTCGTCATCGACGAGATGATTGTGAATCCGGGTGATTCGTTTGATATGCCGGAGGATATAGACAGTCCAGAAGTTCTCTTGGTACCGAGCGCGGCGCCATGGTGCAAGGTAAACGAGAGTATGGCGTATATTGAAGCCGTGCGACCAAAAATCGTATTACCGGTACATAATGCCCTGCTCTCGGAGTTTGGGAATGGGGTTTATAGTAATTGGCTAAGGCGCGCTTGCGAGGAAGCTGGTGGTGAATTTGCGCCACTAAGTAGCGGTGAGAGCATTGATTTGTAGCAAGCAGCTTATGCTAAAATGAAATAGTGAGTTTTAGGCTCATGGGAACGGCGAGCGGTGATAGAGGTCAAGCTCCGACCGCTCAAGGTTCCGCCTGAAAGATCGTGAAATCACGCTCCAAGAGTCTAAGAACGACAAAAGGAGACAAGAAAATTAGGTTCTGCTAAGGCTGGACCGAAGAAAGTGATTTCTTTTTAGAAAGTTTGCCTGGCTTGGCTTTTGTCCGTAGCGGGAACGTCAATACTAATAGTGGCGCGGTCTACAACGCCGGCAACAATCTTTACGGATGGTCTCGTACCGCTAAATCTACTACCAACGCTTACAACTTAGGCGTTAATCCAAGTGAAGTCTATCCGTCAAACAACAACAATCGTTGGAACGGTTTCCCCCTCCGCTGACTCTAGGTTGCCCGGTTCGGTGCCGATCTTTCATCATAGAGCCCTCGTCGCATCTATTGCGTTCGAGGGCTTCATATTAAACGTGCCGGACTTTTTTGCGCGCACCTTCAATAAGCTTCGTTACCGCATATCGTCCCGGCTTTAGCACAATATCATGAGCCGGAACATATTTAAACTCTTCGACACCAAAGCCGCGCTTAAACTGCGAAACCCCGTAGAAGCGATGCCACGTTTCATCTTCACCGACAATTCCCCAAAAATTATATCGTCCAATTCCCCGCTCACGTGCATCGCGCATCGCTTCCATATGTAACAGTGGTGCTCCAGATAGTTTCGTTCCGAGTTCTGAGCTGACGCCATAGTGATATGAGGCCTCATTGCCATAAAAAATCATAAGGTTTTGCGCCAAAGTTTCACCTTGGTATTTCGCGGAATACAGCACTGCCTCGCCATGCTTCGCAAAAGCCGAGAATTGCTTTGTAAAAAAGTCCTCAGAAAAGGCAACAAAACCATGCCGACCGGCGGTCTGCTTCTGGATTTCATAAAACTCGTGAATATCCTGCGGGTCGGTACTCTTTTCGATTTCGATACCGTTTTTTGCGCCTTTACGCAGTGCGCGTCGCAACCTCTGGCGCATGCCTTTCAAAATCTCGTCCTCATCCTTTTCGAGATTCAGCACTCCAGCGAACTCAACCGACAAATACATTGGCGCCGGCTTCGCACCGAGCCTCCGCATCAGCTCCAGACTATCATCGCTGCGCTCGAGCTGCGGGCGGACCCGTACAAAAACGCATTTATGCGTTTTGCCTTGTTCGGCTATATCCCGGAAAATCGCCTCCACCAGCTCCAGCTGGCCCCAATTCAAAATCGGTCCGCCCGCCACCGCGAGGTGTCGGCCACGTTTCGCATCCTCGACGACACCGGCGTATGCGGCAACGATCTCGCCATTATCGTCTAGGGCAACGCGGCGTACGATCTCATTCCCACGGCTTTGATGAAACTCATAAAAATCCCATGATTGTAGAAAATTCGCCTCTGGATGACTAGTGACAAATTGATCCCATTTTTCACGATTTTTAGCGTCGATGATCTTCATAAAACTCCTTTTTATATAATACCCATTTGTTCGATTGGCTTTTTTCGGAACGGGGTGAGCCGGGCTCATCTAAAGAATCGCCCTTAGCTCAGCCCCAATCGGGTTAGTTCCTCAAAAAACCAATCGAACAAATGAACATCATTACAAATGCCTTTTCTTCTTACGCGCCGTTTCAATTAGCCAATTCACACCATACCTCATTCGCTTAATTATAATATCCTGCGCTGGGACATATTCTATGGCCTCACCGCCGAAGCCGGTCTTGAAAGTCGTAACACCGGCGTAACGGTGCCTCGAATCTGCAACGACATGCTGCCCTTTACCCCCGGTAACTTTTAGCGGCGCAATGCCCCACAAATTATACCGCCTAACATCTAGTGCCTTCAAATCACGCATCACTTGCCACTGTAAAGCATACGCCCCCGGAATTTTACGGTTCAGCTCCGTCGAAGCGGCCTCGAAATACTCCGCCTCTATTCCATCAATCAATACAAGCCCATATGCCACCGCTTCGCTCTCCGCCGTACGCGCGACATAGATCCGCGCGTTCCCACCAAAGGCTTCGCGCTCGGCCAACAGCGTTTTCAGATCAGGCGGAACAAACTTTTGCCGCGCTGCGGTCTCCGCTTGCACGGCATGAAATTCGCGAAACAGCTCCTCGCTATTTCCCCATTCGACCCTAATCCCTAGTTTCTCAGCACGCCTAACCTCATACCGAGTCTGCTTGCGCATATTCTTCAACAACTGCTCTTCACTCTGCGTCAAGTCAATGATGACCGTATGTTCAGCATGTAGGTGCATCGGGGCTTTCCTCGCTCCTAATGCCTCCAGACGCGCTTTATTTTCCGCATTCCGCTCGAGTTGTGGTCGAAGCCGCACGAAAACACATTTTTCTAGTCTGGCAGTCTCACGAATCCGCCTGAAAACCCGCCTAACTTGCTCCTCATCCCCCCAATCTACGAGCGGTCCACCCGGGACTTCGAGATAGCGTCCGCGCTTCGCATCCTTCACGATCATCAGGCACCAAGTATCGTCGTTAGCATCAATAATCACTTTGTGTCCCACCAGTTCATTCATCTTCTGCCAAGCTGGCGACTGCAAGAAATTCGCCTCCGAAAAACGCGCCTGAATCTGCTGCCATTTTTCTTCCAGCGCTGCCCGCTCTGGACGTACCCCTTGCTCTGCCTTCCCCATATTACTCATGCGCCCCTTTTTGCCATTTATGGATGATTTCTTTCACTGGAGTAAGTTGCTCGGCGCTATACCAGCTCGGATAGTTAATGATTTCAGCCGCAACTTTCACGGTATTTGGACATTCGCTCTCCGGGAAAGCCGCTTCTTTAGCATAGCGTGCCGGTGAAACCGGCGTATCATACCAGATTTCGTCTAAAAAATACCCCTTTGACTTCAATATTTTCAATAATTCATCTCGCTTCTGGACAAAGGCATATCCACGCAATGGCGTACTTGGCAAACTTTCCAACTGTCTGCCCGCCAACTTCGCTTGCCAATGCGTCAATCTAGTGTTAAGACTCAACTCCGCATCCGCTGATTTTTGAATCCATTTAAATTTCAAAAATACCGCCGTAAATACCTTTCCTAGCCCAATATGATATCCCGCCCTCATAATCGCGCCCAGCGCTGGATACCATCTTTCGCGCCAGCGATCACCGCGACACGGTTTCTGCGTCGGCTGCACTGGCTTTACTCGCGCTCTGCCGCGCAATACCAAGGCTCCGCCAGCCATCGTATCGATCGCTTTCCCTTTACCAAAACTTAGTGCGCTCGCGACCCCAACCGTGCCAATCTCACGGCCGTCAGGATAAAATCGACCAGCTGAGTGTGCTAAGTCTTCAACAATCTTCAAATCGTGCTGATGAGCGACTTTTTCGAGCTTCTCCATGTCAAGCGGTAGCCCAAGGGTATTTTGCGCTACTATTACACTTACATTATAGCAAACCTTTAGCGTTTTGTCAAGAGCGTCCCAGTCATACTGCAACGTTTCGGGGTCAATATCGACAAAAATCGGCACACAGCCAGCCGCGCGCACCGCACGGACAACCGCAATACAGGTTAATCCAGGGATTACAACTCCGCTACCTTCAGGCGCGACGGCTTGAATCCCGGCTGCAAGCGCTGAACGCCCGGTATGATACAGGTATACATCATCAACTTTCGCGCCATACCTCTCGGCGAGCTTGCGTTTCAACTCTAAAGAGTCCTTCTTGCTACCCCAGGCAAAAAGATGCCCCAAGGCCTTACTAGGGCGATAATTCGAGGCCTGACCTAGAAAAATCATGATTTGCCTTTCTTCGTAGACTTCGATTTCTTCCCTGCCGTCTTTGACCTATGTCTACCCTTGCTCTCTAGGACATCGGCGCTAGAAATCATACCAACCGGCACAACCGGTTCGAGTTCAACAAATGAAACTTCTTCAGGTACAATACTATTCAGATCTTCCTCTTTCGCCTCCTTCGCGCCACTTTTTTTGATGGCAAGAGCGGCCGATCGGGTTTTTGCGTCGTCCACATTCTTTGCGCCGTTGCCTTTTTTTAGGCTGGCCGAAGCTGAACTGAGCGCGGCGTCGGTATCAGGAGTCTTTTTACGACTAAGAGCCTTGCGAAAACCAGCGGAGGCCGAGACTTTAGCGGTGTCGGTGATTTTTTTCGGGGTTCGCGTAACCTTCGCTTCGTACTTAACCGCCGCGCCCTCGTCGTCGCTCACGACCATGCCTTCAGTTGGGCTACCTTCCTTACGCAAGGTTAACTTAGTCGGTACATCAGGAGCTACGCCATTCGTTTCACTGCTCGCTTTCAAAGTCGGTTTCTCAGCACGTTTAATCGCAAGCGCCGCCGAAACCTTAGTCGTATCAGATACAGTTTCCTCTACGACCGGCTTAACTTCCGGCGGATGCCCTAATACTTTCAGGATTGCCTTTGCAAGCTCTGCTGGATGGGAAATATATGGTGCGTGCGTCCAGTCAGGGTATATTTCGAGGTCATTGTTAGGAATTTTTTCATGCATGACTTCGGCTTGGCGCGGAGGAGTCACGGCATCAGCCTCACCCCAAAGAATCGAGGTTGGCGTAGTCACTTTCGTTAAATCAAGTTTCTTGTCTGATTCCAGCATATTTGCCAAGGTCTCTTTCATGTTCTGTGGAGCCTTAGCGTAATCGGTCGCGCCAGTCAGCTTATGCCAGACTTTCGTCAAGCCTGGAACTTTTTTCAAAAAACTCAGCTTTTTCGACAGGCTGCGGGCAACGTCGCGCTTCGACGACGTTTCATACACTCCAGCGGCATCAAGTAGAATCAGCTGCTTCAGCTTCTCCGGATTCGCACTACACAAATTCAATAAAATCCTCCCACCATTACTATGCCCCAAGGCAATCGCACCATCTGGGATATTGCGGTCAGCCCACTTGACATACTCTTCAATCGTCCAAACCTTTTTAGAAGAAGTCGTCAAGCCCGGCACGTGCAACATTTCGACGTCAACGTTCTTTTTTTCCAATAATTCAAGCGTTTTTTCCCAAGGAGCGACAGTATAAGTCCAACCATGGATAATATATAATTTCGTCTTCGCCATTTAGTTCAGCCCCCATTTCGCACGACGCTTCACGGCGGCGGGTTCACGGCGTGGGAGTTTTGCGGCATCTTCGGGGTTTTCCAGCAGTTGTTCGATAATCCATTCAAGATACTGACTGCCCTTGAAGATCAAAGTTTCATCACCGCTAGTATTCTCTTCGATAAACTTCAGAGCCTTATGCGGGTCAAGTGTCGTCCGAGTCTCAACACCAAGCTCACGTAGCCGCGGCGCAGTGTACTCTTTCGTCCGTCGGCCGACTAAAATCACCATTTCTGGGTTCGCGTCCGCAATCAGGTCGGCCAGTTTACGATGCTCTTCCTGCTCAAGCGAGCCTTGGTCGACGATATCGCCAATCACGAGCCACTTATGCCCAGCGTGAAGACTCCCCACCATCTCAAGCATGCTAGCCATGCTAATAATGTGAGCATTATAGCTACTATCAATAATCTTCAGGCCATTCTTTCCGGCAAAATAACTACTACGCCCAGGCGGAACCGGCATAGTCGAAAAATCAGTCTTCAGCGGAATTTTTAGATACTCAACTAGACCCTCAAGCATGAGTAGCTGAACTGCAATATCTCTCGGCTGAGGTTGAGCGAAGTGAAATGAAGCCGTTTCAAAGACAAAATCAGTGCGCATTGGGTAGACATTGTAACGTTTCAGCGAATCTCGGCTTACGGCAATAACTTCAGCCTTGATCCCCTCGGTCGAACGACGCATTAACTCGTTATCGGCGTCGATATAAACGCGCCCCGTCGTATTCTGTGGCAAAGTAGCGAATTCATGCGCAATCGCTTCTTCGAGATTTGGGAATTTGCCCTCCTTAACTTCTTGCTCAAACTGCACTGCGTGCGATAAGCCGAGAGACACCCAGAGCGTAACTTCCGGCTTTAGCCAGCTGGCAAGAAACTCGGTCTCGCGCGGGCGCTCGCCGTCGATCTCAACAATATAAAACTCACCACTGCGCTTATAATGTAAGGCACGCAAAGGCGCCTGGAAAATTAACTTCAGCCAGCGCAACTTCGAACCGCGCACACCGTCCATCCCCAGAAGGTCAAAAGCAATACCGAATGCAGAATTCGCATCGTGGGAATAATGCGCCCTGTCGCCAAGCTCAAATTCGACGAGATGGAGCATGGTCGTCTTACCAGCGGAACCGGTAATTGCAATCACGCGTGGCTTCCAGCGCCGGAGAGCAAAATTTGCAAAAAAACGGAAATAACCAGCAGCTACGAAATAAAAGCGTTTCTTCAGACGCATTACTAATGTCATACACTGATTATAGCACAGAAAGCGCTGTATGGGGCTAGCGACCCAAAAATCCACCCCTTAGGAGTGGATTTTCTATCAAGCTTCTCTTAAAGCATCTTAATCTCGGCATCGACGCCGGCTGGGAGCGAGAGATTCTGCAGAGAATCAATCGTCTTTGGCGTAGCGTTCGAGACATCAATCAAGCGCTTGTGAACCTTCATTTCAAAAGCCTCACCGCCAGTCTTGTAGACGTGTGGCGATTTCACGACAGTGAAAGTACTGCGCTTAGTTGGTAACGGCACTGGACCAGAAACGGTCGCACCAGTGCGAATCGCGGTGTCGACGATTTGTTTCGCGCTCTGGTCAATCACGCGGTGGTCGTACGCCTTGAGGCGGATACGGATCTTCAAGCCTTCGTTTTTCTTGGCTTCGGTCATGTTTTCCTTTCTTCGCCCTATAACTTCAGATAATCTCTAGACGGATTGTCGATGAATTTTTAGGGCAATACTTATACCTTATAATTCCATTATAGCACACTGAGGCGAAAAAGTCAATAAAATTGCCCCGCCGATAGTACTGGCGGGGCTTAAAATGCAAATCAGAAAAAGCGGCCGGAGGATGCAGGTGTTAGGAAATTTTACGTATAAGCTTCTGGAATTCGCGATTCATGAACTCCAAACTCTTCTGCTCACGATCATAAGCCTCGCTTGCCGCTTCTACGGGGATAGGTTCATCCACCTGCTGCGGCGTAGACACTTCTCCCGGGATAGCCAGATAGCGACGACCGTCGATGATGGCACGAAACTCCGTAATGTGCCCTACCAAACACTGACTCTTGCCGGCGTAATCGATGACAGCCTCAGCGAAACCGTTAGCGTCGTTAATCGCCGCATATTTCCCATAGAGTTCGTTGATTTTGCGAGCATCCTCGGCAAAATCAGTTGCTCTGGCGTCCAGAGCCTTATCGATTTCCTGCTTCGCCTGTTTACGGCGCTCAGTGTTTCCCTGTTTCTTCTGATTCCTTTTGTGATTTTTTAACGTGCTTGCATTCATAAACTAGCACCTCCTGAATATATTTTCGCCCACTGCCATCCGTAATGGCTGGGACATATCTATATTGTATCACCTGATGATTATTTTGTCAATTATAGTATCCATTGGCTTTTGTCCGTAGCGGGTTAGTTAATCTTCTTTATGGACAAAGTAGATTCGTGGGTCAAGATGGGTATGGTTGGTCGCGTACGTCCGGAGCATCTGCTTTCTCCTATCGTCTCGTTTTTCTATCTACAGAATTAAATATGCAGATATCGGATCGCTACCATGGTTTCCCCCTCCGCTGCCTCTACCCAGGTAGTGCCTAATGGAGGAAAAGGAAGGTGAGATAGCTACTTTCTTCAACACGGAGTTCTCATCCGTCTTCGCTTCGCTCAGATTCTAGGGTGTCGCCTCGGAAGAAAGAGCTTGCTCTTTCTTCTTTCGGACTCCTACTAGATTCGTTACGGGTGCGAGCCTCCTCTTCCTCGGGCCGTTGCCCTGCGGATGGTTTCTGAAAGTAGCTATCTCGCCTTATTTTTCCTGCCATGAGAACGGCAGCGGAGGGGGAGGCCATACCAACGAGAGTTGTCGCTGCCTGATGGGAAGACGATTGTGTGATTTGAGTCGAAGATGTAAACACGAGTGGATGAGATGGATACACGTGACCAGAGAGCAGCTTCGTTACCATTGTTACCAACGCGACCATATTCTAAGTTCACATACCCGCTACGGACAAAAGCCAATGGTAACTGTACTATGGTGGTGGCGCCGGTAGTGCCACTAGTGGCGTTGTAGTTAGTTATTCGTCAAGCAAAGAGATAATCTGGGCGCCATATTTTTCGAAGTCGGCTTTCACGTCGGGACGCTCAAGCCAATCAAAACCCTTAGTGCGCCCGACGTAGCCAACCTTTTTGCGTAAAACTCGCCCGGTAGGCCGACGACCAGCCGTCGTTCCCTGACCCTGGTCATATTCATATTCCTCTAGGACTAGAATGTCACCCGGCTCACAGTCAAAATCATTTACACGATACTCAAAAGTTTTACGTCCGCTGGCAATTTCGTCAAAATATTCCTTACTGAGCTTTTTATGAATTTCGCGCATCTTGTACTTAGTATAGCATTAATCCACATTCTCGAGATCATAATCGATTGTGACAAGATATTTATAATTCGGATACTCACGCCGCATAGCACTCGTAATCTGGCGTTTGATTTTTTCAGAAAAATGCTCATCGACGACGAGGTCAAAGGTAATTAATTTCTCGTCATCATCAACATAGAAGGCATGCATTTGACGAACTTCGGGATAGTCATTGAGCAATCCTAAAAGAAAATCTTTGATTTTGCGCTTCGCGGGCTGGTCGGAGTTTTCTGCGTAAATACCAATCGTTAACCGAACCTCAAAACGCGTAAAAATTCGATGTGAAATCTCGCGCGTGAGGCGATGAATGTCTTTTGCAGTCAAACTATCTGGAATTTGAACCTGGACAGAACCAATCAAATCGGTCGGGCCATAGTTATGCAACATTAAATCGTAAGCACCACTGACTTCCGGGAAGGTGCAAATTTGATGCTTAATCTTGCGCATGAGCTCACGATCCGCAGTGCCGCCCAGAATATCGTCTGAAGCCTGCATCATAATTTCAAAACTGGTGCGCATGATGAAGAGCGAAATAATAGCGCCGAGAATACCGTCAATGCTAATCTGAAAAATCAGGGTCACAGCAATACCAATGAGCGTCGTAAACGACAAGAGCGCATCAAAAAGCGCATCGACGCCAGAAGCCGCTAGACTACTTGAGTCATACTTGCGCCCCATACGACGAACATAGGTGCCGAGAGCAAGCTTAACGATAATCGCCAAGACAACGACGGCAATCGTCGCCCAAGAGTAGTCCGCGAGTTCGGGGGTAATGATTTTTGGAACGGATTCAAAGAGTGCCATCAGGCCAGTGATGAAAATAATCATGCCGACGACGAGCGCGGAAATGTATTCGGAACGACCATGGCCGAAAGGATGACCGGAATCTGGGCGGCGAGCGGCAAGTTTCGTACCGACAATCGTGACGACCGACGAGAGGATGTCAGTAAAATTATTAACTGCATCGAGAATAATGGCAATCGAGCCGGCGATAATCCCGACAAGCATCTTCAAGCCAACCAAAACGACATTCGAAATAATGCCAATGAAACTGGCGTGGACGATAGATTTTTCGCGATTCATTATTATATCATACCAGAAGTTGATAATAGCGCCAAGAGTCCTACAAAAAGAAGACAACCTATTGTCCAATACTGGACGCATTTGCCTTCTGTTGGTTTTATTATAAAGCAGGGATTACTTTACGTCAATGATTTTTTCGGTTTTCGTAATTAACAGAACATGTTTAATCGGCATGCGCCCAGCCTGAAGCACTTGCTTGATTCTGCCTTCGGCGGTGCGCGTATTCATTTTTGCTGATACTAAAAGCGAAATGATTATATTTTGAGATTGTTTACTAGCTTTACGAAGATTATCTTCGATTGTATGTTTGCCGCAGCCCCTTATGTTCTTAATTTCCCAAAATTGATTCGTTCTGACAACCAAAATATCTGGGCTGGTATGGGGACCCCGCACAACAAAGCCAATGTCACTCTGAAACCATTCAGCGCAAAGCTCAGCAACCCGCTCCTTATACTTAGATGGCTTCGGTCTTAAGTCGATTGGGCGAATAATACGAAAGGTTGACATTATTTATTCATGCTAGCATGAAGCGAAGAATAATTAAAGCAACAGCGTTTCTACGCGGCCAAAAAACTTCCCCTTGCGGGGAAGTTTTTCTATAGTCGCTGAGACTAATTATTTCTGCCAGCTTACGCTGGCAGAAATACGGGCGTCGACTCGGAAGAAAACATGCAAGCATGTTTTCTTCTCTCGCCTCCTACCTATTTGATGATGCTGGTAACAACACCAGAACCGACGGTCTTACCACCTTCGCGGATAGCGAAGCGGTCGTGGTTGT
>CANBEI010000014.1 GCA_947367565.1 uncultured Candidatus Saccharibacteria bacterium | reverse complement strand
GCACATTGTGGAAAAATGATAGAAAAATTTAACAGGGAAGATCGGAAAAAGCGAAAGAATTTTCAAAATAATGCTTGCGTTTTCTGAAAAAATCGGGTAAACTGAAATCAGTGGACGAAAACCCATACAAACAAGTGAAAAACTACAAAAAATAAGACAAAAACGTAGCAAACACGAAGCGGGGAAGCACCACAAACAAACATATAAAAATATAGCAAATTAACAAAGTTTGAGATCGGCCAACTAGGAGTTTTTGCGCGCGTTTAGGATACGCGTCATAGAAACCACTAGTACCTCCTAACAAACACCTCCCAATTAACTCTAGGATTTTTGTCGTTAGATGAGAATCCACAACCCACTTTTACACTATAAGTCTCTCAACGGCCGTAAGTGAGTCTGGTTTCGGCTAGGCAGGATTACGGTAGATTAAGTGTAGCAAGCAAACAAAAATTTTAGCAAATACAAAAACGCGGAAATTTCTAGTTGAACGGTCTCAAACAATGAGTGTATAATATACACATGAAGGAACTTCATCAACCTGTATTATTGTCAGAAGTACTTAGCGTGCTAGCGCCACAGCCGGGTGAATCGTATATGGATTTGACGGCAGGGTATGCGGGGCATGCGAGTGAGATTTTGGATGTAACACAGAACTATAAGGATAGTGTCTTGGTAGATAGGGATGAAAATGCGATTCAGGTGCTAAAGGCGCGGTACGAAAACCGACCCCTTAGGATTATGAAAGCGGATTTTTATAGTGCGGTGTTGCAGGAAATTGAGTGTGGAAACGCTTTTGATATGATATTGATGGATTTTGGAGTTTCTTCTCCGCAGCTAGACAGGGCAGAACGAGGTTTTTCGTTTAGCAAGGATGGTCCGCTGGATATGCGAATGGACCAGGGGCAAGATCTGACCGCCGAAAGGATTGTGAACAAATGGAGTGAAAGGGATCTTGTAGAGATATTGGAAAAATATGGTGAGGAAAAACCGGGATTTGCGAAGCTGATTGCGCGAGCGATTATTCATGGGCGACCATGGAGTAATACGAAAGAGCTGGGAGATGCGTTGGCGAAGTATGGACGAGGGGGGAAGGTTCATCCGGCGACACGGACATTCCAGGCGATTCGGATTGCGGTGAATGATGAGCTGGGGCAGATTGAGCGGACGTTGGAATTGTTGCCGAAGGTGTTGAAGCCCGGGGGGCGAGTAGCGATAATCACGTTTCATAGTCTAGAGGATCGATTAGTGAAGGATTGGATGCGAGAAGCGTCGGGATACGGCGAGGAATCAGAGATTAGGATTTTGACGAAAAAACCAATAACTGCGGAAATGCAAGAGTTGTTTATCAACCCAAGAGCGAGGAGCGCGAAGCTGCGAGCGGCGATAAAACGGTAGAGTGTGGAGACTAGACTGGAGCGCGGCAAGTGGCTAGCGAGGTAGAGTGCGCTGGAGCGTTCGGAGCGATTGGACATGATAATGGCAACTGGACTGAGGAAATACGGTGGCGTTGGCGATTAAGCTGATGCTGACGGTGTTTTTGATAGTTCAGCCAAGAAATAAAAACAAAATATAAAAAGGAGGCAAAATTATGCCACGTCAAATTATTGTAACTAGCAACCGGTCACGCGCACAAAAGGTGCAAGTACACTTCGCGAAATAAGCGCTAGACCATAGTTGCGACCGCTTGCATGTTTTTCTCGGTGGCGGGTAAGGTTTTTGATATGTTGTCCTGCGGACTTATAACATATTTCTGGACCTTGGTCCTGCTAATACCTTGAAAAAACATGCTAAGCGGTCAAGCATGACTACGTTTTTCCGATTTATGGGGAGTTGGGGATATGGGCCTGATGGCCTACCACGGTTGAAGAGTTAGTCTCGGAAGTGTTTTAACTACATGACCTTCCCAGCACGTGCTGCGCGATAGTTATAGCTCTGTCGCGCCGCGTCCTGGTCTAACTTGAAGTAGCCTTTGATTTTGGAGATTAGTTCGCGGGTGGCGAGCTGCTGATGTTTGCGAGATATGGATTAGTAGGGAATGAAAAAATAACAAAAATAAAAACAGCGAGGAAAACAAAACAGAATGAGACCACAAACATATACGACAAGGCGAGGGGCGACAGTAGGTACGTCGGCGGCTTGGTCAAGGAATCATAATACGGTACGTCATACGCCAAAAACTTTGGGGTCGATTTCGAATGCGATGATTGTGGGGATGTTGGTACTCATCGTGGGGTTGATTTATGTAGCGCAGGGGACGCAGGCGACGAATTATGATTATGAATTGTCACAACTGGAAGATGAGATTTCGGAGCTAGAGGCGAAAAAAGAGGATTTGGCGGTCGAGAAAGCACGTTTGACGTCGGTGGCGGCATCAGAGAACAGCACGGTAGCGAATGCGATGGATACGGCGAGTGTAAGTGGATATGCAGAGTAACTACAGATAGCATCCCTCGCGGGAGTTACCTTAAGTTTAGCACAAGCGCTGATTTTTGTCAAGATATGATATAATTAAAGCATGAACAGAAATAAAGTTTTGCGTTGGGGAGTGATTGCAGTGGTAGCTGTGATCGTGGCGCGACTTTTTTGTATTCAGATTATCGATCATGACGTATGGACGGAGAAGGCGGCGGCGCAGCAGACGAAGCAGAATGTTTTAATTGCGAAACGGGGGGAGGTGTATATGATGGATGGGGATACGCCGGTGGCGGTAGCGATGAACGCAACGGTCTATACGGTAATTGTGGACCCGATGTTGGCGAGTCAGGAAGAGGTGGAGAAGATAATTAGTCCGCTGATAGGTGATAAACGGGTAGCGGAGTGGAAAGATATATTCGCAGATAAGAAATTGCGATATTATGTTGTAGCGCGGAATGTGGAGCGTAAGGCGGCGGAAAAGGTCGCAGAGGCGGATCTTACTGGAGTATGGTTGCAGGCGAATACGAAGCGGGTGTATCCGGAAGGAGATTTGGGAGCGACGGTACTGGGGTTTGTAAATGCGGAAGGGGTAGGTCAGTATGGTGTTGAGGGGGCGATGAATGAGGAGCTGTCGGGGAAGGATGGGTTGCTCCGGACGGTGAAAGACGTTAATAACGTGGCGCTGTCGATTGGGGATGATAACGTACGGATTCCGGCGGAGGACGGACAGAATATTGTGTTGACGATTGACCGGAATTTGCAGTACAAGGTGGAGAAGATTTTGGAGCAAAAGACTGGGGAGTTAGGGTTTAAGAATATTAGTGCGCTGGTGATGAATCCGCAAAATGGGAAGATTCTCGCAATGGCGAATATTCCGGGGTATGATCCAGCGAATTTTGGGGCGGCGGAGAGCGCGGAGGACTATATTAATCACGTGGTCGAGGATCCGTATGAGCCGGCGAGTGTATGTAAGGTGTTTGCGTTTGCGACAGGTCTGGAGTATGGAGTAATGACGCCGGATAAAACTTATCAGAACGATAATGTGACGTATGTAGATGGGTTGCCGATTAAGAATGCGGTGCAGTATACGAATTTGGTTGGCACGACGACGATGCAGACGGCGTTGGATTGGTCGATGAATACGGGGTCGACGCAGGTACTGCGATGGCTGAGTGGGAGTGAGACGGACATTACGGCAATAGGGAGGGAACGATTGTATGATTATTACTATAATCATTTTGGATTAGGGAAGGAAACGGGAATTGAGTTGTTCGAGGCGATTGGTACAGTGCAGGGTCCGCACGCGGAGATTTATGGACTTGATGCAACGTATGCCAATATGACGTTCGGTCAGAATATGCAGGTGACGATGTTGCAGACGGCGGCGGGATTGGCGTCGATTATCAATGGTGGAAATTATTATACACCGACGGTGGTGGCAGGGAAAATGATAGACGGGAAGTTTGTGGATGAGGTGACTAAGGAGCCGGTAAGACGGACAGTTTCGGCGGAAACCAGTGCGACGATGCGGGAAATGATGTATAATACACGTAAGACATGGCGTGAAAACGGTACGGATCCGGCGGGATATTATGTCGGCGGGAAGACTGGTACAGCGCAGGCAATTAAAAATGGAGAATATTCGTTTGACGAGACGATAGCGACGTATGTCGGGTTTGGCGGTGCGGAGGGGAGCGATCCGGAATATCTGATTATGGTGCGGGTCTGGGAAGAGAATAAGAAGGCAGCGGGTGATGCGCACGCTTTGCCGGTGTTTAATGAGTTAAAGGCGCAAGTTCAGGATTATTTAAAGATAAAGCCAGGAGTGTAAGATGGAAGATACGTTTAGCAATGAAGCGTTTTATGGGTTGATTTTGGCACTGAGCGCGTTTTTCTTAG
Source organism: uncultured Candidatus Saccharibacteria bacterium (assembly GCA_947367565.1). GTDB lineage: Bacteria > Patescibacteriota > Saccharimonadia > Saccharimonadales > Saccharimonadaceae > Nanosyncoccus. Next base: position 14,687 of record CANBEI010000014.1, on the reverse strand, counting down.
CAACGTTTTTGACGCCGGTGTACACGTATTTTGCATATAAATATAAGTTTTGGAAGAAGCAGAAACAGACGACAGCGACGGGTGATGCATTGCCGATTATGACGAAGTTGCATGCGAAGAAATTTACGCGGCATTTTCCGACGATGGCGGGGGTGATTGGGGTGGTGACGGTGTTTGCGGTGACGTGGATTTGTAATTTGAATCGGGAACAGACTTGGTTGCCGCTAGTTGGGTTTATTGGAGGGAGCGTAGTGGGGCTGATTGATGATTTGATTAATGTGTTCGGAAGCGGAAAAGGTGCTGCAGGGCTGAGGGCGCCAGTGAAATTTGCGATGATTACGATTGTGGGGGCGACGCTGGGTTGGTGGTTTGCAGTGCGGTTGGGGTGGACAACGATTGAAATTCCGTTTATAGGAGCAATGGAAGTGGGCGTAGTAGGGATGATTGCGATTTTTACATTTGCAGTGGTAGCGACAAGCAATGCGGTGAACATTTCGGATGGACTGGATGGGCTGGCCGGGGGGCTGGCGATGCTGGCGTATGGAGCGTATGGAGTGATTGCACTATTCCAAGGGCAGTGGATGTTGACCGGGTTTTGTTTGACGGTGGTAGGATGGCTATTGTCATATATTTGGTTTAACGTGCCGCCAGCGAGGTTTATGATGGGGGATGTGGGGTCGTTCGCGCTGGGAGCGGGGCTGGGCGTAGTGGCGATGATGACGAATGCGTTTTTCCTATTGCCGGTGATAGGGGTTCTGTTTGTGGTGGAGGCAGGGTCAAGTTTGATTCAAATGTTTTGGAAGAAAGTATTCCATAAGAAATTGTTTATTTCGGCGCCGATTCACCACCATTTGGAGGCAAAAGGCTGGGGTGAGGCGAAGATTGTAATGCGGTTTTGGGTAATAGCGGGGGTATTTGCAATTATTGGCGTCTTTCTCGCGACGCAAGGAGGTATTGTATGAGTGGTGTTTGGGTTATGAATAACGAGCTAAAGGAGGTATAGGGTGGGCGATAGTAGCAATATGGTGAAGAATTTGCTAAAGGCGGCAGTTGGGATTTTGTTTGCCATTTTCTTGGTAATGTCGCTTGCGACGTTTGTGATGGATAATAGTTGGATGTAGGTGGTTGGAGAGTAGAAAATGTTTTTCGGAGGGCTGAAGTGAGGAAGCATAAGAGCGACAGAATTATCGGAGTATTGACGGTGATTTTGCTTGGGGTGGGGCTGATTGTGATTTATGCGATCGGGCCGATGCGGGCGAATGTGATGAATGCGACGTATGGGACGGATTATAGCGAGAATTATTTCTTTTTCAGGCAGTTATTGAATGTTGTATTGGCGATGGCAGTATTTATCGCGGCGTTTAAGCTACCGTATGCATGGGTGAGGAAGTGGGGGAAGGTAGTACTTATTCTGGGATTGTTGGCATGTGCGGCGTTGATGGTTTTATCGTGGGCGGGTAGTTCGATGGCGAGCTGTGAATTGGGGGCGTGTCGGTGGATTAAAGTTGGAGGGGGGATTAGTTTTCAGCCGGCGGAGATCGTGAAGTTTGGGTTGGTACTATATTTGGCGGAGTTAATGGCGGAGCGGAAAAAGCAAGGGAAATTGACAAGTTGGTCGGATTTTTGGTTGCCGTTTGTGATTGTATGCGGATTATCGTTAGGGTTTGTGGTGGTGGTACAGAAGGACTTAGGGACAGGGGTGAGCATGATGGCGATTATTGTTGCGATGCTGTTCATGAGTGGGGTGCCGATGCGGTATTTTGGGATGGCACTAGGAGTAATAGGCGTGTGCGGGGTGCTTGCGATTGTGAGTTCGCCGCATCGAATTGAGCGGCTACTGACGTTTAATGATGCAGATTCGAGCGATTCGTATCATATTGAGAATGCAATGATTGCAATTGGAACGGGTGGATTTTTTGGGGTAGGAATTGGAAATAGTGTGCAGGCGACAGGGTATTTGCCGGAGTCGATTAATGACTCAGTGTTTGCAGTGATGGGGGAGACGTTTGGGTTTGTTGGGCTGGTGGCAGTAGTGGTGTGTTTCGCGGTACTACTACTTCGGTTGCTTCGGACGGCGAATTATTTGCATGACGATGAGGAGTCATTGGTAGTGATAGGGGTATTCGCGTGGGCGACGGCGCATGTGGTGGTGAATATTGCCTCGATGACGGGCTTGTTGCCTTTGACGGGGATTACGCTGCCATTGTTGAGCTATGGTGGGACGAGTATGCTGTTTATGGCGGCGGCTCTAGGATTGGCGCTACAGCTTTCGTGTTATACTAGTAGGGAACCGAGAAAAGAGGAAGTAGTGGAAGCGAGAAACAGTAGCGCTGAGATAGTGAGGAGGCGGCAGCAGCCGGTGATAAGGAGGGAACGATGAAAGTTTTAGTGGTAGGGGGTGGCTCGGGTGGACATATTACGCCGGCGGTGGCGGTAGTGAGAGAATTACTGGAGTTGAAGCCGCGGACGCGGGTGGAGTTTTGGACGGATCGGAAGTATTATAAGAATGTTGTAAAAATTACAACAGAAATTGGGGTGAGATGGGGTGGTAGAGAGGGGAATGGTCGAAATTATGTGCGAGTGAGAAGAATTTGTGCAGGAAAATTTCATCGATATGCAGGCTGGACGGCGAAGGATTATGTGAAAGAATGGCGAGTGGTACTGAAGGATTTGGTGTGGGGGAATATAGTCGGATTCGTGGGGTTCGTTGGCGGTATAGTGCAGAGTTTCGTGAGGCTGTTGTGGCCAGGGAAGCGGCCGGATGTGATTTTCTTGAAGGGGGGATTCGTGGGGCTACCTGTGGGGTTGGTAGCGAGATTATTCCGAATACCATATGTTGTGCATGAATCGGATATGGTGCCGGGGTTGGCGAATCGATTGTTGATGAAAAAAGCAGCAGTAGTAGCGACTGGTTGGGGCGGAATGGGTAGCATGCAAAATGCGGTATGTGTTGGGATACCGGTGGCGCCAGAGTTCAAAGCGGTGAGTGAGACGAAGCAGAAGACTCTGAAGAAGACTTTTGGGTTTGACCCGGAGCGACCGTTGGTAGTGGTGACGGGTGGGAGCCAGGGGTCGTTGAACATCGATGAGGCGATGAGGGCAGTTTTACCGGAGATGTTGAAGTTCACGAGCGTGGGACTAGTAGCAGGGCGTAAACATTATGAGACTATGGTGGAGTTGAAGAAATATGAGGAATGGGATAAGGCGAAGTTGAAGTCGAATTTCCGGATGTGGGAATTTAATTCGGCGATGCATGAGTTGATGGGGGCGGCGGATGTTGTAGTGAGTCGGGCGGGTGCGACGACGATTGCGGAGTTAGCGGCATTAAAGAAAGCGGTGATTTTGGTGCCGTTTGAACAGTTGCCGGGCGGTCATCAGACAAAAAATGCGGAGAGACTGAGCGAACGGGGAGCGGTATTGATGGTGCCGGATGCGGAGATGCAAGAAAAGCCGGAGATGTTACTGGAAGCAGTGAGGCATTTGGTGCGAGCTCCGAGGGAACGAGAGACGATGGCGGAAAAGTTGCAGGCGGAGGCGCGACCAGATGCGGCGCAGAAATTAGCAGAGATAGTAATAGAGGTAGGGAACGATCCTTATCGGAAGAAATAGGGAATTAGAAAAATGCGTGGGCAAAGTAAAAGCAGTGAACAGATGCGACGGGGGAGGACGATTGTTGCAGAGAGGGAACGGGCAGAATCGGAATCTGAGCGGATGCAGGCGCGGCGGCAGGCGCATCGGAAGAAAAAGCGGTCGATGCTTGTCGGAGTGCTATTTTTGGTAGTAATTGGGTTGTCGGCGTATTTAGGATTTAGAGAGTTGGAGAATCGACGCGAGGAGACTTTGGAACAGGCAAAGGCGGAAAAGTTGGAGGTGACGGTGCCGGTAATTGATGAGGATCAGAGGGGTCAGATTTCGGAGCGGGTGCGGGCGTATATTGCAGAGCTGGAGCGTGAATTCGCGCGTAAAGGATACACGGTAGAACGGGTAACCTTGCCGACGGGGATGATTCGGGCGATTTATGTCGATTTAGAGGGGGGAGATGTGTTCTTAAAGATGAATATTGATAGGAGTGTAGAAGTGTCAGTGGAGGACGCGGAAAAAATGCTGAAATATTTGGATGAGCATGATTTACATCCAGCTGAATATATTGATGTACGTCTTGAAGGCAAGGCTTATTATAAATAGGGGGATTTTTAGGTTCCGTAGTTCTCTTTTCTGTTCGGGTTTTGTTCGTGTGTGAAAAGTAGCCTAAAAGTTATTAGAATGAGCGGTGGCGTGGTAGATGCGCGACGGGAGGATTTTTAGAAAAATGAGCGAAAAAAGGGGAATTTGGAGAAAAATTTGTAAAAAAATGAGCTAGAGCTCGACTTACAGGGGTGACTGGGGTGGAGGCTTGGATGGTATGGATGTAACAGAGGTGGACCCTGATGTAGTGTCGCAAAATCTGTAATAATGGACTATATTTGTCAAACCATTCACGATAAGACATTCTACCTTCACGAAGAGCTACAAAATCTTGGAATTCTTGCCAAGGATCAATATCAGGATCATCAGTTTTTTTCTCTTCCTCTACACTAAAATTAGCATGTATTTCAGAAAGATCATAATGGTATTTATTGGGGTCATTTTCATGGGTGAGGTAATCTAACATACCTTTTTTACTATAAACTTTTTGGAGCATTGTAACAGGGATCTCGAGATCATTAGCAATCGACTTAAAACTTCGAGGGGAATCAAAAATTAGCAAATAATGATAATGTTTATGCTCGGCACTTTTATCTTTATCATGACAAATATAAGCATATTTATTATTTTTGTAAATGTCCTCGACACGCTTGGAGACAATGCTGTTATTTTCTGTAAGAGAAAACGTAAAAAGACGCACTTTAGTAGGGGTTTTCTGTAAAGAATTCCAAAGAGTAATAATGTCGCGACGAGAATAATTATTAGAGTGTAATTGAGAAGAAGAGATTTTAGAAAAAGCAGTAAGGTAATCATGAGTACGATATTGTTTTTTTCCAGACATAACCCGATTGATTAGGGTCTCTGGAGTATAATCTTCAGGGGACTTTGTCATATAGAAATTATACAACGGGAGGGAGTGAAATTACAAGGAAATATGTTTTTTTTACAACAATTCAAGCTGGGGGGACCAATGAGGCTTACGCCTCACCCAGTCCCAGCTTACTTAGCGTCTTTGAAATTCTCTGGATACAGTTTTTGCTGCATAAGGGGGAGGAGCCGGTCACTGGTCTGGTTCCAAAATATGGTCTCTTCGGTGTCGTAAAATTCCGCAATACGCTTATTCCATTTTTTAATGTTTTTCTGCACAGTATCGCAAACATAATCATTCTCGGCCTCATCCCAACGCATTGTACGAGCATCCTGAATAGTCTCGCAGAGCAAATTACGCACTAGACGATGGTTACCAACAATAAGCTTGCACGGACGCCGCAGCCACATTGGGACCTCCTTCCATTCCTGAGTGATAATAATCGTAACCCGGTGGTGCTTACGGCTCTCCTGCAAAAACGAATAGAAAAACCGATCGGTTTTAGCAGTCTTGGGGTACGCCTTATGGATCTCATCAATAACGACAAAACAATCCCGCCACTTCGGATTAAGCTGACCAGTCTCAGAAATATAAGTATGAGGCAAAGTAAGCGAATCTATATTAGTATAAATTTTTGCAGCGCCCCCCGACGGGGCATTGCGCTGCAAAAATTCTACCGCGTTCATAGTTTTACCGGAGCCCTGAAATCCGGTAAAACAATAAACACCGTACTGTGAATCTCTAACTTTAATGCCTTTTCTAATTAGACTTTTTTCATCTATAAATATTTTTAACGGAAATAATCGAATCATTTTTCTACCATACTTTAATTTTCTGTATAATTTCCCACAATTTTGCAGTCATTTTAGTACTTCTCATAATCACGACTAATGCAACTTCAATAGTAAATATCAATAAAAGCGTGGTCTTAATGGCCGGAGGGATAATAGACATGGCCCAACCAAGGCCTGAGAGGGCCGTAGCAAAGCCGGAGACGATATTGTTAATCTCAGTCGTCAAATCGGGGAAAACGCCCTGAAACAGCAAATTAAGGGGCAATAAGAGCACTTGAATAATAGTACCAAGCAAAGTCAGTATCAAATTGAACAAACCAGTGAGTAAAGCGTTAATCATTTACAATATCCCCCACTCGTCATCATCAGTCGTCTCAAGAGAAGTCGCTCGATCAACTTTTTTATACAAATGCTTAAAGTAATAAAACAAAATCAAAGCAGAGCCAACACCACCGACTAATGTACCAACTAGAGCAAAGTCACCAGTATAAATCGTATCGGAGAAACAGGGAAAAGTGATATTCTGACCACCGGACCAAGGGACGGGAGCAACAACAGGATCACAATTATCTCCAAGAGAAGATAAAATAGAGTTCATAACATTAAGAGGCAAAAGCAAAAGCGAATCAAGTGGACCAGAAGGAAGAAGTCCGACGGAGGGAAGAGAATCAGCATTAGCAATATCAGAAGCCTCAGGAGTAGAATCATCAGTGATGAAATCCTTAGTCTCCTCCATAATAGAAGTCTGTTTCTTATCCTCTTCCAACTGATCCTTGAGCAGACCGTTGGTCTGGGAATTATTAGAATTGGAAGCGCCAAGGGCGGCAATTATAGACTCGAGTTTTTTCTGAGTTTCAGTAGAGTTCCACTCAATAATACTAAGATGACCATTAGCGGTAGACAAAGCGCTAATAATAGTTTCTAATTTCTTTTGAGTCTCAGTTGAATTCCAACTAATAGTTTGTAAATACTCTTGGATACCAGACATGTCAGAGCCACCCTCGGAGTTGAACAAAGGAACGCTAGACGGACGGGTCATAAGTAAACTAAAAGCATTGGCATGATTATAGCGCGTATCAGAGTTAAACGAAGCAACACCATTAGTTGCCCGAGTAATCGCGAGCACTGAACCGTGAAATTGAGTGCCATCCTGGGTAAGAGTCTGGTCAACAATTACGAAGTTTTGACCACTAGAAAGACCAGCAAAACTCTCAGTATTGGTGGCGTTAACAACGAAAGTAAACGATACTAAGTATAAGTTATTAGCGACATAGCCAGTGATATTAGCAGCTAAACTACGAACTAGCTTGTTATTATTACCACAAGCCATACCGGTATTTTGCCAGGCATAACACTGCGTAAGGGAACCATCAGAGTACAACAACTGAGCAGATAACCAGTCAGAATTAATAGGGTTACCAATCTCTAGAGCACTAGCTAACGAGGGACATAAGAAAAGCACCGAAAAAGCCACAAAGCATATAGCAGACAAACTTAAGAATAAACTTCGACGACTCACCGAATTTTCCTCCAAAACGGATATAAAATAAGCCGAACAGCAAAGACAAAAATAACAATAGCACAAATAATAGAAATAACATTAAAATAAACCTCAGTTTCTGGCTTATATATCAGATCGCCTTGAGAAAGACAAGTAGCACCGTCAGGAATACGGGTATAAGAAGAGCGAGTAGATTGAACCAACCTATTTCCGCTAAAATAGTATCTAGTCCGAACATTGTTATTATAATGATCAACATGATCGCCATAATAGACGCTACAACCACCAACAGGTAACTCGATCTCATACATACTAATCCTTGAACAGCAACCCATGAATCATGTCGAAAACAAACCAAAGGACAAAAACCATTGGCACCCAGTCGAGCAGATTAACACATGTTTCGCTAAAAATTGTATAAAAATAATCTAACATAAAAGCCTTAATAATACGCGACTTTCTGTTTCTAGGCAGTCGCCGCCCACAGGTTAAAACCTAACCTTACCTTTACCAGCGCCCTTAATAAGTTTACGGAGGAAGTAGATACCGAGAGCAACCGGCACCATGATGCCAAGCCATGGAATAACTTGAGCAACAACTCCGAAAAACTTATCAGCAGAAAGGGCGGAGGTGAGAGCAGTGATAACCGCTTCCATACCTACAGGAGCATCCATTCTGGGTAAGTTCCCTTTATGTTAATAATAAGTAAAATACTATTACTTATTATTTTACACGAGGATCTTTTAATTGTAAAGGTAAATCTTCGAAATCAGGGAACTTATCTAAGCCGATTTCGTTAAGGTTGTAATACTTACGGTAGTTTTTACGAAAAAGGGAAATAGCAAATTCGCGGCCATAAAGGATCTTAACGGTTTTAACAAGTTGAAGAAATTCAGAAAAGGGCATTAAATCTCCAGATCAAGCTCGATCGGATCAGAGTTAATTAAATCTTTAAATTGTAGATCAAAAACCTGCGCAGCGGTTTTAGATACCTTATACGAGATATTATCAAAAACGATACAACGTTCAGTATAATCAATAGACTGACCTCGATCATTAGTAAAAGTTTTCTGTTGAGAAGTAAAAGCAAGTTTCATAATAAAATCCTTATAGTTAGAAAATAATAGTTCGGGTTTTGTTCAGTTATATTATGTCATTAAGATCACTCCTAGGGTTAGGTTTCGCGTAGGACTTTTTACGAGGTTTCGGGGGTGTATAATCAGGATTTCCAAACGTAACAGCTTTTTTTGGATCGGACGAATAACCGAGGTGGGCGACTTTGTTCGGGAAAATTTCTGAAAATGCGGACTGAATTGGGGGGTTAGAAAAAGGGGTTCGACCATGGAACTCGGAACGGGAGGACAAGCTCGCTCCCGTACAAGAAGAACCTGACTGGAATAAACGATCATATATCTGCAACCGTGTGCCATAGTGTCGCAAAATCTGTATTGTACGACATTAAGTTTCAGTCAAAAAGATGAGTATTCATACGTCTTCCCTCTAATAAAAAACGTGATAAAATGTGAATATGTCGCTTTTGTTTAATATTATGAAAATGTTAAAGAAAATCTATTTGGTTCTCCGTCGTGCTATGCTTCGTATTGGTCGTAATGTGCTAAAGTTTCAGTTTTGCCTGAAGTTCGAGGTAAAAGCGAGTCTAGATATAGATAAGACTAACGGGGAAGCAACAGGGGTGAAAAATCGGGGAATTGAGGAAAAGGAGTTGCTAGATAGTGACGCGGATTAGAAATTTCATAATTCCCCCTCGTTTGGCTAGATAATTTCGGCAAGTTTTTGTTGAAGTTGGAACTTAATCCATTCGGTAAGAGCAGTATAACTACTGTCGGTAGCACAGTCATGAATGGCGGCGTGATAGATTTGTTTCTTTTCGGCATTATGGCGCGGAAACCCAGCAATGATCGGAATATATCCCAGGGAGACAGAGAGCTGGTCGGTAGCGACACGGGCGATACGTCCGTTGCCATCGAAAAATGGGTGAATCCGGATGAAGTTATAATGAAAGCGTGCAAGGAAACGACAGGCTTCGTCGATATTCGTAGCCATAACGTAGGGTACGCTATTCGTGAGGTCGTGGGCGAGCGTATAAAGTTCATTGTAGACTTCGGCTCCGCCACGGGGAATGTGATGTAGATCTTCGTCTCCTGGTGCACCAAAGCGGACGTCGTGACCGCGAGTGCGTAATTCCCCGCTCTGGCGGTAAACTTGACGGAAGAGCTTTGCGTGCATCTGCTTCCAGCTGTTAATCCAGTCGGATTCGTTGCGGCCAGCGAGACGAGTGCGAATTTCGACGGGTTGCTCAAGCTCTTTGGCGAAGTTCAGAATGATTGTATTTAATCCTTGTTCTTCGGCGTTGCGGACCAGGGGATGAATTGAGCTAATCGAGTAGCGTCGGCCGCTGCGATATTCGGGGGTTTTGCGATATTTGCGCCAAAGCGACTTAGCGGCGTCTTCTTCGGCAATCTCTGTGCGTTCCTCGCTCATTTATCCTTCTTTTTAGGCCATCCGGGCAGTTTAATGATAAACTTATGCAATTTGATACTATCCTGGTCGTTTGGGGCCTTATTTTGCGTCTCAGTGTCGGGATATTCGAGGTCGGTGCTTTCTTTCACGATGTCGGCGAGCATGCCGCGTAGGAGGGTGGCCTGAAGGGCCCCAATTTCGTTAGTCGGAGTTTTGATATGAATTTTTAGGCGTATTCCGCTATTCGGGAATTGGTTTTTGAGATCGGCAGTAGTGATGTGATATTTGTCGCCGTTGGAGTGTGTAGCCCAGCTAGGGTCTTGGCTGGCGCGGACAAGTTCGGGCGTGCGGTAACCTTGCAGAAGCCTGAGGGTTTTTTGAACGGTGTTGATGATTTCTGCTCTCGTATTGTCTGTAGTTTTCGGTTTATTTAAGCTGTAGGTTTTATTCTCATATAGTAGATTAGCTGGCATATCTTGAATGATGATTTCTGGGTGGTTTAAAATAATTTCTGGTAACCCATCAGGTGCTGGGCCAAGAGGCAGTCGGATATAAGTAATATCTTCGGGTTGCATGAGTTTTTTGCGGATAAGCTCTTTGTGCGCAAAATAGATAGCCTTAGTCAGACGGATTCGTGTGAGTGGCGTTGCGCTTAGTTGAAGCACAAGTTCGGCGAGCTGTTGGAGATTCATGGATGAATGTTCTATCTGTTATTACGGAATTTTTTGTGACGGTTGTTTTTGGCTGGTTGGTTTTTAGTATTGTGCTGCTCCGAATTTGGGCGCGGAGTAGGTGAATTTGTATTTCCCGGTTCAGATTTTGAAGGTTTTTCGTCGGTTTCCGGTGTATTTGTGCTGGTCTTCTGAGCGGCGAGTGCACCGAGGTCTTTTAAGCCGAGTCTTTCTTTCCCCTCGGCAGCATTGGGCGACATTTTGAGCTTACGGAAATCGCTCTGGGGGCTAGGAGTGTATTGGAATTGAGGTTTGTTCGGTTTTTGTTCGTTCCCTGTCATATTGCCACTTTCGCTACCGGCGGCGCGGCCGGAATCGGATAATTCCTTTTTATATTTTTCGGATTGTTCAATCGTGACGCGGATCTCTTCTTCGACATCCTCACGGCGACGAGAATATAGGCGACGGGAGCTTTCGACAATGCGATCAAAGTTGTCTTGCGGTGTGGTTGGGAGAGATAGAGTTGTAGCGGAGAAGGCTGGAGCTTTTTCGCCGTTAATAATCATCGAGATAACAAAATGGCGGTTGTTCATTTGGATAAGGTCGGATTGGTCAAATACTGGCTCAAATTGCTTGGCGAGAATCGGCGCGTCGTCAGCAGAGACACGGAAAGAGATTGTCGTACCGACGTTGCCGAAGACGGCGTCGCGAACTGAGTCGGTCATCTGGGAGATGTATTGGTTGGCAACGGTAAGATTAAGCCCATATTTCCTGGCTTCGGAAAGAATGACGGCGAAGCTATCAGTGGCGAAGTTTTGGAACTCATCAACATAGAGATAGAATGGTCGGCGGTCGGCAACGTCTGGTATGTCGGAGCGGCTCATAGCGGCTAACTGTACTTTCGTCACTAAGAATGCGCCAAGAATACCAGCATTGTCTTCACCAATAAGACCTTTACTGAGGTTCACGACGAGGATTTTTCCTTCATCCATAATTTTACGGACATTGAAGCTGGATTTTGGCTGACCGATAATATTACGAATGATTGGGTTAGCGGTGAAGGCGCCAACTTTATTCAGAACTGGAGCAATACTTTCGTTCACTTGTTTCTCGTTCCATTGGCCGAACTCGTGTTTCCAGAATTGTAAAACTGTGACGTCGCGGCAATAATCTAGAGTCTCCTTACGAAAATCTTTATCAGTTAGAATCCGAGAAATATCCAGTAGCGTTGTCTCGGGGCGATCAAGCAAGGCCAGTAAGGTATATCTTAAAATATGCTCAAGTCGTGGACCCCAAGAATCACCGAACATACGTTTCAAAACGCCAATGACTTCGGAACAGACGTTTGGTTTACGGGCGGGATCGTCGAGCTCGAGCGGATTAAAGGCGACTGGGTAAGCAGTGTCGGCTGGGTTGAAGTAGACGACGTCCTGGATACGATGTTCGGGAACAAAGCGCAAGTTATTGATAGCGAAGTCGCCGTGCGGATCAATAATGCAGTAACCCTGGTTATAAAATACATCACTTAGCGCAAATAGCTCGAGCATGCCGCTTTTGCCAGCGCCAGTTTGCCCGATGATATAGACGTGACGGCTACGGTCGCGACGATACATGCCGAATTGGTGATTAATGCCGCGGAAATTTGTAAGACCGAAAGCGGAGATATTCTCGTCGTGCGCGGGGTCGCCAGTGACAAGCGGTAATTTAGCAGGTGGTTCGGCGGTTTTTGAGCTAGCCCAGACGATATTTGGGGTTTCGACACTGGTGTGTGGCAAATGATAGACGCTGGCAAGTTCAGAAATGTTTAAAATAAAGCCACGGGTATTAAATTGACGCATTTTGTAGGCGTCGAGATCTTCCATCTTAAAGCTGCCGCCAGTGAGATGGAAACCGTTGAGGTTGGTCGAGTTATATTGCTTGAACGTACCGACTAGGGCCTGCATGTTTAACTTAGCATTAGTTTGGTCGTTGCCGAGATAAGTCAAGCGGATCTTGACTTCATAGCCGAGCTTAGTGGCTTTTTCTTCGGCTTTGGCGATGCGAGTTTTGTCGCGTTCGGAAAGTTCGGCCTTTTCGCCGGTCGTGCCGCCGGTAGGAGGCTGGAAAAGTGCGCTAAAGATGCCAATAATCCATTTCCAATCAATACCACCGCTGCTGTTACTGCCACCGAATAATTTATTGCCACTTTTCACTTTTTGGACCCAACGGTCCGTGGTTTTCTTGTGCCAGTCATCGGGAATTGGACGGGTGAGAATTTGGATCCAAAGTTCCTCAGAATTGTCAGGGTTGAGTTTCGCTAAAGTACCGGTAATACCGGCAAGCGGGTCGACTTCAAAGTTCTCGAAAGTCTTAATCGGTAAGGCTTCATTTTCGGTCAGATCGAGCTCGGCGGTATAGACGACGGGATATTTCGTGCGGTCGTCAACATAATCGTCATCCATTTTGTAGATTTGGACAGTTGGGTACTGGGCGTAAATTTGCCCCTCGACGAAGCTCTGGAGGATTTTTGGTACCCAGACGTAGAAGCGAATTTGTCCACCAGTCGAGACGATCTCAAAGCTCAGATGTTCTTGGACGCCATTGGAATTTTGGAGTTCGGCTTTGTCGCGCAGGATACCATGCAAGCTTGCGAAAAGCTGTTCGGCAGCAAGTTCCTTTTTGTCGTTGGCGCGCGGGATTTCGAGCATGAGGAGGACTGAATCGACATTGAGAACTTTTAGACGGTTGAGCTTTTTATAATTGCGATAGGTTAAAAAACCAAGGATGGCGACTAGCGGAATCCAAACGATAGGTTGAATAATGAATTGTACAATTTGCGAAAACATATACCCCTATTATAGCATAAACGCCAGCGATAAAGCTATTTGTTGCTGGCGGCGGCGAGAGTGTACGAATCTTTGTCGACTTTGTCGAAGAGCTGCTTGTTTTGTAGGTTGAGTAAAACAGTAGTTTCCTTGACTTTGCGCGCGTGCAAGACGCGTTTAACGATTTCTTCGCGAGTGAGCGGTTCGCCAGCTTCTTTCAGAATGTCAGTAATGATGTCGGCGACCGTTCCTTTACGATAGCCCCAAGAGCTAAGGGCATAAATTCCCCGTCCGATAAGCACGAATCTTGAATCTTTGATTAGTTCATTATGAATGGCTTGGATTGTGACGTTCTTGCGACGAAAATCGGACTTAGAAATTGCTTCGGCGATGTCGGAGAAGTGCATTGGTTCCTTCTTGGCTTCGAGAACGACGAAGATCTTATCACGAATATTGCGCGGATTGACAGTTGGCCACTTAGCGAGGCCCCAGAGACCGTTCAAGGAAGCGAGCAACTTAGAAATAGACGCAACGGCTTTGATATGGTCTGGATGCTCATAATCTAGCGCAGCGTCAAGTTCGTCAATCGTCATTGGTTTCTTGTTTTTCTTGATTACGGCAACAATTTCGTCGACGCGAGCGTGAATCGTCTTCGCATCTCCATATTCGGCGATGCCGATTGCAGCATGATACAAGTCATTTTCGTCGATAGCGGTGAGATTTTTGGAAATTGAAGCGATAAAGGTGAGCTTCGCGCGTTCAGCGGGGCTAGCCTTATGACCGTAAAGGCGGTCGGCGAGGTCAGCCGTACGGGCGACGCGGCCGAGTTCAGTCAGGTTGCGGATAATCAGCTTTTCCGCGGCGGCGAGGTCTTCAATTTGACCTTCTTCGGCGCCAATACGTAAACGTACGAGGATTGCCTTTTCGAGTTGGCGAACGCGTTCGCGTGTGATATTTAGTAATTCCCCGATTTGCTCAAGTGTTTCTTTTTGACCGGAAAGCCCAAAGCGTCGCGAGATAATTTCGCGTTCGCGATCCTGTTCAATGATATTTAGACTACCCTTAATGGCGTTTTCGATAGTGCTGGCGTGCTGATCCATCAGATTCCCTTCGTTCCCCTTCACCCTATGTAATAGTTGATATTAAATTATTTACTTTATGATAGCATATTTTCGTGTTAGAGTCAACAGCTGAAATTCACTTTCGGTCAACTTTCTATGATTTATTATAGCACAATTCGGTCGTTTCGGAGAAACTTTTGGCACAAAGTTTTTATGCTTGCAAGTATATGATATGAAAAATTACTTTTTGACTGGAGGCTTGGTGGATTTTTGAGTCTTCTTCGCGCCAGCTTTCTTAGCTGTAGTTTTAGCTGCATTGGTT
>CANBEI010000013.1 GCA_947367565.1 uncultured Candidatus Saccharibacteria bacterium | reverse complement strand
AAGGGTCAGACGTCGTGTTTTTGGGAATGTTGTGCAGTGAATATGCGCGAAATCGAGACCGTAATATCGTTGGATGGCTGGAGTTCTGAGCCGAACGGTGAACCCTTAGCTAAGGCAGAAGAGACGTTTTTGGCGGAGGAGCGCCGAGAGGAGGGCGGCAAGATGGAGTTTTTGCGGTTGACGGTGCGGATTTTTGCCACGGCTGAAGTGGTTGCGGATTACAATGAGCGCATACGAGGGTTGGCTGGTGTAGCTTTGGAAGCGGCACGGGTATATTTGCAACGGGATAAGTCTCAGTGCTGTTCATACCTGTAGGTCGTAGCTCTTTGCATAGGGGTGGATTTATTATCAATCCAGAAAAAAGCACCTAGAATCTAGGTGCTTTTGACATCTTATGGATTTGGCGACTATTAGTCCTCGACGACTACGCCCATTGAGCGGGCGGTGCCGGCGATGACTTTGACGGCGCCATCCATGTCGATAGCGTTGAGTTGATCCATCTTCGTCTTTGCAATATCTTCGAGGTCGGCGCGAGAAATTTTGCCGACTTTTTCGAGATTTGGCTTGCCGCTGCCTTTAGCGATTTTGATTTTTTCGCGAATCAAATCGTCAACCGGGCGACCGAGACAGACCCAGTCAAAAGTCCGATCATCGTAGACTTTAATGTGGACGATGACGTCTTTGCCGTTAAAATCTTTGGTGGCTTCGTTGAAGGGGTTAATAAACTCCATCATATTGAGACCCCACTGACCGAGGGTCGAGCCGACTGGAGGTCCAGCCGTAGCCTTGCCGCCAGGAATGCGCAATTTGAGATTGCCAATAACTTGTGCCATATTATTCCCTTTTATTATGATACTGGGTGAAGCTCCCAGTTACGATTAATATAATCGTGCGTAACAAAGTTATTGTAGCATATCTTTAGAGCGCTGTCTAGACGCCAAACGACCCTAAATGCTTGACATTTTTGATAATCTGTGCTATAATGGGGGTATAGGCATGTGAAATATGCCGTAATGATGGATATTTGGGGCTTCACCAGTAAAAAGAAGCTACTAGAACATTGAAAGGATGCGTGAAAGTATGAAATTTTCAGAAGCAATGGAAATGTTGCAGCAGGCGGCACCGGATTTTGTAACAGAGGTGACTCCGTTGAACGCCAACGAAGCTCAGGAAGAGTTTTTTGCCGGAGGATGCAGTACGGCGCCGAACTTCGTCTATGATGAGAGTACGGACTATGTTGCGGGTAAAAAACAGGTTAGGGCGCTGTTAAAAGAGCTTCACCGGGAGGACTTTTCCGAGGCGGAACTTGAGATTCTGGATGAGATCGGAAGGCAGACGCGTTTGAAGTACGATTTATGGCAGATGATGCGGCTTTTCCGGCACGCAAAGACTGATCGTCAGCGTGATAATGCCAGGCGGCAGATTTTGCGATGTACTGTGGCACTACATGGTGAACCGGATAAGCAGACGTACCATGGATTATGGACTGAGAGGCTGGCGGAGATTGAAAAACGCTTTGCTGATCCGAAATGGTCGGACGCTTTATGTCTGGAAGATGCAGATGCCTTTTGTCACTTGAAAGACGCTTTCCAATCGTCTACACGTGTAGACGAGGAGCCTTTTGCTCCTCGTCAGGAAACGCTTACCAAATTCCGGGATTTTTGCTGGAAACGGTGGCAGAAGACCTTTGAACGGGTAGATATGGAACATGTTTACACTCCGGAGGAAGCTTGTGATTTGCTGAATACGGTTTTCCGGGAGGATTTTCCGTACCCGACAGAATGGCGGGCGATGGTTTCCGAGACCAAGACTTCGCTGAGTACGAATCAGAAGGCTTTGAAACTGGAGGTTCCGCGCCATCGCGGTAAAGGCCCGTATACCGGTAAAGTTATGCTGGAAGTAGTGCTGGCTCACGAATTAATGGTTCACGTTAATCGCCGGGAATACGCAAAGCATTATTGTCCGGAGGTGGCGATACCATTACCGGATTATCTGGTCTTTGAGGAAGGTTTGGCGAAAGCAGCGGAGCAGGCGTTGGGCGGCGAAATTGATCAAACAAGCATCGACCATTACCTGACGGCTGGAATGGCCTACTACGACAATATGGATTTTGCGGAGATCTTTAACGTGCAGCGTTGGCAGTTGTTCCTAAGGGAGATTAAACCGGAAGATACGGCCGAGACGCGTGAGCGTAAACGCCAGAAGGCGGATGACGAAGCTTTTCGGTTGACACTGCGTTGTCTGCGCGGGACGGGTGCGGTGCCGTTGATGAGCAATTCGGTGTATTACAATGGTCAGATTCAGGCCTGGAAATACATTGAGGAAAATATCGACGACCTGGATAAACTGGAGAAAACATTATTCCGGTCGGGTAAGACCGATCCGACGAATCCGTTGCACCAGAAGATACTGGAGAGTATCGGGCTGATGTAGGGGTTGTGATAGCTTTTGGGATCTTTCATCATGAGGGGGTGACATCCGACAAAAAGACCGCCAGTTTGACGGTCTTTTTCTATACACTAAGATTATTGTAGCTGTTTGACCTGTAAGGCGTCGAGTTCGACTGGAGTTTCGCGACCGAACATGGAGACCATGACTTTGAGCTTACCCTTTTGGGTGTCAATTTCGGAAATTGTGCCCTCAAAGCCTTTGAATGGGCCGTCGACGATTGAAACGACCTCGTTAATCTCGTAATTAACGGAGTATTTTGGATCTTCGACGCCCATGCGTTTTTTGATCTTTGCGATTTCTTTTTCGGAGACTGGAGTTGGTTGGGTACCGTTGCCGACGAAGCCGGTAACGCCGGGGGTATTGCGGACAATGTACCAAGTCTCATCGGAAAGGCTCATTTCGACTAAAACATAGCCTTGGAAGATTTTGCGGTCGACGACTTTGCGTTTGCCGTTTTTAATCTCGATGCGTTTTTCTTTTGGTACGATTGCGTCGAAGATTTTGCCTTCGAATTCTGGGCTATCGAGACGTTGTTTAATGCTGTCGGCGACTTTGTCTTCGTAGCCGCTGTAAGTGCTGATGGTGTACCACGCGCGGGTATCATCATAACGGTTTACTGCCATAGTTTTTGCTCCTTTTTAATTTAGATTATTTAGCGTTAATTAAAAGATTGAAGATAAAGGTAAAGAAGGTATCAAGTAGGACGATGAAGAAAATGAAAATCGCGCAGTAGACAAGGACGGCGAAGGTCATTTTCCAGGTGAGTTTGCGGCCTGGCCAGCGGACTTGGCGGATTTCGCGCCAAGAGTCGCGGAGGTAACGACCAAAAGCGACAAACGGGCGGACGAGTAGAAAAACTTCCTTGAGGGGTTTTTCGACGGCGTTTTTGTCGGTTTTGCGAGACTTTTTCTGTTTTTTGTCGGCTTTAGACTTGGCGAGTTTGGCTTCGGGCATCTTTGTGTTAGTTGGTTCGACGTTTGTTAGCTTGGTGTCGCTTGCCTGAGTGTCGACTGGCTCGTCTTTGGTTGGTTTAGCTTCGGCTGGTTTGGCGGAGATTTTAGTAATGTTTGTCTTCGAGTGTTTTGGCTTGTTTGACATTTGGCTCCTTTCCCTGCGTTGGTATCGGCTATTCGTGCACCCTATGTTGTCGTGAGGTTGCATCGCCTCGTTTCGAGGGGTTGATATAAAAAATAGTCTGATACCAGACTGTCAATAGTATTGTAGCATTAGTATGGCAAGTTGTAAAGATATGAAGTTGGGTTAGAAGTGATGGTTGTGATTTGAAAATGCTTATGGTTAAATAAAAAGATGGCGGAATATAAAATTCGCGGTACGAAGGTGGCGACGCCGTATCCGGCACAACTTACACCGGGAGAAGTAAGGTTGATTTTTGGTTTGGAAAAAATATTTTCGGCAGAGCGGATATTTGCGGATTGTTATTTCCCAAAAGTTGATCCGAAGCTCGGAGTGCGGCGGGTGGTGACAAAAGCGGATTTGGTGCAGATTGATTGTATGGTGGTAGATGAGAGCGGAGCGTATGTTTTTGAGTCGAAGGATTATGTAGGGTGGATCTATGCCCATGGAAAACGGGTGCATTGGACGCAAGTTTCGGGTTACGGGAAGAATAAACATCAATTTTACAGCCCAGTGCGACAGAATGAGTCGCATATTGCGGCGGCGCGGACGGTGATCGGCAAGGAGGTACCGATTTATTCGGTTGTGGTGTTTGGGCGCGAAGCAACGCTAAAGGTGGTGGAGGATTTGCCGGAAAATTGCATAGTTTGTACGCAGGCGGAAATTCGGAATATTATGAGTCGGATGAGTCAAGAAAAATGCTTGGACACGGCGCAGGTAGAAGAGCTACGTCAGGCGGTGCGTCGAGGGCTGGTGAATCCGGATGGAGTGGTGCGGACGGAGCATATTGAAGAGGCCCAGGAGATTGCTGGAGAGGGCGGTAATTGATTACAGTTTTGTTTAATATTACGTTAAGCGAAATGAAAAAAGGTGGGGGATTTTTTGTTGACGAATGGAATAATTGGGGTTGGAGGAGAATGAAGGAGAGAAAGTGCGAAGAATTGTGGTTTTTGATACTGGTTGGGGAGGTGAACTAGTAGCGGATTATTTGGCGCGTGAGTTGAGCGTGGTAGAAGTTGTACGAGTAATTGACTGGGGACATGAAGTTTATTCAGGATTGGCATTGGATATTGATGCAGTGATTCAATGTCTGGTGCCGTATATTGGGCGAGTAGATGTAATTGTGTTAGGAGGATATACGGTGGGGATAATGTTGCAGGCGCTTAGGAGCGCATATCCGGAACAGATTTTTGTAGCGCCGAGTATTAATTATGATCGGATATTGAGGACGCGGCAATATCCAGGCAAAGTAGCGGTTTTGATGAATGATATGGTGAGGGAATCGCGGATGTTTCACGAACTGAGGGAAAGATTACCATATTCAACGCTGATTTTGCCGGAATGTGCAAATTGGGAATATCTTATTGACAATAATTTGATGACGAATGAAACGGTACGGATAGAGCTGGCTTGGGACTTTGAGATGTGCCCAGCAAAGGAGTTGTCTGCGTCGCGGATGCAACGGGAGCGAGAGGTGAAGTTTTCGTCTTTGGATATTTTGGCTGAGCGGTCATCGGAAAAGCGAGCTTTGATGCGGGCGATTCAGAATTTTGGCGTGGCAGCGCGGCAGGTAAGTCTGGCCGAGGAGCATGCTGCGAAGGAAGCTGAATGGGCGCAGAAAGAGTGTTTGGCTAATGATTCAAATAGAGTGCGGACGAGGCCCGATTTAGTGCTGCTATTGAATACGCATTTTTGGGAAATTAAGCCAGAAATTGAGAAGAGCTTAGGCTGGCAGGTACGGGTTTTGGATTTTCGAGAAAAGCTACTACACGATGTTTGCGCAGCCTTGAAGTTGCGAGGAGTTGATGGTAAGCGGCCGAAGTAATATCCAACCGTTTATAAATCGGTACGGTTTTCGAGGGCGGCGGACAGGGTGATTTGGTCGGCATAGCTCAAATCGACGCCGAGAGGTAGTCCACGGGCAAGGCGAGTGACTTTGACGTCCGGGTGTTGCTCATGGAG
Organism: uncultured Candidatus Saccharibacteria bacterium; assembly: GCA_947367565.1. Lineage (GTDB taxonomy): Bacteria > Patescibacteriota > Saccharimonadia > Saccharimonadales > Saccharimonadaceae > Nanosyncoccus. The sequence continues at coordinate 14,059 of CANBEI010000013.1, read as the reverse complement.
CATTTTTTGGAGTAAGAGAGCAGTTGATTCCCCTTCGACGCTAGGATTAGTGGCGATGATGATTTCGGTGACGTGGTCGGGCTCAATTCGTGCTAAAAGTTCTTTAATGTGGAGTTGATCGACGGAAATGCCGTCGATTGGAGAAATTGCGCCACCGAGCACATGATAAGTGCCTTTGAACTGCTTAGTTTGTTCGATAGCGTAAATATCAAGTGGCTCTTCGACGACGAGAATTGTAGATTTATCGCGTTCGGGATTCGTATAAAGCTCAGATTGCTCGGCATCTGCGTCAATTAGGGCAAAAGTGACCGGACAAGATTTGACGCTATTGTGTAGGTTGACTAGAGTTTCGGCGATATCAGTACTAATACGCGGGCTGCTTTTAAAAAGATAGTAGGCGTAACGTTCAGCGGTGCGAGCACCGACGCCTGGTAGGTGTCCGAGGGATTCAATCGTGTCTTGTAGGGCTTGGGGTAACATAGTGTATATTATAATACAAAAAACCGGTCACAGCCAGAGCTGAGACCGGAGTTTTTATGCCTTTGTGCGCAGCGAAGCAACTTAACGCTTCGAGAATTGCTCTTTGCGGCGAGCTGAACGCAAACCGTATTTTTTGCGCTCCTTTTCGCGCGGATCACGCTTAAGGAAACCGGCTTTCTTCAATACTGGACGCAAGTCGGCCATTTCGGTCGTTAGGGCTTTGCTGAGGGCAAGTTTAATTGCATCAACTTGTCCAGCTAAGCCACCGCCAGCAACGCGTACAGAAACATCATAATTGTTTTGTTTCTCAGCAAGAGCTAATGGGTCAGTAATCTCGGCTAGTAGACTTTTGTTACCTGATAAATACTCGAGTGCTGGTTTGTCGTTGATGGTAATCTCGCCTTTGCCTTTATATAGACGTACGCGAGCTGTAGCAGCTTTGCGACGGCCGAGACCGTAAATATATGTATCTTTCGTAGCCATTATTTAATCTCCTTCGGATTTTGAGCAGTATGTGCGTGCTCTGCACCGTCGAAGACCCGGAGTCTACTCAAGCGATCACTCGCGAGCTTGTTCTTCGGAATCATACCTTTGACGGCGTGTTCAAGCGCAACGCGCGGGTTTTTCTCGATGACTTCCTCAAGTTTTAGTTCGGTGAGGCCGCCTGGAAAACCACTATGACGGTAGTATTTCTTGTCGACCATTTTGTTGCCGGTAACCTGAATATTTTTGGCGTTAACGACAACTACGTAATCACCATTGTCAACATGGGGGGTATAAGTAACTTTGCTTTTCCCCATTAGTTTGTCGGCGATGACGACTGCAAGTTTGCCGAGAGGCATGTTGCCAGCGTCAATGATCCACCATTCACGCGTAATTTCGGCGGGTTTTTGGTTATAAGTTTTAGTTACGCCTTTCATTTATTTCCCCTCCTTTTTAGCCTTAGCGTCGGTTTTCTTAGTCAAGTCGATATCATCGACGAAACTAATCGTTCCCATTTCAGTGTTATCGCCTTTGCGGAAGCCAGCGCGTTCGATGCGTAGATACCCAGAATCGCGTTTAATCTGTGGCGCAATCGTATCCATGAGCAAATCCGCGGCTTTAATATCATCCAGTCTCGCAATTAACAAGCGACGATTGGCGAGTCCGCCTTTTTTCGCAATGGTGATTAGTTTTTCGGTCTCACGACGCATTTCTTTGGCTCGGGCGAGCGTAGTCGTAATTTCGGTGTTTTCGATGAGCGCTTTCATCAGCCCACGTTGTAGCGCACGTCGTTGATCCGTCTCACGACCAAACTTCCGGCCTTTGTATCCATGACGATGCATTATAACAACTCCGTTAATTTCTCTTTAACTTCGTCCAGAGCTTTGCTGCCGAAGCCTTTGAGATCTTTGAGATCGACTTCGGAAAGCGCCACTAAATCGCGGACGGTTTTAATATCATTGTTGACCAACGCGTTAGCCGTGCGAGCGGACAATCCGAGCTCCTCGATCGGTAGAGCTAGTCCGGAATCATCAGATTCTTGCTCGATGCCTGGCGCTGGAGCACTTTCAACGGTGGTACCACCAGCAAGTGCAGTGTATTGATTAACTAAAATCGCATTAGCTTCTTCAAAAGCTTCTTGCGGGGTAATCGTGCCATCGGTATCAACTGTAATAGTTAGTTGTTGCAAGTTGGTATCTTGCCCGACACGAGTATTCTCGACTTTGAAGCGTACGCGAAGTACTGGACTAAAAACAGCATCGAGAGCGATCATGTCGCTATGGATGCGATCGTCACTGGATTTTTCAATGCTGAGGTAGCCACGGCCAGTTTCGACGACGAAATTCATTTTCAAAACGAATTTTGGATCGTCGATATGGCAGATAATTTGATTTGGATTACCTACCTCAATGCCGGATGGCCATTTAATGTCGCCAGCAGCAACCTTACCATCTTCGCCTGCATCTTTACCTTTAAACTCGAAGGCGACTTCGACCGGTTCGTCAGAGTGAGATTTCAGACGAATATTTTTCAAGTTTAGCATAATATCGACGACATCTTCGCGAATGCCGGCAATAGAAGCATATTCGTGATTTGTGCCTTCAATGCTGAACGCTGTAATCGCCGCACCCTTAATGCTGGATAGTAAGACTCGACGAATCGAGTTACCCAAGGTGTTCCCGTAGCCATAGAACAATGGGCGGATCACAAATTCAGCGCTGTTGTCACCGACCTGGTTGACTTCGGCTAAATTGGCCTCGTGAATAACTTTTGTAGTCATTTATCCTCCTTAACGTGAGTAATACTCAACGATTAGTTGTTCGTTAATGCCGGCTTCTGCCTCTTCACGCTTCGGCAAGCCAGTAATTTCAATTTGCATTTTCTTTGGATCGGATTTGAGCCAACTAAGCGGAGTGGTAGAGCTACTCGCGACAATGTTATCTAGATTCTTGAAATATTCTGACTTTTGAGATTTGCTTCGCACTTCAAGCACATCACCTGGTTTAAGGCGGATGGATGGAATGTCGATCCGGCGGCCATTGAGTGTGAAATGGCCATGCGAGACTAATTGTCGAGCTTGGCGACGGGTAGTTGCAAAACCAGCACGGTAGACCGCGTTATCGGCACGTCGTTCCAGGAATTGCAGCAGGTTTTCACCGGTCAAGCCGTCAGTCTTGGCAGCTTCTTTCATTAGCTTGGCGAATTGTTTCTCAAGTAGACCGTAGAGACGGCGAACTTTTTGCTTTTCACGAAGCTGAGTGAGATATAGGCTTCCTCCACGGACGCGCATATCAGCGTGTTCGCCTGGGATACCAGATTTCTTTGCCATTACTTTGTGCGCTTTTGGCGCCAAAGCGTAACCTTCACGGCGACTTTGTTTAACAATTGGAGAAGTATCTCGTGCCATTACGGTTTCCTTTCTCCCTTAGGACGCACACCACCGTGCGCAATTGGGGTAACATCAGTAATACTATCAATTTTAATGCCAACATTTGAGACGGCGCGGATTGCACTGTCGCGACCAAGCCCGATGCCGCTAACGAAAACGTCAACGCTGTTTAGACCATGTTCGCGCTTAGCGATTTCAAGGGCCTTCTCGGCGGCGATTTGAGCGGCATAAGCGGTGCCTTTTTTGCTACCACGGAAGCCATTAGCGCCGGCTGAGCTGGCACTGAGAGCGCCACCGTTTTTATCGGTAACAGTGATAATAGTATTATTGAAGGTAGCTTGAACGTGCACCTGACCACTAGTGACGATACGCTTACCTTTTTTGCCTTTAGTTTTGGTAACTTTTGGAGCTTCAGCTACTGCTTCGGCACCATCCATCACCTTCTTTTCTTCTTCTGCCATTTTTACTCCTATATCCTAAGTCTTACTTGCTGCTTTTGGCTGTGCGCCACCTACGGCAATTGCCCGACCTTTACGAGTACGTGCATTCGTGCGGGTACGTTGACCATTAACTGGTAAACCAGCTTTATGGCGGGAACCTTTGTAGGAGTTAATGTCTTTGAGACGTTTGATATTATTGGTAACGAGGCGCTTCAGATCACCTTCAACGGTATATTTGCTGCCGATGAGATCGTTAATTTTCTGAATTTCAGCCTCGGTGAGATCTTTCACCCGAGTGGTAGGCTCAACTTTAGCCTCCGCAAGGATGGCTTTACTCGTCGTTTGACCAATCCCATAGACACTGGTGAGGGCAATCCACACCTGCTTGTCATTCGGGATAGTCACACTAGCAATTCTTGCCATGCTTAACCCTGCCTTTGCTTATTCTTAGGTTTTTTCTTGTTGATAACACGTAGCACGCCTTTGCGACGAACGATAATGTCATCAGGGGAGATTTTTTTAACACTTGCACGTACTTTCACAGTGTCAAAATCCTTTCCGTTACCTGTTGTAAAACTTATAATTAACTAGCTGTGGTTTGCGCGTGCCACAACTATCAACTAAAAATCTTGCAACATTTAATATTCTATTGCAATCGAAAGCTGATACGACCCTTCGACAAATCGTATGGGGTCAGTTCAACCTCTACCCGGTCTCCCGGCACTAGGCGGATGAAATTTTTGCGCATGCGTCCGCTCATGTGTGCGATGATTCTATGGCCGTTCTCAAGCTCCACTCGGAATTGAGTGTTAGGCAAAGACTCAACGACCTTGCCTGTGAGCTTGATTACTTCCTTCTGGTTCGCACCAGAAGATTTAGCCTTGGTAGCTTTAGTTTGACTAGCCATAAATTACTTCTTCATTGTATCACAGAAAATCGCCTATGTAAACCCCGAGTTTTTTGCTTTTTCTATTGCAATACGGCGCGGGCGAAGAATCTATGCGAGTATGTACGGCTACTAGTCCAATATACCCCAGTGCAGGTAATGAGTGTTAATGACCCTCTGTCGTCTTCGGGACTTTCAAAGGCTGTAACCATGTAATTATTTGCTTCTTCGCCTAAGGCTTTGGTGGCAGTATCAGAAACTACATAAGTGAACTCGCGTCCGTCTCCCATTTCGATTCTGATCTCATCGCCAGATTTAATTTGCGGTAAGTTGCCAAAAGCTCCAATACCAGGGGCGCCACCATGAGCATCCATAACGACGACTCCGTTGCTGCCCGGTAGCGCACCCTCGTTATACCAGCCAATATCATATATATTATATGGTGTAGCGAGTTCGCCGTTAGTCTTGATGCCAATTTCGACGATTCGGGCTTGGTTTAGACCGATACTTGGTATGTTGAGATAGCGTGGTCGGTCGGCGGCGACAGTATATTCGGATACCTCGGTACTACTTGGTTCACTCTTATCAACTTCCTCGTCGCCTTCGACATCAGCGTTAAGTGAAGATGTGGCGCGCTCACTGCCTTCCATACGATCTAGGTAGGCGTGTTCCCAGATGGCAACACGCACGAAGAACGCTACGAGTAACAATAGAAGAATAGAGCCGATAATATGACCAGGTTTGAAGTGCAGTTTGCGCCAAGTTGGTAGCTTCATCTGATTCGGTGTCGACTTAGCTTTTGGTTGATTTGTGCTTGAAGTAACGATTTTGCCCACTTTTTGTACCTTTTATTTGTAATCGTCGTAAGTTACCATGAGTGCGCGAGACTGGAGCTGGCGAATGTTTTCAAGGGCGACGGTGACAACAATGAGAAGTCCGGTACCAGAGAGTGATAGCCCCATAGGTGCGCCCGCTACGATGATGAAGATATAATCCGTCAGAAACGGTAACATGGCGATTAGGCCTAGGGCTAGAGCGCCAAACAAGTTGAGGCGGTTGATAGTTTTGCCGAGGTATTCGGCGGTTTGGAGACCTGGACGGACGCCTTCGATGAATGCGCCCTGCTTCTGTAGGTTGTCGGCAATTTCTTTGGTATTGAAAATAATTCCAGTATAAAAATATGTAAACATTACGACTAGTAAGAAGTACACTGCTGGGTAGAAGAACCACTGTGCGGTAATGCCATCCGGATACATGGCTGAAAAATTGGAGGCCGATGGCGCGGTAAATAATGTCATGAGGGTAGTTCCGAATGTGCCTTCGGGGTTGACTGTCTGGATAAATTGTCCGAGTAGGGCCGGCAGTGACAAGAAAGCGGTTGCAAAGATTACTGGAACAACACCGGCAGCGATAAGTTTGAGTGGCAAGATAGACTTAATACCGCCATAGGCGCTGTTGCCATGAACACGCTTGGCATAGTTAATGGTGATGACGCGCTGAGCTTCGTTAAGCTTAACTAAGAAGTAAATTACTACGAGGATGGCGATGGCGAAGATGAGGATGATCCAGAACATTGCTGGGTTGACTGGTAAATTAATCCAGCCGAATAGCGATAAAGTTCCGGCGGACGTATCGAATAGTGCGCTACCAAGGCTAGCAAGTGTAGTAGGAAGTTGCGAAATGATTGAAGTGAAGATAATTAGCGAGATACCATTACCGATTCCCTGCTCGGTCATGAGTTCGCCGAACCACATCAGGATAATAGAGCCAGCGACCATGGCGGTCACAGACAGCATCCAGTCCGCTGTGGTTGGAGTATATGCTAGGGCAGTATTCGAGGCGATCACTGATTGGTATAGGATGAAGATGTAGGCGATAGATTGCACGATTGCTAGCGGTACAGTTAAAACACGAGTCCATTGGCTAATCTTGCGACGGCCGGACTCGCCGTCCTGGCTTAACTCTTCGAGGCTTGGAATAGCCTTCGTGATAAGCTGAACAACGATTTGCGCAGTGATATATGGAGAGATACCGACGAGCAGGATCGAAAATGCAGTCAATCCACCACCAGAAATAAGATTTAGAAAGCTGCCAAAGTCGGATTTTTGGATCAAATTTTGGATGGCTTCTTGGAAAGTTGTTGGCTCACCAAGTGGTACAGGGATATGCGCTAGAAAACGGTAGACAACTAAAAGTCCCAAAATGATCGCGATGCGTTTTAGCATGTCTTTGTTTTTGAGCGATTTGAAAATAGTTTTGAAATTCATGTTCCCTATTACTCCATCAATTAGAGGATTCTCTGACTATACTTTTTACATTATAGCATATATACCAAAAAGTGGCTCTATTTTGAGCCACTTTTGTAGAAGTAAGTAAAGATTAGGCTTTGACTTCTTCTTTCTTGGTTGCAATGCGCTTAGGTACAGCAACTTTTTTGAAGCTACCACCCATGCCCTTAATCGCTTCAATTGCAGTTTTGCTAGCAAATTGAGTCTCGAGGTCGATTTTTGTGGTAAGTTCGCCGCGAGTGATGATTTTGACCTTAGTATATGGGTTTTCAATCAGGCCGTGATCGGCGAGAGTGAAATTGTCGACTTTGCCGCTGAGGTCATTCAAGCGATCGGTATAAACAACGGTAGCCTTATCGTGGATACTCTTGAAGCCCTTGAGCTTTGGAATAGCCTGCATGATGGCGCGTTGACCGCCCATGAATCCAGCTGGCATTTTGCTATGGCCGGTACGGGATTTCTGCCCTTTAGTACCACGACCAGCGGTCTTACCTCTACCGGCGGAAATACCACGGCCGGCGCGAGTTGGGCGAGTATTTTTATTAACTTGTAATTCGTTGTACTTCATTATTTAGTCTCCTTTTCTGCAGTCGACTTTTTCGTACTTTTCTTCCCCTCGTTCCCAACCCATTCATCGCGAGGAACTTGTTGACGAAGGCCTTCAATCACGGCATAGGCGATGTTGACCTTGTTCGTGCTACCGAGGCTCTTGGAAATCAAGTTTTTGATGCCAGTGAGGCCGATAATACTACGAACGACGCCGCCAGCAATGATCCCAGTACCAGGAGCGGCTGGCTTGAGTAAGACGTCGGCGCCAGTAGCGCGAGTTTCGACTTCGTGACAAATCGTTTCGCCATCCATATTGAACTCAATCATGTTCTTTTTAGCCTTGGTCGTTGCTTTTTGGACGGCGCTAGTAACGTCACCGCCTTTGGCGATACCAATACCGATTTTGTTCTTATGATTGCCAATCGCAACAAGAGCTTTAAAGCGCATGCGGCGACCACCTTTGACGGTACGAGAGACGCGATCAATGTTGATAGTTACGGTGTCAAATTCTTTTGGCGTGTTGTCGACGTTGCGATTCCGATCGCGACGACCGCCACGGCGCCCCATTGGTTTGCCGCCGATGTCTTTGCGAGACTTGGTCGCGGCGACTTCGTCGTTCATCTTGAGGGTGCCGGATTTGTTAATGACTTTGGCATTTTTATCAGTGTCAGCCATTTTAGAACTCCAATCCTTCCTTGCGAGCCGCGTCAGCTAATGCAGACATGCGACCAGCATATAATTTTGCTCCACGATCAAAGACGACAGTTTTGATATTGGCTTTCTTGGCCTTAGCGGCGATTTCTTTGCCGATGGCGGCAGCTTTTTCGGCTTTGCTACCGGTAAGCTTGCTGCCGACGGTCGTTGCGTAGGCTAAAGTTTTGCTATTGTCGTCATCAATGAGTTGTGCGGTAATATGCATATTGCTAATATGGACGCTGAGGCGTGGGCGCTCGGCAGTGCCATGAATTTTAGCACGAGTGCGCTTTGCGCGAAATGCGGTGTTCATTATTTCTTCCCTGCCTTTCCTGCCTTACGAAGAATAACTTCGTCAACATATTTAATACCTTTGCCTTTGTAAGGTTCAGGCTTCTTGAGAGCGCGGATCTCAGCTGCGACTTGACCGACTTGTTGTTTGTCGATGCCGCTAACTGTGATTGTCATTTTGTCGGTTTTGAGTTCGATGCCTTCAGGAGCAGCGTACTTGACCGGATGAGAAAAGCCGAGGGCCATCTCAATTTCTTTTGGTCCACCACTAAGGCGGAAACCGACACCATTAATCTCGAGTTTTTTCTCGAAGCCTTTGGTGACGCCGGTAACGGCGTTGTTTAGCAAAGCGCGTTGTAGACCGTGCCACGCACGCGACTTTGGTTCGTCGTTGTCACGAGTGACGGTAGCGACGTTGTCTTCTACGGTCACTTTGACGTTTTCCTGGAGCGGAACTGTGAGTTGACCCTTGGGGCCTGCGACAACGATGTCTTTGTCGCCGACCGTGATTGTCACTCCCGCCGGAATGTCGATGGGTTGTTTTCCGATACGACTCATGTTTCCCTTTCGTTAGATATTATTCTGTACCATTATATCATGTACCTCTAATAATAGCAATACTGGATATCGGAGTATTTCTATTGACTTTTTGCGCAAAGTGTGCTATAATGGGAAGAGTGGGTGTCTTTGATGCCCAGGTTTGCGGAAGGAGGGGTTCCCAATGAGAGGACGAATTAATAAGAGGCGTAGAGGTAAATTGCGGACGGCGCGCATGCAGCGCAAGGTAAGGGCGATAGTTGCTGCTGGCAGTATTGCATTAAGTCTAATTGTCGTCACGGGCGACATGTTGCTATCGCGAGTGTTGCTGGACGTTGAAGCGGAAGCATTTGATGACGCAGAAATAGTGGCTTCGACGACAGATGTTATGGTGCGACGGGAGACTCAGCCCATGTTGGCGGAAGAATGTGCGACGGAGCAGCGGACTGTTGTCGTAGAGGCGGAGCCTAAGTCTGAGCTCTCGGCGTTGGCCGAGATAATGAACTCTGAGTATTATGAGGAGTTGGAGAATGCGTCAGAGAAGTTGGTAGTAGTTGACATTTCGGAGCAACGACTTTGGGCTTTCGAGAATGAGGAGATCGTCATGGAAAGCTCGGTGGTGACCGGGATGAAAGACTGCTATGATACGCAACTTGGCATATATTCTGTGATTCTGAAGAAACAGGACTATACGATGCGCGGGTCATATGGCAAAGTCCGGGTTGACTACTGGATGAGATTCAACGACGCATACGCTCAAGGATTGCACGATGCAAGTTGGCGGAGTAATGACACATTTGGTGGTGAAACTTACATTACGAACGGGTCGCACGGCTGCGTGAACCTACCATCGGAATTTACGGCGGAGTTATATGATTTTGTTGTGGTCGGTACGCCGATTGTCGTCCAAGAATAAAATGGTTCTTTAGTTAGATAAATACCGCTGCTTGAAAAAGTGGCGGTTTTTATTATGCGGCTCATAGTTGAGGTAATTAATGCTTCTCAAAAAGATTCCGCATTTCTGCGGAATCTTTTGCGCGTTTTAGCTTTAGTAGACTTTGACTAGGATTTCGCCGCCAAGATGCTGTTTCTTGGCTTCGCGACCAGTCATGATCCCCTTGCTCGTACTGAGCAAGACAATTCCGCGGCCGCTCTTTATGACTGGAATCTCTTCCGAGCCGACATAGACGCGGCGACCTGGCTTAGAAACTTTGCTGATCTCGCTGATTTTAGCGCAGTCACCATCTTTGCAGATTGTAACATGCAACACGCCACGAGGTTTAGCTTCTTCGACTTCGTAGCTGTCGATATAGCCAGCATTAATCAATCCTTCGATAACAGCAACTTTGAGTTTGCTGGTCGGAACGCGAATCTCGGTCTTGCCAACCATGATAGCGTTGCGGATGCGAGTAATTAGGTCGGCGATTTGATCAGTTGATTGTAATGACATATACTTCTCCTTTCCTACCAACTACTCTTAGTTACACCTGGAATTTCGCCTTTGGAGGCTTTTTCCCGGAAATTAATACGACTGAGGCCAAAGTAGCGCATATAGCCGCGAGGACGTCCATCGAGCATATCGCGATTCTTGAGACGAGTTGGGCTGGAGTTCTTTGGTAGTTTCTGTAACCCTTCCAAGTCGCCAGCGGCCTTCAACTCGGCACGCTTCGCTTTATACTTTTCGTACATCTTGCGTCGTTTTTCGTCGCGGAGGACGGCAGATTTCTTCGCCATATTATTTGCCCTCCTTTTCAAACGGCATTCCAAATGCTTCTAACAATTTGGTGCTCCCTTCCTTTGAACCATTTTTGATGATAAATGTAATTTCTAAACCATGCAACACTGCAGCATCTTCGAAAGTAATTTCAGGGAAAACAGTTTGTTCCTTGAGACCAAGGCTGTAGTTCCCCTGTTTATCGAAGGCTTTGCGGCTGACGCCGTGAAAGTCACGGACGTGTGGCAAGGCGATGTTAATTAAGCGGTCAACAAATTCATACATTTTATCATTGCGCAAAGTTGTGAGGTAGCCGACCGGCGCACCCATACCTTTACGAATTTTGAAGCCGGCAATTGACTTCTTAGCGAGACGACTAGTCGTTGCTTGACCAGTAATCTTCGTAAGTGTTAGCTCAACAGTTTCGGTAAAGCGCTTGTCCTCGCGCTTTTTGCCGACACCACTCGAAATAACAACTTTTTCGAGTTTTGGTACTTGATTGATATTGTCGAGACTAAGTTCTTTCTGCAGCTCTTTCGCGATTTTATCGTTGTATAGCTGCTTTAGCCTTGGCATATTTTTAGTTTCAGCCATTACTTATCCTCCTTTTTGAGGTTGGAAAGATCGATGCCGACATGGACTTCTTTCTTACCGCCTTGAGGGTTATATTGCGTGCGGCGCATATGGCGTTCGCGGACATTAATATCCTTAAGCATTGCCTTGCCAGCTTGCTTATCGACTTTGACGATTTCGGCGGTTTCGCCTTTGTGATCGCCAGCGATAATTTTGACTTTGTCGCCGGTTTTCAAACACTTACTCATTATAGTACCTCCGGCGCAAGGCTGATAATTTTATTAAAACCAAGTTCGCGGAGTTCGCGTGGTACCGGGCCGAAAACGCGAGTACCTTTTGGCGTCTTATCGTCATTGACGAGTACGGCGGCATTATCGTCGAAGCGAATCGTACTGCCGTCTGGGCGACGAATTTGCTGCCGGGTGCGAACGATGACGGCGCGCACGACGGCCTTTTTCTTGACGTTGCCGGTAGGGCTGGCTTCTTTGACGCTGCAAGTGACAATGTCTCCAACTCTAGCGTACCTGGCTCTAGTACCACCGAGGACCCGGATTACACCAAGTTCCTTGGCGCCGCTGTTGTCAGCGACTTTTAATCTAGTTTCCTGTTGAATCATTTATTTTCCTCTCCTGACTCTTGGTCGACCTTTTCACCCAAGACTTCTTCTTTTAGCTCGACAGTACCATGCGACTTTTCGAGAACTTTGACCAATTTATAACTTTTGGTCTTGCTATATGGACGGCAAGCTTCAATCAAAACCTTGTCGCCGAGACCAGCTTCGTTGTTCTCGTCATGCGCAGTGTACTTACGAGTTTTGGTATATTGTTTACGATACAGCGGATGAGTTTCGCGGCTAGCGATTGAGACCGTAATGGTTTTATCGCGCTTTGTCGAACTCACGATGCCCTGTAATTCTCCAGCCATCTTAAAACTCCTCTTTCTTAATAATCTTGACGCGAACTGGCAATTTGTGACCAGCGAGGCGGAAAGCTTCTTTTGCCTGTTCTTCGGTTACGTCAGCAATTTCGAACATGACAGTTCCAGCTTTGACTTTGGCGACGTAGAACTGAGGTTCGCCTTTACCGCTACCCATTTTAACATCGAGCGGTTTTTTCGTAACTGGTGTGTGTGGGAAAATCCGAATCCAGATTTTACCACCACGTTTAACGTAACGCGTAATCGCTTGACGAGCAGCTTCGATTTGGCGGCTGGTGATGCGCTCATTATCGAGTGACATCAAGCCCCAATCACCGAAAGCAACGGTATTGCAACGGGTAGCGATGCCTTCGTTTTTGCCCTTACGGACTTTGCGGTGCGCCTCACGGCGCGGTGTCATAATAGCCATGTTATTTCTCCCCCTTATAGATCCAAACTTTTACTCCGACAATGCCAGCTACGGTCTTGGCGTGGCAGACATAGAAGTCGACGTCAGCGCGTAAGGTATGTAGAGGAACTGATCCTTCGATAAACTTCTCACGTCGGGACATTTCTGCTCCATTCAGACGACCGCTGACTTCGACGCGAATACCTTTGGCGCCAGCATTCATTGTGCTTTGGCAGGCCATCTTGACGGCGCGACGGAAGTTCATGCGCTTGCCAAGTTGGAAACCGATATTCTCGGCAACGAGCTTGGCGCTGAGTTCTGGTTTCTTGACTTCTTCGACATTAATACGAATTGGGCCATTGACGACCTTTTCGAGTTCTTTCTTGAGCTCGTTAATCCCGGCACCTTGCTTACCGATGACGGCACCAGCTTTGGCGGTAAGGATCGTAATCGTCGTGAGGTTGGCGCTGCGTTCAATATCGATACGGGCGATAGTTGGACGGCTGCTGAAACGAGCTTCGATAATGTCACGAATCTTAGAGTCTTCGACCAGCCAATGACGAAAATCGGCTTTGCGGGTGAACCACTTCGACGACCAATCTTTGCTGATCTGGAGACGGTAAGAAACTGGGTTGACTTTTTGTCCCATTACTTATTCTCCTTTTTGTCATCAGCTTTTGTGGCTGATTCCTTAACTTTTTTAACCTTCTCCTCTCCGGCAACTTCGACGAAGATGTTGCTAGAAATCTTTTCAAACGGCAAAGCACGGCCACGACTAGCAGGAACATAACGACGCATACGGGTGCCAGCAGTTACGCTGATTCTTGCGATTCGTACGGTTTTGGGGTCAATACTGACTTCGCTGTTGTTAAGTAAGTTTGCAGCTGCGCTTTCGATAGCTTTGCGTACGGCACGAGCAGCTCGCCTTGGAGTGTTCTCGAGGATGACTACTGCATCGCTGACATATCGATCGCGTACCAAGCTCGCGACGACGTTCGTCTTACGAGGTTGGCTGTCGACGCCTTTGATGATGGCGCGAGCAAACTTAGTATTAGTGTCGACCATTATTTACCTCCCTTCGCGGCTTCAGCGGCTTTTTTACCGCCGTGGCGCCTAAATTTACGGGTTGGGGCAAATTCACCGAGTTTGTGACCGACCATGTTTTCGCTAATGAAAACTGGGACGTGAACCTTACCGTTGTGGACGGCGATGGTACGACCTACCATTTCTGGTGAAATCGTAGAATGCCGAGCCCAGGTCTTGATCACGGTGCGGTCTTCGCTTGAGAGGGCAGCTACCTTCTTCGCGAGTTTGTAGTCCACGAATGGACCCTTTTTCAGACTCCGAGACATTATTTCCTCTTTCCTTCGTGGCGACTGCGCACGATCATTTTATTAGTTTTCTTATTATGA
>CANBEI010000012.1 GCA_947367565.1 uncultured Candidatus Saccharibacteria bacterium | reverse complement strand
GGGTTCTGGCGAAACTGGGACGTAGTGTGCGAGTGGTGCCAAATAAAGAGGCGACACTGACGAGCGCAACAAGTTTTCATAATCATTTATTTAGCGAAACAAAAATTGAATTGATTAAGCACGGCAAAGAGTTTTATCGCGTAATCGGAGTGCAAGATATTGATGCGTATGTCAAGCGAGATCAGGCTCGACCAGCACGGGATGCAAAAGTCGGCATGCTACCGCCGAAATTGGCGCAGATTTTAATTAATTTATGTGGGGATTTGCCGGCGGAAAGTAGATTGCTGGACCCGTTTTGTGGAACCGGAGTCGTATTACAAGAAGCGGCGCTGATGGGATATGTTCCCTATGGGACGGATCTGAGCGAGAGAATGGTAGAGTATTCAAAGAAGAATCTAGCGTGGCTAGACGTGGCTAAGCATTTCCAAGTCGAGCAGGGCGATGCAACGAGTTTTCAGTGGGCGGCACCGATTAATGCGGTGGCGTGCGAGGGGTACCTCGGTCGGCCAATGTCTTTGCCGCCAGCGGAGATCAAGCTAAAGCAGGAGAAACAGGAGTGCGGCGGGATTATTCTGAAGTTCTTGAAGAACTTAGCAGAGCAGATTGAGTCAGGAACTCCAGTAGTGATGGCGGTGCCGGCGTGGCTGAGGCCAGACGGGTCGTATGAACGGCTGAATTTGCTTGACGAAATAGAGAATCTGAGCTATAATGTAAAGAGTTTTAGAAATCTGGGACAGCAAGATTTGCTTTATCACCGTGATAAACAGGTTGTGGCCAGAGAAATAATAGTTTTAAGGAAGAAATAGCATGTCACATGTCAAAGCTGGCGGTACCGCCAAGAATATACATAATAATGCTGGGCAGAGGCTTGGCGTGAAGCGCTTCGGCGGACAAAAAGTCCGGAATGGCGAGGTCTTGGTGCGCCAGACTGGTGCGACGAAGATTGCTGGTCCAGGCACGTATATGAGTCGGAATTTCACGATTCACGCGGCGAAAGATGGCGTCGTGACGTTCGTGAAGACGAAAAAATGTCACTTTTCTGGCAAGAGCGTGCCACGTGTACGCGTGGAAGTACGCTAAGAGATGAGATAAATACCCCGCGCATGCGGGGTATTTATGTTGGGATGAGGGACACCTTTTGAGAGATATGGCATGCCAAAAACCTCCGGCTTTGGCCGGAGGTTTAGTTATATTACCTAGGATCGCTTCCGCTAGAATACATTCTTAAGCACGAAGTTGACAATAGCGTAAGCAAGAAGCGCAATAATGAGGCCGACGACGCCATAAAGGATTGTATGCTGCGCGCGTTTGGTTTTTGCGGCGTCACCCGTAGAAGTAACAAAGAAGATACCGCCGAGTACAATGACGAAGACGGCAATTACACCAACTACACCGACAATAACATTAATGATGTCAGTAGCAGTAACCATAAGATCTTTGTCGTCATTCGCTAGATTACAATCAGCGAGGGTTTTGATTTGATCGGCTGGTTTTGCTTTGGCTGGCTTAGTTTTAAATAGGGAACCGTTCGGACACTGCGAGCTATCAAACGCCGCCATAGCATTATCAGTATTAACGACTGTCGCAAGCGCAAACATGCCAGAAACGGCAAGCAGACCGGCGACTAATAAATTCTTGATTTTCATGTTTACTCCTTTGGTCTAATTATACAGGTTTTAAAGTGCGACGCAAGACCAGAAATCCTGCTAGCATGAGCCAGCAGGATAGATTTTAGAGTTTCAATTTAATACTAGAATACGTTTTTCAAGACGAAATTCACAATCGCATAGGCGAGAATAGCAATGATTAAACCGACAATACCGTAAAGAATCGCGTTCTGACCCTTTTTGGCTTTTGCTGCATCGCCGGCGCTAGTAGTGTAGAAGATACCACCGATGACGATGACCGCGACTGCAATCACGCCAACGACACCGACAATAACATTTATGATAGTCGTTGCTCGGTCCATGAGGTCGTATTCGGTAGCGGCGAGATTACAATCGGCAATGGTTTTAATATCAGCGGCGTCTTTTGGTTTGGTCAATTTCTTCTTTTGATCGTCGGTCGTGTTGACAGTATTACCATCTTTGTCCGTAGTGTAATTATAATCATAATACATGGTGCCTTTCTTGCAATCACTAGCGCTAAAGGCCATAGCGGGCGATGCCGTAGTTGTCATGACAAAAAGTGAGCCGGCGGCGACAAGAGCGGTCGCGATTAAAAATTTGATTTTCATTTTACCTCCTTTAAAAGTAGTATATAAACTTAAGTCCATTATAACATGGACTTAAAATAAACCGGTGGTTTATTTTGTGGGAGCGGAGGCGATTATGCTATAATAGAAGCATGAGCAAGATTTTGATTGTCGGAAATGTATTAAAAGATGTTTATCTGAAACTGGATGAGAGGCAGAATGATTTTGAACTTGACGAAAATGGGATTAGCTGGCTAGAGCTGGGATTTAATGGGGCGGCGCATAGTTTTTTTAAGCGGACAAGCGTATATGGCGGGGCGGCGATTTCACTGTCAGTGCTGAGCAAATTAGGTCTGGACGCGGGGATTTTGAACTCTAAGACCGAGTTCAAACCGGGTGAGGTCTTATGGTCAGATGACCCAGCGGATTATCGCTATATTTTTAGCCATAAAGGCGGAATTACATATTTCGTGCCGAGCGAGCGCAAGGCGACGGACTGGTCGATGCCAGCTGGAACACCAGAATGGATTTTGGTGGATAGATCAACGACAGTGTCAATGCGACTCGTAGATGAGCTGAAGAACTTCTTGAAGTTTTCACATGGAACGAAGCTCGCGGTACATGCCGAGAAACATACGACGCCAGCAGGGCAGAGATTGGCCGAGATGGCAGATATTTTGTTCGTTGAGGATGAGCCGGCTGTACGCGTCGAAGAAAAAATTGTTGACAAAATTGAGCTAGACAAGCCGAATACGCAGCTCGTATGCCATATCAGTCCGCGGAAGTTATCACTCGGAGAGGCGGAAGAGAGTTGGAATATTGAAGATGCGGACGTAATGACGCATCTGACTGTGTACTCAACTATTGTTGCGACGGTACTAGGGACAATTGCCGCAGGCGGAGCGCCAGCGGATGCATTGTTACTTGCGAAGTTAAACGCAGAGAATGCGACGATTGACGGTCCGCTAGAGGCAGAAAAATTACGTGGACTAGCACAGGAAGAGCTAAAGAAGCGGGCGAATCTGAAGCTGATTGCACGGTCATTGATGACGTCAGGCAAAGGAATTCTGGCAGCAGACGAATCAAGCAAAAGTCTCGCAAAAAGGTTTGCGAAGTTTGGGATTGCGCATACGAGTGCGAATCGTAAGGATTTTTACCGGATGCTACTCACGACGCCAAGACTGCGTGAGCATGTTAGCGGAGTTATATTGTCGGAGGAAAATGCAGGTTATAAGTTTAGTAACGGCGAAACGGTCGTGGAGTTCTTGACGAATCATGGGATCATCCCGGGAATTAAGGCGGATTTGGGTCTAAGACCAATGACAGGCAGCGATGAAACACATACGCTAGGGTCAGAAGGTCTAGCGAAGAGACTGCGAAAATATTACAAGATGGGGTTCAGATTTGCAAAATGGCGGGCAGCGTTTCGGATTACGAGCGACCAGCCGGGGTTCTTCGCGGTCGAGCAGAATGCGGAAGAGTTGGCAGGGTTTGCGCGTGAGTGTCAGCTGGCAGGGTTAGTGCCGGTAGTAGAGCCAGATATTGTAAACGATGGTGATTTTACGATCGAAAAGCATGCGGAAGTGACGGCGCGAGTGCTGGCGCGAGTGTTTGAGAAGTTAGAGCAGAGACATGTGGCACTAGCGGGATGTATCGTGAAGTGTAGTATGGTAGTGAGCGGCAAGGAAGCTGAAGTGCAGGCGACCGCGGATGAAGTCGGGATGGCAACGGCGAGTATTTTGCGGCACGCTGTGCCGCGGTATGTGGCAGGGGTATGGTTGCTGAGTGGCGGGCAGGAAGCGAAGCAGGCGACGAAGAATTTGACAGCAGTCATGCAATGCTCACCTTTCCCGTGGAGTGTGACGTTTGCGTTCTCGAGAGCTTTAGAAGAGCCGGTGTTAGCGACTTGGCGAGGGGAGGTAGAGCAAGTGAAGGCAGCGCAAGCAGCTTTGGAGCGACATCTGGCGGCGAATGCCGATGCGTTACACTATGCGAGGAGTGAAGGTAGCAGTAGCGGTGGGACGAAGAGCATTGGGGTGTTGGATTGGTCATAGGCGCGTGAGAAAGTAGGGCACGGGGTGCCGTTAGCTGTATTGTAGCACAAGTTATAGAAAAAGTCAATAGCGGTTTACACTATTGACTTTTTGGCTGGATTTTCCCTATTCGGATTTTGCGCCGTCTTCCTCGGACTTTGCTTCAGCCTCACCAGCGTCAGCCTTGGCGTCTTCGGCTTCACGAGCAGCAGCTTCGGCAGCTGGGTCGTAGACATTCGCAATAACTGTACTGAGTTCAAGCTCTTTGTCGGCCAGCTCGACGCCTTCTGGCAGCTTGAGATCGCCGAGCGTCAATTTATCTTCAGTGCTGCTCAATCCTGAACCATCGACTGTCAGTTCCTCTGGCAAATCAGACGGTTTAGCCTTCACGTCAACCTCTTCCAAGACCGGCAAGATAACATAATGTAGCTTCGCAGCCTCAGAGCCATCAAAACCGGTAACTTTGATCGGTGTCGTCGCTTCTACAACTTCATCGGCCGAAATCGCCTGGAACTCAATGCTCAAGATCCGGCGACTAACTGGATCGATCGCGATGTTTTTGACGATCGCAAGCTGCGGAGCTCCAGCGATCATCAGCTCAAGCGACGAATGATAGCCGGCATCAAGCAAAGCCTTTTCCGTAACGTTATATTCAGAAACCGTCAATACCGGTTCGGTGCCGCCATAGACAACGGACGGAATCTGGCCATTCCGACGCAGAGCTTTGAGTTTCTTACCCTGTTCGGTGCGTTTTTCCAAAACTAATTGTTTCGACATAGTTATAACTCCTCCTGTTCTGTAGTAATTATTATAGCACGTATCTGGAAATCAAGATAGGCTGGCTACTTATCTTCTAGCCCTTCGATGCCAGGTAATTCTTGCCCGAGTAGAAGTTTCAATGCAGCGCCACCGCCGGTAGAAACGAGAGTATAGTCAAGATCACTATCGGTCATCTTTAGCCCCTCGACGAAGCCACTAGTATCGCCGCCGCAAACGATTGAATCCAGCGCGCGGTTCTCACCCATAGTCTTCGCGATAATCGTTGAAGCTGTAGCGTAAGCCGGGTCTTCGACTTTGCCAAGGACGCCGTTCCAAAGCACGGTCTTAGCATTTTGGATAGCCTCGACCATATGCATAGTCGAAACCGGACCGATGTCGAGTTTCTCGCCAGCCTCATTAATATCAAAATCTTCGGCGACGTAGATCTGGTCGTTTTCGGCTTGATAACCGTCAGCAGCAATCTTACCACCGACCAAAATTTGATCAGCGAGACCGCTAAACTGCTTAATCAATGGCTGCTTATCCTCGACTTTAACGCCGCCAATGATTACGACAAAGGGACGTTCCGGCTCAGTGATGACTTCGTTTAGGGCATTAACCTCTTTTTCGAGCAATAGTCCGGCTACCGAGGGCAAAATCTGCGTAATAGCGCTAGTCGAAGCATGTGCGCGATGAACGACAGCAAAGCCATCCTGGACAAAGAGTTCAGCGCCGGTCGCATCGACAATTTCGCGAGCAAAATCGGCAGAATTAGCCTTTTCTTCCGGCGAAAAGCGTAGGTTTTCGAGCAATAAAATGCCGCCTTCGGGTAAACTCTCTGCGGCTATTTCAACTTCCGGCCCCGAGACTTCATCCACGAAATTTACTGGCGTTCCGGGTAATAACTCAGCCAACTTCTCAGCAACAATACGTAGAGATAATTTCGGATCGCGTTCGCCAGTCGGGCGGCCGAGGTGGGAAATAATAATAATCTTCCCCACCTCGTGTTCTAGGAGATATTGGAGTGTCGGTAGCCCGGCGCGAATTCGCAAATCGCTCGTAATGCGCACAGCTTCGCCAGTGTCAGCCACCCCCTCGACACCTTCGCCGGCGACAACTGCCTCAAGCGGCACATTATAATCAGCGCGGACTAAGACCGTGCGCCCTTTAACATCAACATCACGAACCGTCTGTTTCGTAAACATCCTACCTCCTAAGAGTCGTGTGGCTTAAATTTTGCGCACCTTAATCGTATCGGTGCCGGCGACGTCCTTGTCGCCGGAGACGATTACGACCTGTACGTAATCGCGACCCGAACGGCTAGACAGGACGCCAGATTTGACTAGCTCTTCGGCGAGCTCAAAGCCAAACTCTGGGCTATATTCACGGACATAGGCGCGGTTGCCATAGACCAGAGAAAGTTGATTAGCAACGCGTTCGTTCGGCGTGACCGAGAAGATCGGCAAAGCTGGGCGCTGAGCTGCCATCGCGCGAGCGGTGCGACCAGTAGCGGTCTGGCAAATGATAGCGTCAGCTTCAATATGCTCAGCAATACTAGCGGCTGCCTCAGCAATCGCATCGTAATCTTGATTGTCGCTCTGTGGATCGCGCGAGATCGGAGTAGTTTCGACGTGGTCCTGAACGTAGTTAATAACCTTGACAATCTCCTGAATCGTCTCGACTGGATACTTCCCCATTGCAGTCTCTTCAGA
The DNA here is from genome assembly GCA_947367565.1 of uncultured Candidatus Saccharibacteria bacterium. Lineage (GTDB taxonomy): Bacteria > Patescibacteriota > Saccharimonadia > Saccharimonadales > Saccharimonadaceae > Nanosyncoccus. Next base: position 14,628 of record CANBEI010000012.1, on the reverse strand, counting down.
AGTCATGACGACATCGGCACCCTGAATGACGGCATTTGCAACGTCGCTAACTTCGGCACGAGTCGGCATTGGATTGTCGACCATTGAGGCCATCGTTTGGGTTGCAACAATACAGATTTTCGAGTGTTCACGACACATCTTAATCAGCTTACGCTGAACAACTGGCACGATCTCGGCGCCGACTTCGTAGCCCATGTCCCCACGAGCAACCATGATGGCGTCAGTAGCCTTCACGATCTCTTCAAGATGCTGATCGTCCATGACAGCATTCTTTGTCTCAATCTTGGCGATGATCTTCGCATTTGAGCCACGCTCTTCGAGCATTTTGCGGAAAGTAATGATATCTTCGGCTTTCTGAATGAAAGAAAGCGCAACATAGTCGAAATCCTTGTCAACGCCCCAATCAAGGTCACGAATATCCTTCTCCGGGAAGATATCGCCACCGAAGTCAGTATCTGGCAAGTTAAGACCCTTGTGGCTATTGACAAAACCTTTGTTCTCAGCGGTCAAGCGAATTGCCGTATCGGAGACAATTTCTTGAACGTGAGTACGAATCTTACCGTCGAAGATATAAACTGGGTCGCCGACTTTGACCTTCTCGGCGAGATTGTACTGAACCGGCAAAGTCAAACCGCCATCATGCTCCGTAACGGCGTAGTCGAGAATAATGTCGTCGCCCTCGTTAATCTCGAGATAATTATCCTTAATATCGCCAAGACGAATCTTCGGGCCCTGGAGATCCTGAACGATCGCAACGTGACGACCGTATTTATTCGCAGCCTTGCGAATCCAACCGATAAATTCATCCATTTTTTCGTAACTACCATGAGAGAAGTTAAGGCGGCAGTTGTCGAGACCAGCAGCGATTAGTTTGTCAATCATTTCTTCGCTATCAGTAGCGGGGCCAATCGTGGCCAAAGTTTTTGTACGTTTAAATAATTCACTCATTGCCTCATTATATCATACTTCGTAGAAATAACTTCGTCAGCTCGGGAAAAATATCAAATGATATTTTTCACTCGCATTCCTTGTTATAACATATTTACGACAGATGGACACTCTGTTTTGCGGAATATCATGACGAATCTTTAGGCTTATGGTAAAATGGAGACATGAAGAAGGTCGAAAAGGCGCAGAAAGCTAAGCATGTCTTCGGACTAGAGGAGAAATTGTTATTGGGGATTGTCGGCGTCTCGGTGTTGATGATTATTGCAGCCTTTTCGGTGAGGCTGCTTCCCACTCCGACAGAGCAGGCCGATGCGAAACTAGAGGAAATAGCAAATGACTATTATTTGACTTATCTTTATCCAAGGCTGATGGGGGCAAGCAAGGATTTAGAACAGGCATTCAAGAAGTACGATAAGGTGGGCGTGCCGACGGTGTATTTGCGGCAATTATTACACTACAATGACGACCAATACGCAGAAACGGCGGAGACGTTTGCGACAGTAGGGTGCGACACGAATCAGACCGGAGTGCGCTATTACCCAAAGGAACCATATGGCCCGCATGATTATGAGGTGAAATACCTCTGGGAATGTAACGCAAAAGCCGAATAGGGCTTGACATTTTTTAATGCTTATGCTAATATAGAGTTAAGCTGCGTGGCGGCCTGGATTTTGATGGGCTGTCATGATATAATTGAGGAAAGTTAAACAAGGGAGTAGTCATGGCGGCACTGATCGTGATTTTAGTATTAGTATTATTGGTGGTAGTACCGGGAATCCGGATTATTAATCAGTACGAGCGCGGAGTGGTGCTCAGGCTGGGTAAATATTCGAGAACACTCAGCCCAGGATTCAGAATCATTATTCCCTATCTTGATAAAATGATTAAGGTCGACGTACGGACGACGCCGATGGACATCCCAAAGCAGGAGGTAATTACGCGGGATAACGTGACAGTCAATGTCGACGCGGTAGTGTATGCACGGGTGATTGACGCACAAAAGGCAGTGCTAGAGACAACGAATTATCAGTATGCGACGAGTACATTTGCTCAGACTGCCCTTAGGGATGTGACGGGCAACTTTGATCTTGATGAAATTCTGTCAAAACGCGATGAAATCTCGGCGCAAATTCGGGAAATTGTCGATGCGCAGACCGATAAATGGGGGATTGATATCGAGAGCGTGAAACTACAGAATATTGAGCTGCCGTCAGACATGAAGCGGGCGATGGCGAAGCAAGCAGAGGCCGAGCGTGAGCGCCGGGCGGCGATTATCACAGCGGAAGGCGAAAAGAGCGCGGCCGCAGCAGTAGCAGAAGCGGCAACAATGCTGGCGCAGACACCAGGTGGCTTGAATATTCGGACACTACAGACTCTGGAAAAAATTAGCACCGATCCGTCACAGAAGACAGTGATTCTACTGCCAAGCGACCTAGCGGATGGTGCGGCGAAATTGATGCGGCACTAAGAGGTTAGGTGTCTACTCGAGGGGTGGAGTAGACACTTTTTTGATTGCGTTTTCTCGCCCTAGAGGGGTTGACGAGGGGAGAGTTTTCTAGTAAAATGAGGGTGTTGGTCTCTTAGTATAACGGTTAGTACATCGGGTTTTCATCCCGACAACGCGGGTTCGACTCCCGCAGAGATCACCAGGTTTGCACGTCACGTTTGATACAAAAATAATAAGGCGAATACCCCGGTTTATAGGGGTATTTGCCTTATTATGTGGTTGGTAGAGGCTAATAGGAGGGGATTTTAGCGGGAGGCATGACTAACGGAAGATAGCGATTTTGATAGTGATTTTACACGATGCACCATGAGGGTTATGATTAGACGTGTAATTTTACACGTTTTACACGATATTATTTTATGTAATCTATTTTTTGTATTATGAGAGACGTCATTTTTTAGCAGTTGTTCCTTGATGATATCTCTGCTATAATTATAGCAACGTTTCTCATCATTGTAATGGATGGCTCATAGCCAATGATATAATTTGGAGGGTAACCTTATGGAAAACTACATTACTCATTTATATGCTAGAAATATTGGTGTTTTTGAAGAGCTTGATGTTTCTTTCAACCCAACTTTTAATTTTATTGTTGGTCCGAACGGCAGCGGCAAAACGTCTATTCTGAAAGCTATTGCTTTAGCATTGAACCCTAGCAGCGCACAGAATTTAAGATATGGCGAAAAAGCGGCTGTCTGGTTTGACGCAGTTTTTAATTCACAAACCTATAGAGTCGGTCTAGGAGAGGGTTGGGTATCAAATGTAGATATGTACCGAAGTGCCAGTCATCATATGTGGACAGTACCACCATCAGATAGTGAGCATACTGCCTTAAATGCTAGTCAGTTAGAGGGGCAGAATATAAATATAACTCCATTAATTTTGGGTGCGTATAGACGTATCAACTATCAAAGAATTGAAGGTATGAAGCGAGAGCCAAATATTACCGAGCAAAGACGCCATTACCATATGTCTAGTTTTTCAAATCTTGATGGTGGATCGCTTCCGAATGTAAAACAATGGATGATAAATAGGTATTTCGAAATAGAAAAAGATTGAGCTCGCGTATATAGGAAAAACTGGGACTGGATTATGCAGAACTTAAATGAGCTAGGACCATCGAATATTGATATTGCATTCAAGGAGATTAAGCGTGATTTGGAACCAGTTTTTACTTTTAATAAGGAGAATGATTGTTATCTTGAAGAAATTTCGGCAGGGTTTCAGGCCTTTTTATCGTTAGTATTTGCGATTGTTGAGTGGATTGAGGGGACGAATACAGAAGATGAAGCATATATACCAGATGCCGTTGGTACAGTCATAATTGATGAGCTGGACGTCCATTTACACCCAGAATGGCAACTGACTATACGTGAATCACTACGGACAGTTTTTCCTAAACTACAATTTATTATTACCACGCATTCTCCACACTTAATTGCGTCTGCAGATCCAGGAGAATTGATTATCCTTCCACAATTGAATAGAAAGATGAATGTTGCGCCTACCGCTCAAACATATGCCGGCTGGAGTACTGATGAAATTCTTGAAGATGTAATGGGCGTGAAGAGCCTTGAAAACAAATTATACTCTGTGGCTCTTAATATGGCTATGGATTGTGTTGAACGACGCAATGCGGCTGCTTTAGAAGAAGCTATCGGAGAACTTAAAAAAATAGTCCATCCATCTAATACTATTCTCCAGGTATTGCAAATAAAATTAGCAGAATTGGAACTGGGTGATATAAATGATTAAAATTAATAAACTAGCTCCACCACAAATTATTATAGATAATCAAGAGCAATGGACGAAAGGCCTAAACGAAGCCATAACTTTATATGGTGCCTATGATAAGATACCGCCAGAAGAAAAGAAGTCATTGCTTGTACACTATCGCCACGATGATATCAAGCAGGCGCTCTTTGCAAGTAGCTTTAACAAATGCGCGTTTTGTGAATGCAAACCAGGAGAAAGTGGAAACATTGAAGTGGAGCATTTTGCGCCAAAGTCCATTTATCCTGATTTAACTTTTGATTGGGATAACCTGCTCCCCTCATGCCGGAAATGTAATGAGGCAAAATCTGATTTTGATACAATAACGGAGCCGATTGTTGATCCGTCCAAAACAGACCCAGAAAGGCTTTTTACATATAATTATCTTCGCATCTGTCCGATAAATAATTGCCCGCAAGAGCAGGCCGCTAAGAACACGATTGATGTATGCAACTTAAACAGTAGCCGGCTATATGATGTCCGTGCAAAGTTGATAAAATCATTGACAGAATACACTGATGAACTCAAAGAAAAATTAGATTCGATTGCGGAAGCCGATACTCCTCGAAAACAGAAAATTCGAATAACAAAACTTAGGAATTCTCTAGAAAAGATCGATCAATTACTTGAAGATAGCAGTGTTTATACGGGATATTGCAGATGGTTTATGTCACAATGTTGTGAGTATATGCAGGCAAAGAGATTGATTCTCGAAAACGAGCAGATTGATGTTTAATGCTAAGAGCATTAATTAGACTGGACATCCTCCCCATTCAGAGCTATCCTTGTTCTAAGCTAGAGATTGATAAAGGAGAAAAACAGACATGAACCCAAACTCAGAGCAGAAAAGGATTGCTTTTGGTTATAATCGTAACAGCAAAAATGAGATTGTAATCCATCCGGGTCAAGCCGCTGCCGTTAAGCTGATTTTTGATTACTATCTGGAGGGCTGCAGTATGGATAAAATCAAGGATAATCTCGAGAGTATGAGCATACCATCTCCGCTCAATGGGAAGAAATGGAGCAAGCAGACTTTAGCAAATGTTCTGTCTAATCCGCACTATATTGGCAACGAACTTTATCCTACAATAGTATCAGAAGAACAATATAAGCTGGCTCAAACCAAGAAACGGGAACATATTGGCAGAAATGGTAAAGCTAAGGAGGAAAGCAGTCTAGGTAAACAGACCTAATCCTCCTTTGCCATATCGCCAGCTTAAGGTAGCAGCCTATTGTCGTGTAAGTAGCAAACATGATGAACAGTTAAGCAGCTTGGAGAATCAAGCTGCTTATTATATGGGACTTATAGCCAGTAACCATAATTGGGAGTTAACCGGCATCTTTGCTGATAGGAGCACGGCCCGAACCATGCAACGACGAGCTCGGTTCCAAGAAATGCTGAGACTCTGCCGGGATCGTCAGATTGATTTAATACTCACTAAATCAATTAAGCGGTTCAGTCGGAATACGCTGGAATTCCTGGAAACTTGCTATGAGTTAAAGTCTCTGGGGGTGGAAGTATATTTTGAGCTGGAAAACCTTTATCTAAGCAATCCTACTTCAATGTTGCTTCTGACTATATTTGCTAGTTTAGCGCAAGCTGAGAGCGAGAATCTAAGTGCTGATATACGGTGGGGGATCCGTCGTGGGTTTGAGGATGGTAGCTCTAGCTTTATAGATAAGCCTTGTTATGGATATAGAAAATCAAAAAACGGTAACTTATCTATCTATGAACCCGAAGCCGAAGCCGAGGTAGTACGGCAGGTCTATCGTTGGAGGATCAACGGATACTCTTTGCGAAAAATCGCAAATCTTCTACAAGAGAGGAGCATTGTTGCGCCAAAAGGCGGCAAGTGTTGGGGCGCAGAAACGCTTAATAAACTTCTTCATAATGAGAAATATACCGGGAATGTAATGTTACAGAAGACATATGTACCGGACATACTAACTGGTAAACAGAGATATAATAACGGGCAGATGGCAAAGTATTATGTAGAAAATACACATCCTGAAATTATCACAAAAACGATGTTTAACAAAGCGAATAGGCTTTCTTATCGCCACAAGGTAGAATAATGATTGGTGCATTATGGTGCAAATACAAAATAGAACAATATAATCGTGTAAAATGTGGTGCAACGGATTTACAGTGTATCATCCGTGACGTGTAGACACACGCCCGTGAGCGGGACAGATGTCGCGGCCATGGGTGTTTTTTGGCTGAAGGGATATGTAATCTTATCACGAGGCAAAGATCGGCACCGAACTGGGCAACCTAGTAGGCAGCGGAGGGGGAAACCGTTGAAACGATTGTTGTTATCTGACGGGTTGACGTTAGTAGGATTGAAGTTGAGGCGGTAGGCGTAGTTAGGATTATTGCTGGCCGTACGCGACCAGACCCAGCCGCCGTTGCCGACGTTGTTAGTAGAGCCGGTATTGATATTCACGTTGCCGCTACGGACAAAAGCCAGATCTAGACAACCGCAAGGCAAAGAAGTCGCTTGAGCTTAATTCCGACCTTAGCCAGAATGAAATCTAACCTCTTTATCTCCTGATTGATGATATATGAGGGCAACTTCACGATCTTTGGATGGGGGCGGCGAGCAGCCGGAGCTTGACCTCGTTGGCTGAGCACAGATCCCATGGACGCAGAATCCACGGTTTTATTGTAGCACGAAAAGAGGCTATCAGTATGTAACCGATAGCCTTTAATTGACGATTTAGCGCAGAATAGTACCACCAAAGTAATTCCCCTCGTAGAGCCGGCAACCGTCAGTATCATCAATCTTTTCCTGACCATGAAACTTCTCAAGTTTGCCACACCAAAGATTGGTATAGCATAGCTCGTTGTTGGCTACGAAGTGATCTGGACCACGCCACGGGTGATTGCGTTCAATTGCCCCAAGCGCTGATTGCAAGCAAGTATAAACCGCGGTCTTATCGGCGTGAGGAAGAACTTTGCCCCAATAAACCATAGCAAAGCATGCCGTACTACGGTAACTGATAGTAACCGTACCGCTAAACGAATCGTCTCTAAAATACTTATCGGAATAGCTCCAGTCGCCTTTTTCAAAGACTATAGTATTGCTACCGTCATCGTTTGCGTTTGCCTCACAGCTTGTTTCGTCGTTAGGCCCCTCCTTATTGAGGTTTACGTTTCCATAACTACGGAGCGTGGCTTCGTAGAAGAATCGCCATAACTCTCTGCCATGTGTCCCAATAAAATTAGATGAGAAAATTTTTTCCATTGTTGCAGAACTCCTTTCTTGGATGTATCTGAGTTACCTGAATCCGGGAGAATATTCTATTTTCACCCTATTTACCTGCCCAGTGGGGTAGGCAGATAGGATGAAAATATCAAAAACCGTCTCTTAATGAGCGTAACATACAAGATATTATCTTTCCATTATATCACACTTTATAATAAAAGTCAATATAATACCTGCCATACCTCAGTACAGCAGGTGATTTTTATATTTGATATAAGAATTTTATTGCGCTAACCCGGCTTTTTCGGCGATCTGGCGGATGAGTTTCTTGCGGCCAGTGACCCAGAACTTATATTTCTTTGTCTTGTCAGTTTTCTTGTCATAAGCGATGACGAGCATCCCCATCGGCAAAAGCCCGGCGAAGCATTTTTTCGCCTCGCGGATGTCGCTGTAATCAATCGTGAGCTGATTGACACCGAAAGTCGTCATGAAAACTAACCTTTCCTTCGTAAAAAGCAAAGTTCCCTTGCGCCAAGTAGCAAAAATCGCGAAACTAGACGAAGCCCAGTTTGCGGTATAGTAAGATTCGACCTTGTCGTTGGAATTAATCGCATTGAGGTCGGTCAAAGCGCGCTGCCACCTTGATAGTTGTTTTTCGGAATTTTTTGCCATGGTTTCCTTTCGCAGTTTTGGGTTTAGATTTATTAGTTCCATTGTAGCATAGTTTAAGGATTTCGTGAGAGGACGTTTCATGCTATAATATCCCTGTGGCGCCATCGTTCAACGGATAGGACATAGACCCTCTAAGTCTACAATGCTGGTTCGATTCCAGCTGGCGCTACCAATTACGTCGTCTATGTTAAACTTAGGTTATGGATATTTATCCATGGGGACTGTAAGTGGCAATTGAGGTCATGCTCCAGCCGCTTGATGTCCTCTGATAAAAAGATCGTGAAGCTGTTCTCTCGAGTTTGGGGATTAGAAATAAGAGAGGCTAGAGTAAATTAGCCTTATTCATGGATAGGGCTAGATAGAGTCAGCTTCTTCTGTATACGTCGCGCAGATGTTTTTGGCTTTTGTCCGTAGCGATGCTGTCCGTCTCGTTGAGGGTAGTGTAAGGTACGCTGGCAACAACGGCTACGGATGGTCGCGTACGGCCAACTCGTCTACCAACGCATACTACTTGAACATGAATCCTACGAATGTCAATCCGTCAAACAACACAAACCGTTACTACGGTTTCCCCCTCCGCTGCCTCTAGACTGTCCGGTTCGGTACCGATCTTTGGAAAGCTCTCGCTAGTCGTAGCGAGAGCTGAAGTTTTACTTAAAATGTTTGTCTCAAAAAGTCAATACCCTACCCCTGCCCTACGAGACTGAGATTATTTCACTAGCTTATAATAAATCGAAGGCGCAAAGCGTACAGGGGCGAGGAGTTTCTGGGCGCCTTTTTCGAGCCGGACGAGATTTTTCGTGCCGAAAAGTTTTTTCAGTTTCGCGCTGCGGAAGTTTGAAACGGATAAAACTTCGTCGATTTTGAAGCCGGAATGCTTGAAAATACCCTCAATATATTTCGGATGGTAATTATAAAACCCGTCTGCGTCAATCTCCTTCAGGTGTACTGGTTCGAGACTAAAAGGGTTCAAATCGGTCTTTTTCGTCCAATAGCGCACCATACGCGGCAAGGTACGCTTGTTCGCAACTTCGATCACAGCGACGCCGCCCGGCTTCAGCACGCGATAAAGCTCATCGGAGACTTTTTGCATATCCTTGAAATGGTGCGTAGCGCGAATCATCATCAAGGCATCAAAACTATCGTCTTTGAATGGCAAGCTATAAATATCGCCAGCCTTTGTCTTGAGCCGATCGCCATGAATCTCATGCGCCTGCTTCAACTCAGTCTCAGAGTAGTCAAACAAGGTTGCGGATTTCGCGCGGGGCAAGTATTCATCGGCGAGGCGACCATAGCCACCAGCGATATCGACAAACGCGTCCATCTCGGTCGGCAATAGCCGGCGAATCGCCATACGATCAGCGGCGTCTTCGTACTTGCGATCAGCGTCTTCCCAGAAAATTTTCTTGTAATCATATCCGTTGTAGTCGGAAATGCTTTTTGGTCTATTTGTACTAGATTTGACCGATTTTTTAGAGTCGGCGTTCGACCGGGATTTGGTGGATTTTTTAGATGATTTCGCAGTTTTTTCACTCATAATTAGTTTTATTATAGCATATTAGAGAGGCCGCGGGTGGGGTTTACGGGATTTTGATTGCGTGAGACTGTAGCTCAGGTTAATTAGGCTATGGATACGGTCAGCTGGGCAGCTCCCGTCAAGCAAAAGCGTAATCCAGTGACGCTTGTTCATGTGGTAGGCAGGCAAAATTCCAGGTTCGCACACTAGCTCTTCGATCAGATCTGGGTCGGACTTGAGGTTGATAATGTCAACTGACCCTTCGCGGTCAATGCCTAAGGCTTGATATTGCAGTGTCATAATTAGAGCGAACCATTTGTGGTTGTCGACGTGACGAAAAACGGTATATTCCGGCGAGTCTTCCCAGGGATAATCTTGGGCAATGCCACCAAAGTTTTCATGAATAAAATGTTCGGTTTGCGTGCGGTTCATGAGTTGTATTATAGCACATGAATGTTCAATTTAGCGCAGCTGAAAAAGACGCTCTTGCTCGACTTTTGCTTTTGAACTCACATATTGACGCGCAGAATCAGGCTTACTTTGAATGGAAGGAACCGTTTAATACTCTGTTAATAGCGGCTAAAGCAGCACGCAAAAAAGAAGGTTCATCGTCGTATGATAAACCTTCGTCAACTATGGGCTGTTCTGGTGAGCCGGGAGAGGCTCGAACTCTCGACACCGGGCTTAAAAGGCCCGTGCTCTAACCAACTGAGCTACCGGCCCACAGTTACTGTGGTGGGCGATAGAGGATTTGAACCTCTGACCTCGTCTACGTCAAAGACGCGCTCTAGCCAACTGAGCTAACCGCCCGCTGTGACTATAGTATCACGTCGCCAGGCAAAAGTCAATCTTATTCTTCAGTCGATGGCGTAGATTTGGTAGTCTTAGTGCTTTTGCTCGTGTTGCTTTTAGCTGCGGTTTTTCTGGCAGTTTTCGTGGTTTTCGACTTCGCGCCGACCTTGACGGTTTCAGCAGACTTCGTATTCGTATTAGAGCTCTTCACCTTAGCCTTAGGCTTTGCTTCGGCCTCGAGCACATCCTGCTCTTTCGTAGCCTTTACTTCCGACTCAAAACTCGAGTCCAAGACCGATTCTAGGAGATCTTCGTTCTTGCCATCGTGCTTCTTAGAAAACTTATCGACGAAGAATGCGACAATTCCAACTAAAATCACAATTCCAGCAATCACGCCAGCAAAGATCCAGGCTAAGCCACTTAAATCTTGTGACTGACCTTCGTTTTCCTTTTTCACATCATCACGGGAGGCGACTTCAACATCGTTTCCATCTTTTTCGCTACCAGAATCGTTGGCATTGGCCTCGTCTTTGCCCGAAGTTTCAGAATCAGATTGCTCGATATCGTCAGTGCCCTCAGACGAGCCTTGACCACGGTTAGCGCTAGAGCTACTGTTCGCATTCTGACTGCTGCCAGAAGTATTATTGGATGGCTTGCTAGTTGAGCTAGAATTATTACTTGAGCTATTACCACCACTATTCGTACCAGGATTTGTAATGTGACCCGGAAGGTCAGGCGTATTATTGCCACCCTGAGACGGATCATTGCGATCGGGATCTTCATTATAATCCCCAGAGCCGTCACCCGGGTCAGGATTTGGAACTGGATCAGGATTTTCATCGCCACCACCCGGATTATCACCGCCAGTTTCGCTCGATTCGGCATCGCCATCGGCGTAGGTCGCTAGTGTAGGCATCGTCAGCCCCAGCGCCAGAGCGCAAACAGTGGCGACTACAATATATTTAAGCGATTTTTGCGATGATGATTCTGATTTCATATCTCTATACTATCACAAATTTCAAATAGTGTCAAGTATTATAGCCTCTCTGTCAACAGAGAGGCTATATTTAGTGGTTGATATTAAGTTTTAGTATTGACTTGGCCCTAGCGGCGGCTCTTGCGATAGATTAGTACAAGGGCGAAACCGGCGGCAACACCGAAGGCGATTAGCCCAGTAACGAGATAATCAATGCGGGAGATATTGAGGTCGCCAATGGAGAGCATACCGGTATTCGGGGTGTCAGGAGTGATTGGAGAGTATTCAATATATATGGTTTGCATAGAGAGCAACTTATCGTCCTGGTCATATGCTGAGATAACTGCAGTATAAGTGCCAGCCTTAGCGCCGTACTTCTCGAACGGAAGAGTGACAAGGAGTTTACCAGTTACCGGGTCAATGTCTGAACGATCAAGTTCAATGTTAACGATGTTGCCGTTTTCGTCCACGAAAGCCGGATTACCGTCTTTGTCGAAGACTGTGACGACGACACGTTTGGTCGAATCGCTGACTTCGATGCCGATAATCGGATCGCGATTATCATCCATTCCCTGATCCGTATCGACTACTGCAGCATTGTAGGTGAAGCTCACAGTGTCAGTTTCACGAGCTACGCCGTCGTAACCAACCACACTAGTGTGTAGAGCAAACTCACCGAAACCATAAGGCGCAACGTCAAGCTCGAAGCTGTAAGTACCAGCATCATCGCTTGGAGTGTATGATGGGAGAGCCACGGTTTGAGTATTACCGCTTTCGTCTTTATAGGAGAGTGAGAACTCAAGGCGCTTAGCTTGGCTATAGTTGGTAACGACATTAACTTTAGCATTCGCCGTCTCGCTACCATCGCGTGGCGAAGCGAAGACGTTGCTCGGCGCACCTTCACTGACCTGAACATTAACCGTAGTATTGTCTATAGCCGACGCATCTGGCGCTGGCATACCATAGGCTACGGCGGTCATAACGCCGACTGCTGCAAGTCCAGCGAGCCCTAAAAGTTGCTTTTTTGTCTTTTGCATACTCTACACTCTTTCTTTTTAGTTTTTGTTTTGAATTCGCCTGAGCTGCCGTCTCGCAGAATCACCACTCGCAATGATGATTACGGCTACTCGCGTCTCGTAACTCTACTATACGAGTCGGCGAGCTTTACGCTCTTTGCGTTTTCTGATTATGATTATAATCCAGATAATTATGACTGTCAATAATAAAATTAACAAAATCATAATGAACACCGGCATAATGACGACAATGTGCTTCTCGCTTTCAGTCGCGTCGGCAGCATTCACCTTAAATTCGACATTAAAAATGCCGAGGAATGGGGTGTCCTCCCAATTGACATTGACGTGATATTCAGATCCTGGCCAAGCTGCGATTGAATCCGTCTCGGAATAGAGTTCCTTGCCAAAGACGGTGCGTGCAATATATTCGTAATGAATCTCATAGTCGGTATTGCCGGTATTTTTCACGGTAGCATGAGCTTCAAGTGCGCCACCAAGCGAGAAACGCTGGAAGCCGTAGTCGCTAATCTCACCAGTGCGGTTCGTATTACCGATCGAACGGCCGCGAATCGTCATACCGGCTTCGCCGGTGGTCTGGACGGAAGTACCGCTATTACCATTACCAAGGGTTTGTGCCCAAATTGCGGCATATTGCGCACCGCCCGGAACGTCGTCTGGGACTTCGATTTTGTAGTAAACCGTGCGCGATTCGCCTGGCTCCAAAGTACCGACATATTCATCGACATAAGCACCACTATCGTCAAGAAAACTAATCCAGCGGGCGATCTGAGAGTAAGAGTTCGATGCGCTCTCATCAAAACTAACCTCGTTGTTCTCGCCAGACACAGAATACGGTGTAACATGGACACGGAAACGATAGCTCGTATTCCCGGTGTTCTTAACTTCAACCGCACAGCCGGCATCGAGATCTTGCGGACATTTGTCAGAACCGCGCTCAATAACGTCTCCGCCTAACATCGTCACGACTGACATAGTTGGAGAAATTGCGATTTCGGTTCGAGGAGCTGATTCATCAATCGCCTCTTCTTCTCCCTCGGCGTAGACTGCTCCGGCAAGGCTAGTTGCTCCCGCAACTACCAGCGCCGCCAGAATCAAACTTTTCCAAATATTTTTCATTTTACCTCCTAACTCCAACATTTGTTAGTTTACCGTTCCCTGCGACTCTTGATGCGACTACAGATCCAGAAAACAATACAGAAGATAATCAGGAGAATAATGAAGATGAACCAGATTGGGCAGAGGAAGACGGTTTTTTCAATAAATTGCGTATCATCAGCAATCGTAACGGTCTGCTTAACACGGAAGATACCTAGGTGCGGAGCGTCATCCCAAGAAATCGAATTATAGCGGCTTGTCTCCGGCAAAACTGTAACTTCGTATGGGCTTTCTTCATTCGTATAAACTTCTTCGTTGCCAAAAAGCGGGAAGACTTGCAGGACATAAGACGCGGTAATATGAGTATTACCAGTGTTCTCGACAACTGAAGTTGCACTGATCGGCGGATTAAATAAGATACTCGGAATGTTTTGTTCAGTTACCTTACCAGTACGGCGAGTATTACCCTCGACATCGCCAAGGAGGCGGAAGCCGATTTGTTTGGTCGCACTAATCGCAGCGCCGGAGTTTGCATCATCATTTTGAATCATACGAACATTAATCAGGGCGTATTGACCACCGGCCGGCGCATCGCTCGGGATACGGATACTATACTTAATTTCTTCAGTGCTATCAGGGGCAAGCGTCCCGGAATCTTGGGATAAAGTCACCCAATCTTTCATCTGAGTATAGGCAGTTTCGGTCTCAGAATCAAGCGTGTATTTATCGTCGCTAACACTATACGGCGTAATATTAATAGCGTAACTAAATTCCTTTGCGCCAGTATTCTGGACCTTAAAGACGCCGTCATATGTCTTACCGGGCTGCATCTCCTCAATCTCAGCATAGGACGGTGAAACCTGCAGACGGTAATCCGGGGTGTCAGCCGCAGCAACAGGGCTATTTGTAATAAAAGTCAGGGCAAAAGCCGCAAAGAAAGCCGAAAATAGCTTGCCAAAATAATGTTTTTTCATTTACCTCCTTAGTTCTGTAGACTATTTTACACCAAAAAGCCTACAATGACAACAATTAAGCAGAAGGTTTTATCAAAAAACCACCCCGAGATTGGGGTGGTCTGCAATAATCGCTTGACTATTTTGTGC
>CANBEI010000011.1 GCA_947367565.1 uncultured Candidatus Saccharibacteria bacterium | reverse complement strand
CAAAACAAGTCTTCAAAACGTCGAACAACTACGCCGCGAACGTAATGAAATCGCCGGGCAGATGAAAAATGGCAAACCCAGCCCTGAACTTATCGCAAAAGGGAAAGAAATTAAGAATAAACTCACCGAAATTGAGCCGCAACTCGACAAACTCGAGACCGAGATTAACGATTTGTTGAAACGTGTACCAAATATTATTTTTGACGACGTTCCGCTCGGCGGCGAAGAATGCAGTGTCGAAGTTGCTAGCTGGGGGGAGCAAAAAGCCGGAGGTGTCGATCATCTCGACTACGCTACTAGCCGCGATTGGGTTGATTTCGAACGGGGCGCGAAAGTCGCCGGTGCGAAATTTTATTATTTGAAAAACGGCCTAGCGTTACTGGAAAATGCTCTTCTGCAATTTGGTCTGAAAAAGGTCCTTGAACATGGTTTTACTTACATGACCGTACCAGATATGGTTTCCAGCAAAGTTCTCGAAGGTTGCGGCTTCAACCCACGCAGTAGCGAGCAAAGCGACGAATATTTTATCGAAGGCGAAGACCTTGCTATGATTGCAACTGCCGAAATGCCACTTACAGGCTATTACATGAATGAAATTATCGACGAAAAAGACTTGCCAATTTGCCTCGCCGGTTATAGCGCCTGTTTCCGTAAGGAAGCCGGTACTTACGGTAAGCACACTCGCGGCCTGTTCCGTGTTCATCAGTTTAATAAGCTCGAGATGTATGTCTTCTGCTTACCGGAGAAATCGCCGGAGATGCACGAGAAGATTCGCAAGATTGAGGAAGAAATCTGGCAAGAGCTTGGAATTCCATATCGTGTCATTAATATAGCCGCTGGCGACCTCGGCGCACCTGCTGCAAAGAAGTACGATATCGAATACTGGTCTCCAGTCGACCAAAAATATCGTGAGCTGACTAGTTGTTCAAACTGCACCGACTTCCAAGCTCGCAGCCTCAATATTCGTGTGCGACGAGAAAACGGTGAAGTAGAGGTATTACATACGCTTAACGGCACTGCAGTTTCACTTGCGCGCACAATGGTCGCCGTGATCGAAAATTACGCCAAGGCCGACGGCAAGCTCACGGTTCCGGAAGTTCTACGCCCATACCTAAACGGAGCGACCGAAATTTAGAATGTTCAAAAAAAAGAAAAAGAGCGAAAAAACTGAATCGCCTAAGCGCCCGAGATTCAAGTTCCGGTCCGTCGTCAGTCGTGCTAATGCGAAACTACCAGTCAGATTCGCTGCTGTCGTACTCGCTAGTTCGACGTTGGTTTCAGCTTTGTTGGGGATTTTTCGCGATCGATTGCTAAACTCATATTACCTCGATACTTATCCGACCGGTATAGATGCCTATACCGCCGCCTTTACAATTCCGGATTTCTTGTTCTTTCTGCTTACTTCTGGGGCGCTAGCAGTTAGCTTTATCCCGGTATTCAATCAACGTCTTACGACCGGTAACAAAAAATCCGCCTGGGAGCTCAGTTCTAGCCTGCTCAACCTCATGGCGATTTTAACCCTGGTTGCATCGGTTGCGATTATCATCTTCGCCGACCCACTTGTACGTTACGTCGTCGGGCCAGGGCTCGATGAGTCCGGCATGATTCTCGCCATTAATATGATGCGCGTGATCGCGATTAATCCGTTTTTATTCAGTATTTCAACTATCCTATCTAGTATTCAACAAGCTCTCGGGCGTTTCGTTTTCTATGCCCTCGCGCCCGCATTATATAATGTCGGTATCCTAGTTGGAATTTTGTGGTTCACAAACGGTATTAACTTATTCGGCTGGCAAGTTTTCGAGGGAGGAATCATGGGCGTTGCACTCGGCGTAGTCTTTGGTGCTATATTACAAGTCATCGTTAGTCTCGTCGGGCTATTCGGACTTGGTTTTGATTATGAGTTCAAAATCAACTGGAAAAATCAAGGGTTCAAGTCTGTACTTAAACTTCTACCCGCCCGCAGCCTCGACCAGGGAATCGACTACGTGAATAC
Organism: uncultured Candidatus Saccharibacteria bacterium; assembly: GCA_947367565.1. Classification (GTDB taxonomy): domain Bacteria; phylum Patescibacteriota; class Saccharimonadia; order Saccharimonadales; family Saccharimonadaceae; genus Nanosyncoccus. The sequence goes on along the minus strand of CANBEI010000011.1, from coordinate 19,387 downwards.
TATCGTCACGACTAATCTCTCTTCACGCATGGGTGCTGGCGCTTTACGCAGCTACCAACAGGCTTATAGTCTTTCACAAATGCCAGTCAGTCTCATCGGCGTCGCAATTTCCACTGCTTTCTTCCCGCAACTTACTGAAGAGCTTGGCGAAGGCAAAGAGGCCAAATATCAACAAACCTTCCGCACCGCTCTCAGTACGATTATCTGGATTACGTTACCGGTCGCCATTGTTGCGTTTTTTGCTCGCGGATACGTTGTTAGCTTTATCAAAAACGGCGGCGACCCGCTCATTTCTTCCGTCCTCGCCGCGCTAATTGTTTCGATTTTCGCCAATTCAGTTTTCCATATCGCTTCGCGCGGATTTTATGCCCATCAAGATACCAAGACGCCATTTCGGGTTTCAATTCTTTCAGTCGGGCTAACAATTTTACTTGCTATCGTGTTCTCAATTATCGGCTGCGGAGTCGACGGTCTCGGATGGGCGCAGAGTATTGGCACAATGCTGGAAGTCATTATCCTATTGAGACTGCTCCAAAAGCGCTCTGGCGGCAAATTACTTAACCGCGACTTCTGGAAAAACACTCGCCGCATCGTCTTCGCCACCTGCGTTACTGGATGCGTCGCCTATTCACTAGCTAAATTCTTCCCATTTATGGCAAGTGACGACTCAATCTTCATGGTCTTCCCGAAGTTCTTCGTCATCACCGCCGGATCGTTCGTTACCTACTTGCTTGCCGGATACTTCCTAGACGTCGAACAAGTCAAACCTATTACCGAACGCATCCGCAAATCCTTATTCAAAACGCCCAAGTCCTAAATAGGTGTGCTATAATTAGCTCATGGATATTTTTCAAGCATTACTTCTCGGCCTCGTACAAGGCCTCACCGAATTCATCCCAGTGTCATCTTCTGGCCACTTAGAAATCGTTCAGCACATCTTCAACTTCCCAGCTGAAAACTTTCACCTTTTTCTTGAATTCATTAATCTAGGAACATTACTCGCCTTATTATTTTATTTTCGCGAACGCATTTGGAAAATCATCAAAGACGTTTTTGGAGAAAAAAACTACAAACTTGCTATCAATATCGTTATTACTACAATTCCTGCCGGACTGATCGGGCTCCTGTTGTCAGACCTAATCGAAAATAGCGACTTCTTCTCTTCGCTATTTACTGTTGGCGCTGCCATGGGTATCGTTGGTATTATCATGGTCGTCATCGACAAACTGCCGCATATGTCGAACCTCAAGGATGAAAATCAACTCACTCCTGGACGAGCTCTACTTATTGGCGTATTACAAGTTTTTGCTCTTATTCCAGGCACATCTCGATCCGGCACGACCATTATTGCCGGCCGCATTGCTGGGATGGATTCAGAATCATCCGCAGAATATTCTTTCCTCGCCAGCATTCCTATCATGTGCGCAGTTTGCCTGAAAATGTTTTTATCGGATACCGGACGTGCGTACTTCATCGAGAATCTCAATGCGTTATTCTTCTCTAATTTAATCGCTTTCGTCGTCGGGCTCTGGGCATTACGTTACTTACTGCGCTATTTGAAAAAACCCAAATCCCTCCAAACATTTGGATGGTACCGTATCGCCGTCTCCTGTCTCGTCGTCGGAACTATGTTAATCTTGATCGCCTAGTATGTATCGTCTGTCTCTTATCATCAGCGAAGTCTACAATAAATTCTTACCACTTGCCGAGAAAAATGGTATTCAGCTCAACTTAGACCTCATCGACTCTGATGTTGTCACCGAAGAACTCACTGGTATCAAAGACGACGTCGAAAAAGCTATCTCCGAAGCCATTGGTCGTTCCGCCCAAGGCGAAATCGCCATCCAAGTGAACAGAAAGGAGATTATCATTTCCGATACCGGCACGACGCTATCACGACCAGTTTGCGCTCTACTCTCCGGAAAATATATCGATGTGAGTTCACGTGTCGGCTTTGGCACAAAAGTCCGCATCAGCCTCGAACGTGCAGAAAAGGAACTAGGGAGCGGAGAAGAATAAAGTATTGTAATTTTTACAACACTTTATGCGTAGTGTGAGTTATTCGTTGTAAAATATACAACAACCATTAACTTTTTTAGCTCCCCACATCCCACTTGTGCTATAATAAGCATAAATATGGAAGGTGTGTGGAAATTCAATCCGTTTTATTGGATGGCGCTAGATCGTTTGGATCGCGCAAATCAAAACCAACAAGCTCTTAGCCTCGGCGCCAAGAGCCATAAAGCCGGACGCGGGCTACGGCTAAACCCTCTACGTTGGTCTGGCCGTACGTTACGCGTATTCTTTGTCATGCTGTTCATGATTCTGGCTCCCTTTTATTTCTTCTCCGGCATCCAACCCGTTTCTTCAATTGAAGCTACAAGCTATCCGGAGCTCAGTCTACCAAACATCGGCTTAAGCACTCCAGTCGCTCCACTTGAAATGACCGATCGTCAGCTCATAGCTCCAGCAACTATTGCCGGTAGTTACAGCCAAGCCGAAAACAAGCAGTTTATCATCGGGCATTCGTCCACCGTATTCCAAGCCCTTGATCAAAGCCAGCTCTATCAACACATTTATTATAACGACGTCGAATATACCATCACGAATATCGAGACCTTAGCCAAGGCTGACGTTGATATGAATGCCATCTTAAGCTCCAGCGAAGTGGAAACTTTAGTAATCATGACTTGCGCCGGAACTCCACTACCAGGACAAGACGCGACCCATCGCCTAGTTATCACTGCTGAACGTAGTCAAGCAAAAAGCCAAAGCTATATCACGGCAGCACAAAATACGAGCGCAACTAGTACGCCCGTATCGATTGATGAGTTTATCGTCACTCCAGAGAATTAGCTAGACTAACATAATCACACCATAGTACACTACAAAAGTCGCCAGCATAATAATCCCCTCAACGCGGTTAATTTTCTTCGTACTCGCCGCGAAAATAAATAGCATTGCCGCTGACGCCACCAGCATAATAATATCCAGCATTTGGAACCCAACCGGCGTAATCGTTCCAAAAATCGCCACTGGAATCCCCAGCACCACGCAAATATTAAAGATATTACTACCAATAATATTGCCAACCACCAAATCCTGCTCGCCTTTCTTCGACGCCACAATCGTCGTCACCAACTCTGGCAACGACGTACCGAATGCAATTACCGTTAGAGCAATCAACCTTTCACTCATCCCCATTACCTCCGCAATATTCGTTGCGCTATCTACGACTAGTTGGCTGCCAATAATAATTCCCGCGAGCCCAACCAGAATCAGCACCGCCGATTTGCCGAGCGTGTATTGCGGTTTCGCGTCTTCGACTTTTTCTTTTTTCTGCTTCGCCATCGAAAACAGATAATACAAAAATACCGTAAAGAACAGTAAAATTACAATCGCATCTGCCCGCGTAATCTGGTTAATGTCGCCACCCGCCAAGAACACATCCAAGAATAACACTGCTAACAAAATCGAAATCAACAAACATAACGGAATCTCCTTCCGCACCGTATTATCTTTAATCTTAATCGGGCGAATCAACGCTGCTACGCCCAAAATCAACAAAATATTCAGGATACAACTCCCGATTACATTTCCTAACACCATATCTGTACTACCCGACGCCAAAGCCGAAACTGATACCGCAAACTCTGGCGCGCTTGTACCGAACGCCACAATCGTCAAACCAATTAACATTTTCGGCACTTTAAAATTTTCTGCCGTACTTGACGCTCCGTCGACGAAAATATCCGCCCCTTTAATCAAAAGTACGAAGCCCACCACAAGCAACAATACACTAAAAATGATATTCATTATTTATTTTCCTTATTTTATTCCCTTCAATTATACCACACTTTTACTAGCGCTCATGTTATAATAAACGTATGAATAACGTTGGTCGCACTGCAAGCAAAAACTGGCTATCACTCGTCCTCATCTTTTTCTTCACTTTTAGCGTTTCTTTAGTCGGCGCCAGGTTCGTCCGTTCGATTCTCGTCGGCAATAATAGCGTCGCAGAAACCAAAGACAACTCAAATAGTAACGACGACCAAGATGCGCCGCAACAAACAACACCTAGCGCAATTAAACTTCAACCTATTATTGATTCTTGGATCGCCGAAATTGATAATAGAGTTGGTTTGGTTGTCTACGATCTTGACCGCGACGAAATTGCCGCTAGTTACAATTCTGATACAGCCTTCTCGACCGGTGACTTATACCAACTAATTTTCGCCTACGACGGTTATCGCAGGCTCGATGTTGGCCTGGAACGTGCCGACAGCAACATTGGCTACGAATTGAATTATAGTGACTGCTTAAACATCATGACAAGCACTTCGGCTAGCGAAACTTGTGCCACAGCCTTCCTGACGGATAGCTACCGTTCAGAGAGCGCGCAGAACCTAATAAATACTATCGGCATGACGCAAAGCTCTGATTTCGGCCAAGTTACTACTCCGAATGATTTAGTATTATTTTTGCAACACGTCTGGCAGCATGATGACCTAAGCCTTGACAGCTGGGCAAAACTACAAGCCTCCATGCTTGAGCTGCCCGAGGAGAGCGAAATCGATTGGAAACAAGGCTTACCCAGCGGTTTTAGTACCGCAAGAGTATATAGCAAAGCTAGTGGCACCGAAAACGACCTTGGCACTTGGGAAAATTATGCAGACATTGCACTTATTGATTTCGTCCGGCAAAATCGCCATTTTGCCGTCGTCGTACTCGGCGAAAACGGCGTCGATCCGAGCGATTTTAGCCGTCTCGGCACTTTGGTTGAAGGCAAGGTGATCGAAGAATAATTCTCTATGAAAAAATTAAGCTTAAAATCTTACCGCAGCCGTCGCTTATTAGCCGTAGTCGCACTTATTGCTGGATTAGCTGGTATTATCATCTCTAATCCTAGTAGTTATGAACAAATTTTCGAACAAGAAACTAATGCCGAATCAACCAATGTACAATGGGCAAACGGCGCGACCCCAACATCCAACCCCAACCCCGATAACGCCCCACTCGCTAGTATCATCCTCGAACGACTCGAGATTAAGGGTCGAGCACCTAAGACTGGCTACTCTCGAGATGAATTCTATAAAGGCTGGCCCGATGTCGAGGGTTGTAGCTTGAGGCAACGCATTATCAAACGCGAGCTCGGAGACAGTGCTACGCTCGACAACAATAATTGTAATGTAATCTCTGGCGAATTTGACGAACCATACACCGGCTCACATATGCTATTCTACGAAAAATCTGACTTTACGGCGGGGCTACAAATTGATCATATTGTCGCTTTGAGCGATGCTTGGCAAAAGGGCGCCCAGTACATGGACAAAGAAACCAGATACAGCATTGCGACCGACCCGCTAAATCTCCTCGCAGTCGAGAGCAAGACTAACCAAAGCAAATCTGATGGCGACGCCGCGACTTGGCTCCCGCCCAACAAGGCCTTCCGTTGTCAATATGTCGCCCGTCAAGTTTCCGTAAAATATAAATATAGTCTTTGGGTCACCGAAGCCGAACACGATGCCATCGCAAGAGTACTTGAAACTTGCCCAGGCGAACCTAGTGTCGGAGTTGAACTAAAATAATGTTGTAATTTTTACAACACTTAATAATCAGAAAGGACGTCATGAATTTAGAAATCGAAGCCACATTTCTTGAAATCGATAAAACTGAACTACGAGCTAAGTTGGAGGCCATTGGAGCTCGGCTTGTCCGCCCCGAAATCCTTATGCGCCGCGTCGTTTTCGACGTTAGTAAACACGCTTTCGCGCGCGTCCGCGACGAGGGCGACCGAATCATGCTAACTTACAAAAATCACCATGATAACACCTTAACTGGTACCGAAGAAATTAATGTTGAAGTTAGCGACTACGATGCTACGATCGCCATCCTTAAAGCCTGCGGGCTACATGCCAAGTCCGACGAAGACTCGTATCGCGAATCCTGGAAGCTCGATGACGTCGAAATCGACATTGATACTTGGCCCTGGATTCCGAGCTATATCGAAATTGAAGGCCCCAGTCCCGAAAAAGTCCAAGCTGTCGCTACTAAACTCGGTTTTGATATGAAAGATGCCATTATTGGCTCCGTCGACGAAGTCTATAAGCTATATTACGACGTCACGAGCGACGATATTAACTTCGGACTTTCCGAAATCAAATTCACTGATGCACCAGACAAAATCGCTAGTAAACTCCGCGACGCACCACTCGCTCCAGCCAGCGTGAAAGCGAATCCGTATACCAAATAACCGGACATACGCAGTGCAACTATGACTGCTTTGCTCCGTGTTCAATCTTCACCCACGCCACCTCACGCCTCAGCAGCGCCTTCAGCGCGCAGGGAACATAAGTTACCAAATATAGCGGGTTGAACAATACTATCTTTATTTTCATACTCCGCGCCAAATCCAATTTTTCTTGTCTTAAAATATGTACTGTCACCCCCGCAAGTATAATATATAGCAACACAAACGCTCCCCCAACCACCGCCAGCGCCCAACCCCATTCACCACGTCGCCCCAACATCACTACCCCGCCGAGCACCACCAATACCGCTCCGACCACCGCCAGAATCGCCGGCTTGACGCCAATACATTCCTTCGCCAAGCTACCAGCATTCCGCGTACTATTCTTAGCCCTCTGTTTCGACAGAACTCCACGCATCAATGGTACATACTTTTTCCGCGCACTGAAATATCCCTTGATCCAACGTACGCGTTGCGCCACCGTCTGCGTATACCTCGTCGGTTGCTCATCATAAAACACCGCCGCCTCGTTATAGTACGTTGCGAGTCCATGCAACGTCGCATAAAGCGAAATCTCGTAATCCTCCGTCAGACTCCAAAACGGCCAACCCTGCCACCGATCAACCAACTTACCATCAATACAATATCCCGTACCCGAGAACACAATATTCGCCTGATGTCTTACACGATCACGATTTACCAACGTATTAATCATTGAAAATGTCAGGCATGACACCGCCGCAATCACATTCGCATTACCATTCTTCGCATTCCGATATCCCGTGACAATTTCATGCCCCGCCATATAACTCTTCAACATCTCCTCCACAAACTCCGACGCCAGTACATTATCCGCGTCAAAAATAAAATACAAATCATATCGTCTCTTCGATAGAATCTCTCGTATTACCTCGTCCAGTGCAAAACCCTTCCGCGCCCGGCTCAAAGTTACCTTTGGCCGCACGAACACCCCTACGCCGTGCTTCCGGCAAATCCCCACCGTCGGGTCATCCTCCGCCTCCACGATCACATATATATCTTCCATTTTCACCTTCACCGTCTGCTTCTCCAAGCTCTCCAGCAGCCCTTCAATCACCGCACTCTCATCTCGCGCCGGTATTAATACCGCGAATTCCGGCTGTTTCTCGCGCTCTACCAGCGTAATTTCATTCCGCCCTACCGCATACCGCCCGAACAAAAACATCGCTCCAGCCCAGACCAAGCATCCAAACCCCACTGCAAGCAAAATCATTCTTCTTCCTCGGGCCGCCGCATATTCGGAAAATAATGCTCCAGATAGTCATCCGTAAAATGCTCATCATAAAACCTACCTATCGGCGTGTACGGCGGTATATGATTATGTCGCAAAGTTTGTCGAATAATCGCCGTCCAAGAAATTAACATATCTAGCGCCATGAACACCACCAAAATCACATACACCGCATCTCCGATTTTCGGCGGGATCCGTTCGATCGCCTCCGACACCGGCGGATAAACTCCACGCACCAGAAGTAAGCCTAACAGCCCCCAGACCAACATAAACGGGATCGTCGTCCGTCCATTGATATTTAGCCACAATCCACTATAATCCCACGACATCGTATGCGTGAAGAACTCTTGCAAAAAGCTAATCAAATATTCCACGACTCCACCGAGCAATGCCGCATAGATAAAAATCTGCCAATTCTTATATGGTTTTCTGAGCAACAAGTATACCATAATCACCGCCCCAAACCCATAAATCACATTGAACGGGCCCCAAATTACGCCCCGCCGGAGGCTCCAAGCCAACTCGCCCGTCGCCATCAAATGTTGTACTAAAAACAAAATCTCTTCATACAACGACCCAATCACTGACCCAATTAGAAACACGAAAAACAGCTTCTTCAAACATAGCCCCTCCGCAAATTTCGTTTCCGCAACAATCTTTTTCATATATTTTCTTTTCCTTATTATACCATAAGCTGTTATAATCATAATATGATTCGTTTTTCTGGTAGCCGCAAAGAATTCGGCGAATATTATGGCGCTCGTCTCAAGGCTTATCATCATGATTTTTATAGCCATACCAATACCAAAACCCTACGCAAACAACTTAGTATCTATCAAAAATACTATCCCGAACTCGTCGCTGAAAAAATCGCCGCCGCTGAATCATTACATCAGAATCCTGACTTCTTACTCTATGAAGATCTCGCTAGCTTCGTTGACGCCCAACGTCGACGCGTCAATCCTCATCAACATGGCTGCACGATTTTTGCCGTTCGCGAAAACGGCAAAGTCTTTGTTGGACGCAACTATGATTGGTTGCCCGAAGCGCGCGAATTCTTTGAGCGTTACGATCTAAATATTACCGGTGCAAATCGATATTTCGCTTTCTCCGACGAATCTGTTTGGGGCCGCCATATCGGCAAACGCAGCCGCAAAATCTATTCCGAAGATACGATTAATGAATACGGTCTATATATCGGCCTAACTTATTCCCATATTGATAAATGGAATTACGGTCTCGCACCCGCCCACTTCTTGCGCTACATTGCTGAACACTGTTCGACTACGCGCCAAGCCTTAGGCGTCTTCTCGCGTGTCCCTTGTGCCATACCGAAAAATTTCCTCGTTGCCGATGCGAAAGGCGACCTCGCTATCGTCGAGCATACCTCGCGCGACTATGCCGTTGTTCGCCCGGGGAACGACGGCGTCCTCATCCAGACTAATCACTGTCTCGCGCCCAAGCTGCAGCCACTTGACCGTGTCTTACAACATTCTCCCGCCACTACCAGTTTTGTCCGTGCCGCCGAAGCCAAACTTCTGATCGCCAAGCAGTTACCTGGCTTCCAATTTACCGACTTGTGGCGCATTTTACGCGAATCGCGCTATATTTATAATAGTGATACAATTTGGTCACTCGCTCTCGAGCTCACCACACAGAGATTTAACCTATATTATGACACCGCCATGGGTCAAAAACATACCAAATTCGGATTTTAACCTTCTTTCAACTCCGCAAACTTCTCCCGCATTGTCGGATTTCCACGCGTCAGCCGTTTGATCGTCAAATCCTCCGCTTTATTATTTGCGAGCCGCAGGTTATTTTCCGACGACAATAAATTCTCCTTCGTCTTCTGCAAATGGTCAATCGTCTTATCAATTTCTTCAATCGCCGTCTTAAACTTTTTACTCGCAAGATTATAATTTCGCGCAAAGCCTTCTTTAAACTCTTCAATCCGTTCCTCAAACCCCGCCACGTCGATATTCTGCGCTCGCACCAATGCTAACTCCGACTTATATTCCATCGCATTTTGCGCCGCATTCCGGAGAATCGTAATCATTGGGATAAAAAACTGCGGCCGGATAACATACATTTTCGGATAACGGTGCGATTTATCGACAATTCCCGAATTGTACAACTCGCTCTCCGCTTCCAACATTGACACCAAAACCGCATACTCACACTTTTTCTCATTCCGGTCTTTATCCAGTTCTTTCAAGAAGTCCTCATTTTTGTGCTTCGTCGCCGTTTCATCATTTTCATTTTTCATCTCAAACATAATCGAGATCAGCTCATTACCATTTTCGTCGCATTCACGATAAATATAATCCCCCTTACTCCCGGTCCGCGCATCGTTATCCTTACCAAACTCCGCCCGCTGAAATCCCGTCGCGCGCAACCGTTCAAACTCAATCTCGCAATGCTGCTCCAAAGTCTCACCCACCATCTTCGTCGACATCTTCGCCTTCATGTCTTTATAGTAGGCAATCATCTCGTCCTTACTTTTTAGTTCCGCCGCAAACTTTTCTTTCAATGAAGTTTCGAGCAATTTCGCCTCCGCATCTTTCGCTTTTAAGTCACTCGCAAGTTGATCACGCTCTTTTTCAACTTTTGCCACCGCCTCGCTCACGGCTAATTTCTTTTCCGTTTCCGTCATCTTCGTCGCAGTCTCAATTTTCGCCTTCAGTTCCGCAATCTCCGAATCCTTTTTGCTCACCGTCGCCATCGCCCGCGTCTTCAAATCAGCAATTTCGCTCTGACTTTGCGTTTTTAGCTTCGCAATCTCTGCCTCCTTTTTCGCCAAATCATCTTTCAAATTACTTTCCGCCTTCACCGTCGCCAGTTCCGTTACATTTTTCAAACGTTCATTGAGCTCTCGTTCAAATTCATGGTCATGCACCTGCTTTACGATATCCGCAAACCCCGACTCATCCACCTTAAACACCTGACCACACTTCGGGCACTTGATTTCGTTCATCTTACCTCACTTTCTTAGCTAAAACTCGGCGCTCACGAACCTCACAGTCGCGCCATCATATGCTATAATGATTATATCAGAAAAGGAGGACAAGTGTTAGAAGGGAAAATTGCAATCATCACTGGCGGGACGCGCGGTATCGGTTTTGAAACAGCTCGCACTTTCGCCAAAAACGGCGCTAAAGTTATTATTTTCGGCTCGCGCGAAGCTACCGTTAACAAAGCTATCAACGAACTGAAGTCTGATGGACTGGAAGCTGCTGGATATTGGCCAAACTTAAACGACTATGACGATATCCAAAAAACCATCGACCAAATCGTCACCGACTACGGACGCATCGATATCCTTGTTAATAATGCCGGCATCTCCGCCAACCAGCCGATCGAAAACACTACTCCCGAAGATTTCAACAAAATCATCGATCTTAATATCCGTGCGATGTTTTATGTCACCAAATCCGTCGTTCCAACTATGAAGGAGCAAAGAGGCGGAGTCATTCTTAATACCTCCTCTATGGTCAGCATTTACGGGCAACCGTCTGGCGTCGGCTATCCGACCAGCAAATTCGCCGTCAACGGCATGACGAAGTCTCTTGCCCGCGAGCTTGCTCCAAGTAGCATCCGCGTCAATGCTGTCGCACCTGGCGTCACTAATACCGACATGATCGCCAGCTTACCCGAAGCCCAACTCGCACCGATTGTTAAAACGATTCCACTCGGTCGCATCGGCGAGCCTAGCGACATCGCGAACGCCTTTCTCTTCCTCGCTAGCGACTTTGCGAGTTACGTGACCGGCGAAATTCTTCAGGTCGACGGCGGTGCCCGCAGCTAAAAATCCAGAAACGAAAGATCGGCACCGCACGGGCAATCCTAGAGGCAGCGGAGGGGGAAACCACCATAGCGACCCCAACTATTTGACGGATTGACGTTCGTAGGATTGAAGTTGAGGTAGCGACCATTAGTAGCCGATACGGCAGTACGCGCCCAGTAATTACCGTTGTTGCCTGTGTTTACTCGGTACTCATAGCTATCCAAAATAGTAACCCACCCGCTACGGACAAAAGCCAGGCAAACCATTACGACAAACATAGTGGTAAGCAAAGGTTATTTTTAGCATTCCGCAGCCTTAACTACGCAATATCTCTCGCCTCCTATCCATCTTCCTTGATTTTAGGAGCATAACCTTACGATCTTTCAAACGGAACTTCTGATAGTTGGAGCTTGACCTCAATCACTATCTCTAGTTCCCATGGACCAAAATCCACGTCTCGATTATATCACGCTCACTTATGCTAAAATAACTTTGTGGATGTAAAGTCCATGGGGTCTACCGGTCGCCACTGAGATCATGCTCCAGCTACCGCATTACCTCAACTGAAAGATCGTGAAGTTGTCCTCCTATATTTTGTAAGGGATTTAAGAGGCTTGTCATTTGCTTAGCCAAGGCTGAACAAACAAGAAACAACTTCTCCGTTGTATAACTCACATCATACCGGGCTTTTGTCCGTAGCGGGAACGTCAACTTAGACAACGGCAACGTCAACAACGTCGGCAACGAAGCTTCACTTCGGTCGCGTACCTCTATCTCATCTACCCATGCCTATATCTTCAATTCAAATCCTACGACTGTCAACCCATCAAATAACGCCGTTCGTTATAATGGTCGCCCCCTCCGCTGTGCTTGCCCGTTTCGGTGCCGATCTTTGATTAATGAAAAAATACGGATGTCTCACTACATCCGTATTTTTGTATCAAACGTGACGTGCAAACCTGGTAGTCCCGGCGGGAGTCGAACCCGCGATTTCCTGGATGAGAACCAGGCGTCCTGGACCACTAGACGACGAGACCACTACCAGTAGTATAACACAAAACCCCGCCCTTGGGAACCACTTTCTTACTTCACATCTTCATCTGTCACCCGCACAATATATACCGGCCGTTGCTTTGTTTCTAAATACGTTTTCGCAAGATACTGCCCAATCACTCCTAATGCCAACATTTGCAATCCCCCCACCATCAGCACCACACAAATCATACTTGGCCATCCGCTCACCGGATCGCCAAACGCTAGCGTTTTTACGATAATCACCACGATCATCACGAATGCTACAAAGCAAAACAGCAACCCCAACACCGCCGCAATCACCAACGGTACCGTCGAAAACGCGCAAATCCCTTCGAGCGCATAGACAAATAGCTTCCAGAACGACCAATGCGTCTCCCCCGCCGCCCGATCCACATGCTTAAACTCAATCCATTTCGTCCGAAATCCAACGAAGCTAAACAGGCCTTTCGAGTACCGATTATATTCTCGCATCGAAATAATCGCATTCACCATTTGTCGCGTCATCAGCCGATAATCGCGCGCTCCGTCCACCATCTCAATCTTCGACATTCGATTAATCAACTTATAAAAAATCCGCGCAAAGAAACTCCGAATCGGCGGTTCACCATCGCGGTTTACCCGTCGCGTTCCTACACAATCATACTCTCCGCTCTCAATATACTTATACATTTCCGGCAATAACTTCGGCGGATCTTGTAAATCCGCATCCATCGTCGCAATATAATCACCCTTCGCATATTCCAACCCCGCAAGCAGCGCCGCCTCTTTACCGAAATTCCGCGAAAAACTCACAAACCTTACTCGACTATCCTTCCGCACCAACTTCTCTATTTCCGTCAATGTTCCGTCACTACTACCGTCATCGACAAGAACAAACTCGAAATCAACTTCCTTCATCTCCTTCGCCACGCGCGTCATCTCATCATACCACGTCCCCAACACCGCTTCCTCATTGTAGCAAGGAACGACGATCGAAATTACTTTTTTCATTTTTATACCTCCTTTTTAGATCCAGCTTTTACTTTTGTTACCCGCGGTTTAACCTCATCCTGCGCCTCCGAAGATTCTTCCTTTGCCTTCACGCTCTTCACTCTCGCCGTTGTTTTGCGTGTCGTAGTTTTCTTTGTTGCCGGCTTCTCCGCTCCTTTTTCTTGCGCCGCATCATCTTTCGCTTCACTCACATCAGCCTTCTTCTTGCTCGCAACCGTCTTCGTCTTCCTACCGCTACTCCTTTTTGCACCTCCACCAGCACCCTTATTCGGCATCAATCCCGGCACTTCCGGCTCCGGCGGTTCCGGCAACACATTTTCCGCCTTACGCTTTACCGCCTTCTTTTTCGGTTTTGCAGCCGCTTCTACCCCACCATCATCCAAGCTTTCATTTTCCGCCATCGCCTCCCATACCGAATCAATCAAACTATCTACTTCTTTCTGCTTCCGTCGCTTATACCAATCATACATGCCCGAAATCATCACCCAAACTACACCCAACCCCGCCGTTCCCGCCGAAATCATCAGTCCCAGCTCCGTCGGCTTCGTGAGTTCATATCGCACCTGCACTGTGCCTTCTGCGCCCGCCGGCACCACCACTGTCACCAATCCGTCATCCTCCGACTGGCCAGACACCAATTCTACATCATCCATCCTCGCTCGGTATCCTGGATACCAAATCAACGGCAACTCTACTACCGCCGCCCGTTCGCTTGTATTCCGCACGTCAAACTCCAGATTCAACCCATCTTTTATCGCCTTGCTTGTCTTCACCTGCCCCTCAAGCATCTTTAACTTCGTTCCACGCGTCCTTAATTCTTCTCGAATTCGCTCCAAACTACACGCATAGCCTTTCTCTACATCTTCCTCATCATCCGCCGTGCAAAGCAAACCAACCGGCGCATACTCCGCCTGAAACCCTACTGTCGCTAGATCCTCTTCTGCCTCGCTAAAATCTTCCAAATGCCTATCGTCATTCGGCATAATCACGGGCGTCACTACATACACCGCCAACACTCCCGCCATTATTGCCCACACTGCCTGTTTCTCTACCGACATCCGCCGCACCAGCGCAAAAATTGTATAACCCGCCACCACGCTAAACGCCGTCATCGCGATCATCATCAAGCGCCATGGGAACTGAATATTCCAAAACACGTTCGGCAAATACTGCCAATTCAAAAGCGGCAGCATCCCCACAATCGCCAACATTCCAATAATATATAGCGACGTCACAAACCTTCGCTCACCACGATCCTCGATCGTCCGCCAAGCAAACCAAAATCCTAATATCCCGATCATCGCCATTACTCCGAGCGCCACACCATATTCGCCACTCGCATAATCCAAAGTTACCAGCTGTTGTGGCCATACCCGATGGTCGTTCACACTTTGCGGATTCGCCCCGAAATACGCCTCAGCGTATTCCTGATCAAAGACTCCATAATTACCTTCGAGTCGCGCCTCAATCAACGGTGCCGTGAAAAACGCCGTCAGCCCCAACGCCACAACTACCGCCAAAATCATTCGCCAAATACACCGCACATTAAATACTTTATCAATATTAATCAACACATACACCGCCGCCATCAACGCAAAAATCATCGCCGACAAACTATGCGACAAAATCAGCAACGCGGCCGCTATTGCCAAACTCCGCGCCGCATGTTTCTCATGCGCCGTCAATTGATAAAGTCCTAACAACAAAATCGGCGCTGCCACCGCAGCCGTCACCTCTCCGAGCGCCATGCGCGAATAAATATTATTCAACAAATACGGCGACGCCATATAAATCACCGCAATTAGTAGTGCCAGCATCCGATTCTTCGTCACCCGCGTCATCGCGTAGCACATCATGAATCCCGCCCCCATCAGACACAAAACCAAAATCAAATTAATCACAATCGGCCATGAACCAACCACAAACTCCAACCCCGCCGCGACATATGTCACCAACGGCCCATAAAACAAATTATACGCATAACCAAAACCGCCCAGCGCCTCCGGATCGACCTGCGGCAAAATCTGCCCATTACGCCAAGCCTGCGCCGCACTCTGCAGTCTCACTACATGAAACGCATAGTCATCCCCCACCATCACCTGATCTGGCCGCGACCAAATCCCTACGCCAAGCAATGCCGCAAAAACCAGCACCAATACGTAGTGCCACTTACTCCCAACCACACGGCCCAGCCCAGTCTGCGTTTTTTCCTCATTACGACTTCGCGACGCGGCTACATCTGTCTTATCTGACGGCTTTGTCATGCCATAATTATATCATATCTTATCTATAAAGTCACCATCTTATTGACTTTTTAGACTATCTGTGCTATAATAGAAAGATATACTCGTGTTATAATAGATATTAAGATGAAAAAACTACCCATTGTCGCCCTAATCGGCCAAACCAACGCTGGCAAATCCAGCATTTTGAACCGTTTTGCTCACCGCAATATTGCGATTGTGGCGCGCGAAGAAGGTACGACTCGCGACAATGTCATGACGCGCATCGACGACCGTTTCTTATTGATCGATACAGCCGGGCTAAAAGATCCTAATGACGATTTTGAAGCCGGTATTCAAGACCAAATCGCCGACGCCATCGACGCCGCCGATTTGATTTTACTTACACTCGACTCCTCGAAATATCCCGATGACAAAGACAAACAAATTGCCAAAAGCGCACTTAAATCCCGCAAGCCGGTACTGCTTCTACTAAACAAATCCGACCTCGGCGAGTCTCTGCCCGACGAAGAATTCCTCCGCCTCGGCATCAAACCCGACCAGACTTTCCGCCTCTCCGCCACCACCGGCCAAGGCTTCAAAGACCTCAAGCTTGCAATTTTGAACAACCTCCACGCCGAAAACGGTCTTCATCCTTTCTCGAGAGGATCCGGAGGCTCGGCCGAGGAAGAGCGGCGCGACCCTGCGACGGCAGGCGTCGCGAACGCGCCTCTCGAAAAGAATGGAGGCCGGTCGACGACGGGCGACGACACAGCGGGTTTCGTGAAGGAAGGTAATCACTTACCGGATTCTACTAATCCGTTAAAAATCGCCCTTATCGGCCGTCCGAATGTTGGCAAATCCAGTCTCTTCAATACTTTAGGTCAAAAACAGCAAGCCCTCGTCAGCTCTCGTCAGGGAACTACCCGCGATGTCAATCGCGTCGAAGTCAAATATCATGGCCGCACCCTCGAAATCCTCGACACCGCCGGTCTGCGCAAACCCGGCAAGCGTGAAGTCGGCATCGAAAAATTCTCCGCCCTCCGCACCCTCGCCGCCGTTGAAGAAGCTGATATTTGCGCCTTGCTCGTCGACGCGACCGAACCCCATTCTAAACTCGACCAATCACTCGCCGGGCAAATTATCGAAGCCGGCAAGGGAATTATCATTGTCATTACCAAAGCCGACCTAGTGAAGGACGAAGCCGTACTCGAAGAAGACGTTAAAAACGAAAGTGACGCCGACAAACGACCAACGAAACGTACCCTCGACGACATTCTCGATAAACTCGAGTACGATTTTAACTTCTTGCCGTACGCGCCAGTTCTTATTACTAGCAGTGAAACTGGTCAAAACGTCACCAAACTTTTCGAGCTCGCAACCGAAATTGACGCCACTCGTCATCTCGAAATCAAAACTTCCGAGCTTAACAAAATCCTCAGCGAAGCCATCATCGAGCATCCACCTGCCGGCTTGAAAAACACCCGCCCGAAACTCAAATATATCGTCCAAACCGACACTTGTCCACCTTGGTTTGTCGTCCACGGTCGCGACCTCGGGTTGCTACATTGGTCATATAAGCGTTTCTTGGAACGCAAAATCCGCGAAAAATTTCCTTTTGTCGGCACACCAATTATGTTCAGCTATCGCTCCGACCAACCCCAAGCTGACCGCCCCGGAAAACCGAAAAAGCCCACGCTTTAGTTTTACCATCTAAACTGTTATAATTCACTTAGATGCTCTTCGAGCATTGAATTTATTAACAAGGAGGTATCTACTATGGGAAAATTAGATACGACTTACAACGTTGTGCCAGGCTTAGAATTTCTGGCCGACAACCCTGAATTTCTCACTGAGAAAATTGAAACGCTTTCCGACAAATGTAAGGCAATTTACATTCCCAGGGCTTATATACCAAAACTGCTCGATTTTGGAATCGAGCATCCGGATGACGAACGGTATCCGGAACTTTTGAAAGTCTTGGGAGACGTTTTTGAGCAATCTGACGATTCTGCCCGCCACGCCGACGGCCAGCCAATCAGCATCCGCAGCGTCGACCCCGACAATGTTGATCCGCTGAAGCTACCGCACTACGACCAGCGCAAACATGAATACCAGGCTGTCAGCCTCGCACACCAACTGCAAAAGGAGGAAGAACAAGTTGCCATCCTGACCGACGACAATGGCCTGCGCGCTCTCGCTGCATCGGCTCATATCCCGGTCATTCGCGAAAAACGCCAGACTTATACCGGACGCCGTGCGATCACTATCTCTCAAAAAAATGACTGTGATATTGACTACGAAAACGGCATCGCCATGGATAATGATAAATGGCAACACATGTTTCCGCACGAGCCTGCACTTCAGCCGAACGAGTTCATTGTCTTTACACAAGAATCTTCCGGCAAACGACATGTCATGCGCTACGACACGGTTGCCCATCGTCTGACCCCTTGCCATGCACGTCGGCATCGTCCAGCAATTATCAGCGAGATTTCACCCCGCAATATCGGGCAAACTATTCTGATAGAGGCACTGCTCGCGCCGGTCAAAGACATCCCGATCGTTATAGTTCAGGGTGACTTTGGTACCGGCAAGACTTTCCTCACCACTGCGATTGCTTATGCTGGAGTCGAAAGTCAGCAATACGACCAAATCGTTATTTGCCCACGAGATTCGCGACTCGGCGATGACATTGGCGCCGTCCCGGGAGACACGTCCGAAAAGACCGCCACCAAGGCGCACAGCGTGATTGATAATCTCCGCGAAGTGCTACGCATTACACGCCAGAAGAGTAGCATCAGCTTGGATAAGCTCACCGAACAGTATTTAGAACAGCACTGCAGCCTGACGCCTTTAGTCCAGATCGGCGGCCGTTCACTCACGCGTTCCTTCATTATTTGCGACGAATTCCAGGACATGAGTCGCCAACAAGCCCGTGCAGTCATGACGCGAATTGGCGAAGGCTCGAAGCTGGTCGTAATGGGAGATTTAAGCCAGATCAACAACCCCCACCTCACCCCAACTTCTTGCGGTCTCGCCTATGCTATCAAGCGCCTGGCTGGTAAACCTGAAATCGCCTTCGTAAATTTGACCACTGACGAAATCATCCGTTCACCCGCCGCTACAGCCCTCGCCAAGTATCTCTAATCCTCTCACTCCTCACCTCCAGTTCTTTTTCTCAAAAAATTGGCTCCTCGTTCGCAGGAGTCAATTTCTTTCCTCGAAGTGTTGTAATTTTTACAACACTTTTACTCCTCCTCAAACTCCCATTCCGCTAGCGCCTTCCGTACTTCACGCGTGTCTCGACACTCCATTAGCCTCGCTCGCAGTTCAGCCGCCCCTGCAAAGCTATGTACATAAATCTTAAAGAACCGTTTCAGCGGATCAAACGGCAAACCACGTACCGCTGTCTCCAACCCCTCACCAAGCGCCGTCGCCCGTTCACGTTTCAAACGCATGTCTTCTTCATCAAACAAGTCCAGCTGATAGTGCAACAACCCCAGCAACTCCTCGCGCGTTCCGACATGCTCCGTGAAACAATATGGATTCTCAAACACACCCCGCCCAATCATATATCCATCCACCTGCGGATATTTCTGCATCAACTCTTTCACTTGCGCCGAATCCTTGATATCACCATTAATAATCAGCTTCGTCTGCGGTGAAAAGGCTTTCGTAAGACCAATAATCTCCGGAATCAGCTCAAAATGCGCCGGCACTTTCGACATTTCTTTTCGCGTCCGGAGATGCACCGTAAGCGCCGCCGGCTCTTCTTTTAATAATATCGGCAGCCACTCCCGGAACTCGTCTACATAACTATATCCCAACCG
>CANBEI010000010.1 GCA_947367565.1 uncultured Candidatus Saccharibacteria bacterium | reverse complement strand
ATACAATCGGGCACGATGATGGATTTCCTGGAGTAGTGATTTTGAGCCGGCTGAAAGGGATTTTCGTGCGGAAAGACGGAGAGTTGATTGCAGCAGGAGAGCTGGATGCAGCGGATTTTGGTGATGAGATTATCTTGGTAGGGATGGGGGGAGAAGTTTGGGATGACTTCGTGAAATTCGCAGCCAAGCAAGGATATACTGGGATTGAAGCGATGAGCATGATACCGGGAACAGTGGGGGCGGCGCCAGTACAAAATATTGGCGCCTACGGGCAGGATTTGGCTCAGGTCGTAGAATCGGTCGAGGCGTACGATACGAAAACTAACGAAATCATAACGCTGGCGCCGCCCCAAATGAACATGGGCTATCGGACGACGCGGTTTAATACCGGAGAAGATGCGGGGCGATTCTTTATTATTTCCGTAGCAGTGAAATTGCGACGCGGGGAGCTGGCACCGCCGTTTTACAATTCCTTGCAAAGATATATTGACGAGCATGAGGTGACGGATTTTTCGCCGATGAATATTCGGAAAATGGTATGTGAGATTCGGGACGAAAAATTGCCCGACCCGGAGAAGGTAGCAAGCGCAGGAAGTTTCTTTAAGAACGTTCGAGTAGCGCCGGAGGATGTAGCGAATGTGCAGGAGCGTGGAATTCCGCTCTGGGTGAACGCGGACGGAAGCGGAAAATTGAACTCGGGATGGCTAATTGAACAGTGCGGATTAAAAGGTAAAGAGTTGCATGGGTTTCGCGTAAGCGACAAGGCTGCACTAGTGTTGATTAATGAAAAGGCGAAAACGTATGCAGATTTGGCGAAAGCGAGACAAGAAATCGTTGATACGGTGCGAGAAAAGTTTGGGTTTAAGTTGGAGCAAGAGCCGGTTGAGCTAGTGGCGAGGACGTGATTTAGTATATCACTGGATGAATAATACGTAGATAAATTATATCAGGAGATGAATAATGAAAGAGTTGAATGGCCATGAGTTGGCCGAATATATGAAGGAGAATCAGGCGCATCTGGTGCGCAGTTTACGAGCGCAAGGAGTGCAGCCGAAGCTAGTGATTATCCGCGATAGCGATAACCCAGTGATTACGAAATATGTGCAGCTGAAGCAGAGGTATGGTGCTGATATAGGGGTAGAAGTTGAAGATTGGCTGCGTGAAGATGCAAAAACAGCAGTGCATGAAGCAAACAGTGACCCGAGTGCACACGCTGTGATTGTGCAGTTGCCACTACGCGATAAGGCGATGACGGACGAAATAGTACAAGAAATTATGCCGGGAAAGGATGTAGATGGATTATCTCATAGAGTGAATAATGACACTAATGGATATACGTCTGGTGAGATAAAGAACGGGGAGGATGCCGGAACGGCGGGGACGATGCCGAGGTTTGAGTCGGCGACAGCGACGGCAATTAACTGGCTGCTAGCTGGGTATGATATTGATTTAGTTGGCAAGAAGATCGCGATTGTCGGGCGCGGTAGATTAGTGGGTGCGCCGCTAGAGCGGATGTGGCGAAATTCGGGATATAACGTGACGGTGTTTCGGAGCAAGGATAGCTTGGGGACATTGCCGGAGTATGACGTAATTGTGAGTGCAACAGGCGTAGCGCATTTGATCAAGGATGAAATGGTGGGAAGTGGCGCAGTGGTGGTTGATGCCGGAACGGCGAGCGAGGGCGGTGTGCTGGTGGGCGACGTAGATGATGCGGTACGCGAGCGAAATGATCTCAAGGCGATGACGCCGAAAGTGGGTGGTGTGGGGCCACTGACAGTAACGGCGTTGTTTGAACATGTGCTGATTGCAGCACAACAACAAAAAGTGACTCACTAAGCTCATTTGAGACGCGCTTGGCGTAACCCGTCGTTACGGGTACGCCTTCGCTTCGCCCGCTCCCCGTTGGTCGCGGAGAGTCTCGCATGAGCTTAGCTAGTCACTCTCATGCTATTCGCCACAGCAACCAGCATATGCAGAATTAATTATTATATGCTTGCCGCAATCAACGTATGTTCGAACTTAGCTATTATCTCTTAGTTGCTAAGTTCACAATCAGATCGGCAGCCTTTTCCTTACCCATGGCGGCGTTGATGCAGAGGTCGTAGTTTGCAGGGTTACCCCATTTTTGGCCGGAAATCATACTATAGTAATCAGCGCGATTCTTATCGGAGTGCTTGATGTTCTTCGTGGCGCTTTTCTCGTCGTCATCATACATTTTCATGATGTTATGAACGCGATATTCTAGCGGAGCGTGGATGAAGACGCGCAAGACATGCGGGTTATCATGTAGGACGTAGTCAGCGGCGCGACCGACAATAACACAAGAACCTTTTTCGGCAATATCTTTCAAAACCTGCTCCTGGGCTTCGATTGCATACTTCGCTGGCGAAGTCGTGAGGTAAAGTTCTTTCATAATCTCTTCGCCATCATTGCTATTCACTTTATCAATATAAGCCTTCTCAAGACCGCTTTCCTTCGCAGCGAGAGCCGTAAGTTCCTTATAATAATATGGGATACCAAGTTGCTTTGCGACCAACTCACCAATTTTCTTGCCCTGGGAGCCGTGTTCACGCGAAATTGTGATGATGACGCCGGGTTTGGAATCCTGGAAGTTAGCCTTCGTCGTAGCCTCAGTAGGACGACCAAGATGGCGGAAGTAGACAATCGCGAGACCACCAGCAATCATGATACCGAAGATATCGGCAATCGGGGCAGCCCAGAGGACACCGTTGATATTATCCATGACGCCCGGCAAAATCAGGACAAGCGGAACGAAGAGGACGATATCACGAGCGAGGGAGACAATCGCGGCGCGAAGTGGCTCACCGACGGCCTGGAAGAAGATCGAAATAACTTTAATCGTACAAGTCAAAGTAATGAACATGAGGAAAATGCGGAAAGTGAGGACGGCAAATTCCATATAGAGTTCGGGATTTTCGGAATTGGAGCCGAAGGCGTTGATGATGATTTGCGGGCAGAGTTCGAAAATCACGGTCGCGACGAGACCGACAACAATAGTCGCAGTGATACATTTGCGGAAAGTCTCGCGGACGCGGTCGAATTTGCCAGCACCGATATTAAAGCCAAGAATGGGCTGCGCGCCGATGATGATGCCCATGGCAATACTAAGGACAATCGTGAAGACTTTCATACAGATGCCGATAATTGCGAGCGGGTCGTTCGCGCCATAGACGGAACGCGCACCGTAAACTGCGAGCATTTTGTTACAAACCATGGAGATAATGACGATGGAAAGTTGAGTAATGAGGGTCGAAATGCCGAGTTTGGCGACGTTGCTTAGGACTTGGCTTTCGGGATTAAAACTAGAGAGTTTAAGACGGAAAGTCTTGGTACGGGCGAGGTAGATGATTGAAAGGATTAGCGTGACGATTTGACCAGTAATAGTCGCCCAAGCAGCGCCAGAAATGCCCCAGTTCAAAACGAAGATGAAAATCGGATCAAGAATAATATTCGTCACAGCACCTGCGACCGTCGCAATCATAGCGAAAGCCGGAGCGCCGTCAGCGCGAATGACGGAATTCAGCATATAGCCGAGCATGTAGACCGGGAAGAAGCTGAGAATGACGAAGAAATACTGCCGAGCGTAGATAAGGTTCTCGCCGGATGCACCGAAGAGGCCAAGAATCTGATCGCAAAAGATAAAGCCTAACGCGACGAGAATGAGACTCAGACAAAACGTGGCTAGCATACTGCTACCGACGGCGCGATGAGCGTTCTTCGTGTCCTTGCGACCCTGACAAATCGAGAGGAAGGCGGCAGTACCGTCACCAAACACACCAGAAAGTGCGACCGCAACCAAGGTCAACGGGAAGACGATTGACGTCGCGGCGTTACCAACGGCGCCGAGGCCGGCGGCGGTGCCATGACCGATAAAAATCTGGTCGACAACGTTGTAAAGTGAAGTAATTAAAAGTGCGAGAATACACGGAATGGAAAACTTGAACAAAAGTTTTGAAACTTTTTCCTTTCCGAGATATTGATTTTCTGTTTCCATCAGAAAAGTACTCCTTTTTAGAATTAATATTTGTGTATGCCCTCAAAGTCTTCGATTTTTCTACGACAGCTTATCGAAAAGACATGTAAATTTTGACGATTATACGCTTTTCAAGCTGGGTCAACTTTTTGTATTGTAGCACAAAGTTTTCGGATGGTAACGTTGTAATTTTTACAACATTGCTAGCCGTGTTATCAGTTTTCTAACGAAAGCTTCCCGCGGTCGCAAACTTGAAATCTGTCTAGTCGCGTTTGAGCATCACCGTAAAGGCTTCGCTCGGAATGTCGATCTTGCCGAAGCGTTTCATGCGAGCCTTGCCTTTTTTCTGCTTCTCGAGGAGCTTTGCCTTGCGGTCACGGTCGCCGGTGTGGATCTTTACCGTGACATCCTTGCGGTAAGCACCAATCGTCTCACGGGCAATAATCTTCGCGCCGATTGCGGCCTGGAGGGCAACCTCGAAGTTCTGGCGCGGGATAACTTGCTTCAATTTCTTCGTAATTTCGCGGCCGAGGGCGTCAGCTTCGGAGCGATGACACATGATACTCAGGGCGTCCATGCGATTCCCCGCCACGAGAAAGTCAAGACGAACGAGATCTTCGGCGCGATAATCGGCAAGTTCGTAATTAAAGCTAGCGTAGCCGGAAGTAATACTTTTTAACTGGTCATAGAAATCGGTCAGAAGATTCGCCATCGGCGCCTCAAAATCAATCACGGCACGATCTTCAATGTAGCTAAGATTAGTCTGCTGACCGCGTTTTTCGTTAATGAGATTAAGGACGCCGCCAATCATATTTTGCGGCAGAATAATCTCACCTTTCACCCACGGCTCGCGGATTTCGACAATCGTAGACTGGTCGGGCAGGTCGGAGGCAGAACGAATATTCAGGTCTTCTCCGTCAGTAGTCGTGACTTCGTAATTTGTGCTCGGGTTCGTCACGACAAGGTCGAGGCCAAATTCACGTTCGAGGCGTTCACGGATAATGTCCATATGGAGCAGGCCGAGAAAACCGATTCGAAGACCGAAGCCTAAGACTGGCGAGTTTTCTGGCTCAAACTGCAAAGCGGAATCGGAAAGCGCAAGTTTCTCGACGGCATCTTTCAGATCCTGATATTGGTCATTCGAAACGGGGAAAAATCCAGCATAAACGAACGGTAAAACTTCTTTATAACCCGGAAGCGGGGTCGCAGCCGGAGTTTTCGCGAGCGTGACCGTATCGCCAACTTTAGCTTCGCGAGTAGTTTTCAGATTAGTCACGATATAGCCGATATTCCCCTCGTCAAGACTCTCCATTGGAGTCATCTTTGGCGTTAGAACGCCAACTTCAAGCGCAAGACCGTTCGTCTCGGCAGCCATCATGCGGATTTCGGAGTTTTTCGGAATGGAACCTTCGAAAACGCGGACATAGAGGATGACGCCGCGATAGTCGTCGAAATAGGAATCAAAGATTAAGGCTCTCGTGACGTCCGGAGACGCCGAGTCGCCTCTTTTTCGAGGCGCGTCGCCGACGCCTGCCGTCGCAGGGTCGACGCGCTCTTCCTCGTCGTAACTCCGGATCCTCTCAAAAGTGGCGACTTCGGTTCCTCCGGCTGGCGCGGGCGCTTTATCTATAATCGTATCGAGGATGTCGGCGACGCCTTGGCCGGTTTTGCCGGAAGCGAGAATAATATCCTCGGATTTACAACCGAGAAGGTTGATGATTTGGGCGCTGACTTTTTCAACATCGGCAGCTGGAAGGTCAACCTTGTTAATCACCGGGATAATATACAGGTCCTGTTCAAGGGCGAGATAGACATTGGCGAGAGTTTGCGCCTGGATACCCTGCGTCGCATCGACAACAAGCACAGCGGTCTCGACGGCTTGAAGTGAGCGCGAAACTTCGTAAGAAAAATCGACGTGACCGGGGGTGTCAATCAGATTGAGGGTATAGCCCTTCCATTTCATCTGAACCGGCGCGAGCTTAATCGTAATACCTTTTTCACGCTCAAGCTCCATTGAATCAAGTAGCTGCGATTTCATCTCGCGCTGCGAGACCGTACCAGTAAGCTCCATCATGCGGTCGGCGATGGTCGACTTGCCATGGTCAATGTGAGCAATAATACAGAAATTACGAATTCGATCAGTCATATGGTAAAATTATATCATATGAGCAAGGTTCTGGCAATTTCGGGCGGGGTGGATTCGATGGTGATGCTGGATATTTGCCGACAACATTTTGCACCAGATGAACTCATTGTGGCGCATTTCGATCACGGAATTCGAGAGAATTCGGCGGAGGATGCGAAATTTGTACAGCGCAAGGCCAAAGAGTATGGGCTGGAGTGCCAAGTTGGGCGGGGCAATTTAGGTGCGAAGACGTCAGAAGTAGAAGCGCGCGAGGCACGATATGATTTTTTGCGGAGCGTGGCAAAGGAGCAAGGAGGAGCGGAGATTTGGACGGCGCATCATTTAGATGACCTAGTGGAATCGGTCGTAATTAACTTTCTGCGCGGAACGGGATGGCGCGGATTAGCAGCGCTAGATGCGCCTGGGATGCGTAGGCCGTTTCTGGAGACAGAAATTATATATGAACCGCTGGATAAAATGGCGATTTTTGAATATGCGGCGAAGCGAGGGCTGGAGTTCCGCGAGGACCCGAGTAACTCATGGGATGAATATTTGCGAAATAGAATACGTCACCAGATGAATAATGACGACGCGGGTTCTGGGCTTGATTTTGAGCAGAAGATGGAGATTTATCGTTTGTGGCTGGAGCAAAAAGAGCTCAAAAGAGAAATTGATAAAGCAGTGAATACGCTCATTCCTAGCGCAGGTAACAAGTGGCAGCGAGCATGGTTCCGGGAGCTCGACCCGAAAGTTGCGCTGGAACTCTTGCGTACTGGGACACTACGCACAGGAATCCAGGCGACACGTCCACAGCTGGAGGATTTTCGCCAAGCAATTCTGAATTATGCTCCGAGCAAGTATTTTAATCTGCCGGGGGATAGATTAGTGAAGTTGAATAAAATCGATTTCGAGATATGAAGCTAAGAAAATCCGTGACAGATGGTTTTTTGTGCTATAATAGCGGCAGATTAAAGTGGAGTTTGTATGATCACAAAAGCGATTATTCCGGTAGCAGGTTGGGGTACGCGTAGGTTACCGATTACGAAAATTATTGAAAAATCGATGTTGCCAGTCGGAAATCGACCGTTAGTGGATTATTCGGTGCAAGAGCTGATTAAGGCTGGAGTAAAAGATATCTATATGGTGATTTCTAACGTCGAGCCATGCCAAGTGAAAGCGTTTTACCAGAAGAACGTTGCCCTCGACCAATATTTGATTGACAGAGGTAAGGAAGACCGGCTGAAGTTGGCGCATACGCTGCCGGACGACGTGAAGATTCATTATGTGCAGCAAGATCCGGCCGGTAAATACGGGACGGCGGTGCCGATTGCGATGGTCGTAGAAGAATATAAAATTGATGAGCCAGTCTTGGTCTTCATGGGTGATGATTTTATCTGGAACCCAGGCGGAGAATCGGCGAGCGATTCCCTACTAAAAGCCTTGCAAGGAGAGGATGAGTCAGCAATCTTGGGGGTAGAAGTTGATAAGAATCAGGTAGACAAGTATGGCGTGTTATCGGTAGAAGACGAGAAATTGACAGCAATTGTTGAGAAACCTAGCGTCGAAGAGTCGCCGTCGAACTTGATTAATGTCAGCAAATATATTATGTCGCCTGAACTGTTGACCGAAATCGTGAATTATGTACATGATAATGATTTTGGGCCGAAGGACCAGGAATATCTTGTGACTGACCCGATTGATAATTATATTGCGAGGGGTGGCGTAATGCGCGTTGCACCGACTACAGGAGAATACTTGGACGGAGGAAGCGTAGAGGGGTGGTTACACGCGAATAATGTGGTTTGTGCGGCGAAATAGGTAGATAAGTTTTATATCACTGCATGGATAATATAAAAAGTCAATATTCATGTGGTGATATATTTATGTTACAATAGTCCTATGAAAAAGAGAGCGGAAATTACTTATCAGGAAGAAATTGGACACGTAGTCGAGCGGCTACGGACGGAAAAGGGCTGGACGCAAACGCAGCTAGCAGAAGCAATTGGCAGCAGCCAATCGGCGGTGCATCGAATTGAAAAGGGCGGACAAAATATTTCGCTAGAGTTAATCAGGAAATTATCGCAAGCACTAGGTGGGCAGATTTTGTCAATTAATGATAGTGTGTCGCAGAGCTACTGTATCCATGGCGGGAAAGAACTGCATGGTGAGGCGACAATCAATACGAGCAAAAATGCGGCGGTGGCGCTGCTATGCGCAAGTTTGTTAAATAGCGGCGTGACGACATTGAAACATGTGGCGCGGATTGAAGAGGTGTTTCGGATTATTGAGGTTCTGGAGTCGTTAGGCGTAAGGTGTCGCTGGATTAATGATATGCGCGACCTAGAGATAACGCCGCCACGGAAGCTAGATATTGAGAAGATTAACGTGGAGGCAGCGCGGCGAACGCGGTCGGTCTTAATGTTTATGGGGCCGTTATTACATAAATTCAAGAAATTCCGGTTGCCGTATGCGGGCGGTTGCACACTGGGGACGCGGACGATTGAGCCACATCTTCGAGCATTGAGTGCGTTTGGATTAAAAGTTGATGCGACAAATTGCAGCGGATTCTATGAGGCAACAGTAGCGCCGGCAAAACCGACGATGAAGCCAAAAGAGGAGGAATTGCCGCGCAGTATTGACCAGGTCGGACCAAAGTTCCCGCCGAAGCGAATTGTTTTGATCGAACGCGGAGATACAGTGACAGAGAACGTCTTAATGGCGGCGGCGTTATATCCGGGCGAGACGACAATTGTGGGGGCGTCGTCGAATTATATGGTGCAAGATTTGTGTTTCTTTTTGGAAAGATTAGGGGTAAAAGTACAGGGAGTAGGGTCGACGACGTTGCGCGTGCATGGCAAGCCAGAAATCAATATGGACGTGGAATATGCGCCGGCGGAGGATCCGATCGAAGCAATGTCGTTCATTGCAGTAGCGCTAGTCACGCAGTCGAATCTAACGATTCGACGGGCGCCGATCGAATTCTTGGAAATTGAGCTAGAGATTCTGCGGAGTATGGGGGCGAAAATTGAACGGTCGCCGGAATATTATAGCGCAAACGGGCGGACGAGGTTGGTAGACCTAAAGATTCGAAAATCGAAATTAGTGGCGCCGACGGATAAAATCGCACCGATGCCGTTCCCCGGCCTAAATATTGATAATTTACCGTTTTTCGGGGTGATTGCAGCAACGGCGGAAGGGCGGACATTGATTCATGACTGGGTGTTTGAAAACCGGGCGGTGTATTTGAATTACTTAGAGAATTTGAATGCGAAGGTAGAGCTTTTGGACGCACATCGGGTGTATATCGAGGGACCAACGAATTGGCGAGCAGCGGAGCTAGTGGCGCCGCCGGCACTGCGACCAGCAGTGGTAGTGCTAATTGCGATGCTTGCGGCGCCGGGGACGTCGATTCTGCGGAATATTTATTCGATCAATCGCGGGTATCAGGATTTCGCGGCAAGGTTGAATAAGCTGGGGGCGGATATACAACCGCTGAGCGGGATTTAGGATACGGGAGGAGCTAGAGCGGGATTTATGGGGATAGAAATTCCTCCACCGAAAGATTGGTGGAGGAATTGAATGTGGCGCCTAATTATTGTGCTTGCACGGCGGCCTTAGTCGAAGTACTGGGGTAGAGGCAACGGATTGATTGTCCAACGGTACGAGTGTCGCCATAAGACAGATCAATAGCAGACCCGCCACTAAATTTTAGCCCATAAGCAATCGTTGAGGAGGAACCGGTGCGAGACCAATAATATCCTGTTGTTCCTTCGCTGGTTAAGTTACTACCACTCTTAATATAGCCACCCTTTTTGAAGTCCAGCTCAGAGCTCGTAATTACTTCGACTGACTGCCCGCCATATGCAGCCAGTAACTGAGCAAAACTTCCGCTACCTGAATATTTACTACCATCTTGGCCAATCTTAGGTAAGACCCAGTTCGCATCAGTATCGCCACCGGTCGGGCAAATACTAGCCGTCGCGTTCGCATATGAACCTGCTGTCGTAGCCGTACCGGCTGTCGCTGCACTAAAATTATAATATAATCCGTATGCGTTATCTTTATTCCAGTAGCTCGTACTCGCTACGGGCGTATATGTTCCATCCGTGCCGCCCATCACATTCGCCTTCGGTACTGTTCCGGACACTGCGAGATTCGCCTTCATCCAGCAATTGCCGTCTTTCGCCTTAAATATTTCATAAGCCTTATTATTTCGTGTATCGATGAGTGATTTCATGTAGTCAGTGGATGTGGCTTCGCAAATTTCAGCAGTCATTTCTTGCATTGTAGAGATATCTGCTAGCGTTACTTCCCTCGGGCTAGCAATCACCCTAACCGTCACACTGTTACTATATTGTCCAGACGGTATAGCGGTATTAACCTTGGCGCCAAGAGCAAGAGTGTATTGGTCATTGGCGCTAGCAGACGTAGAATTAGCTACTTCAGTCATGCTGATTGGGAGAGCTTTATAGATGGCAGCACTTGCATTAATTTCTCCTTGGCCGAAGGCATAACCCCAGGCGTTATTTGCGAAGTTTCCTGGAGTTACTGAGTCATTAACGGGCTGCACGATACCATTATTAGAGTTTTCTAAAGTATTTTTACCGTTATTAGTTGCAATAGAAATCGAATAGCCACTAGAATTATTGGTCGAGACATAAATCTTGGCAACACCAGCACCAAACTCGCCAGCAGAGGTTGGTGCTATATTAAAATCAATAGCTTGCTGGAGGGAGACGGTGAGGCTGGGGGTGGAGTCATCGGATTGTAGTGCGGGTTCGGCGGCATCGACGGAGTTAGAAGTAGCCGGGGAAAGCGCCATGATACCCAAGAGAACTAGCAGCCCTATACCACCATAGACCACTGAACGCATCTTATGCTCCAAGTCGATAGAGTGTCGAACTTCTTCAGTTTGATGTTTAAGTTTCCACATATGCCTCCTTTTTTAGACAATCAAAAACCTTGCCACTAGCGCGTTTCTCTTTGTGGCGTTAGGCCTTCGGTATTTTTATTTAGGTTTCGCGGGTCACTTTTGTTACGGACAAAATTATCCTGGTCACGCTAAGCGGATACGTATAGTACTCATATAAAAATGACACCGCGAAGGGTGTTTACATAATCCATTCAATCGCCTGATAACAGTAAACTGAACGACTATCCCGTTCACGGTGTCGTTTATATTTACCGTTATCAATAATATGCCAAAAATGACAGCCGATTTTTAATAAATGGATTATGTAAACAGTTTTATTATAACATGTTTATGCTAAGTATACGACGAAAATGTTGTATTTTTTACAACATTTTACGTTTGTTTTGAAGGTTTTGCGGACTTTTTACGAAAAATATCGAACTTATGCTTGTATCTGACGAAAAATTTGTTATATACTGCCAGTACGCAGGCGCAAGAAAGACGCGTATTCTTGCCAGACCTGAAGATAATAATGCTATAATAAGAGTAACAAAGGAAGGTAATATGGCAAAGAAGACTACAAAATCAGAAAGTTCAAGTTCGGCGGACGAATCCGGTAAAAAACAAGCGCTCGACCTGGCGATTGCGCAGATTACGAAGCAATTTGGTGATGGGTCGATTATGAAACTTGGCGAAAGTCAGAAAATTGACGTGGAATTGCTGCCTTCAGGATCATTATCACTGGACATGGCGCTTGGCGGGGGCTACCCGAAGGGGCGAATTATTGAGATTTATGGCCCAGAATCTTCTGGTAAGACAACACTGGCGTTACATGCGATTGCAGAGATTCAGAAGCAAGGCGGACAAGCGGCGTTTATTGACGCTGAGCATGCTTTGGACCCAGCATATGCGAAGAAAATTGGTGTCGATACGGATAACTTGTTTATTTCTCAGCCAGACAACGGCGAGCAGGCGCTAGAGATTACGGAGACGTTAGTGCGAAGCGGGGCGGTAGATTTGATTGTCGTGGACTCGGTAGCGGCATTGGTACCACAGGCGGAGATTGACGGTGATATGGGTGATGCGCAGATGGGGCTGCAGGCACGGTTGATGTCGCAGGCGATGCGGAAGTTAACTGGTATTATCTCGAAGTCGAAAGCGACCGTGATTTTTATCAACCAGATTCGTATGAAGATTGGCGTGATGTTCGGAAACCCGGAAACGACGACGGGCGGGAATGCGCTAAAGTTTTATGCGTCAGTGCGAATGGATATTCGACGAATTGGACAAATTAAAGATGGTGACAATATTGCTGGCAACCGCACGAAAGTGAAAATCGTAAAGAATAAAATCGCGGCGCCATTCCGGACGGCGGAGTTCGACATTATGTATAATGAGGGGATCAGTAAATGTGGCGACGTCTTGGATCTGGCAGTGCAGAAAGGGATTATCGACAAAGCCGGGGCGTTCTTGAAATATAACGGCGAGACGATCGCGCAGGGACGTGAAGCAGCGAAGAAGCTGTTCAAGGAAAATCCGGAATTGATGGAAGAGATTGACCAAAAGGTGCGTGTAGCGGCTGGATTGGTTGATGGTGAGACTGAAGCTATCGAAGCGCCAGAAGAAGTGGCTAGCGAAGAGGAATAGCTAGAGGCGTGGGCGGATGGGGCTAAAAGTCGAAGGGCTACGAGATGGTGATACCGAAGAACTGGGTGACGAGCCATCGGCGCTCGGGGTAATATGGGGGGTTGAGAGCGACGCCGAGGGGGTTGACAATGAAGTAGAAGATAGAGATGATGGAGAGGATGAGGAAAACTGGCTTGACCAGTTTACTGCGGCGCAGACGGCATTGCCACGAGTGACAAAAATGACTCCGGGAGTGCGCGACCCAAACCGAGTGAATGTATTTCTGGACGGGAGATTCGCTTTTTCCTTGGATGTGGCGCAAGTCGTAGAACTCGGCGTGAAAGTTGACCAAGAACTGAGTCCCGAACGCTTAAAAGAGTTACGGGATGCATCGGAATTTGGGAAATTGTATCAGAGAACGCTAGAATGGGCGTTAACGCGACCACATTCGGTACGCGAGACGCGTGATTATCTAAAACGGCGGCAGATTAAGCGCAGACAACTCAACCGTCAACGCGAACGCGAGGAAAAGAAGCCGCTGGCGGAATTGCGGGACGATATGATGGAACTAGTAGTCGAGAGGTTAATTACGAAAGGTTACTTAAATGACGAAAAATTTGCTGCGTATTATATTGAGAATCGCTACGTGCGACGCGGGATTAGTCATAAGCGTCTCCGCATGGAGTTACAAAAAAAGGGCGTAGATACTGATATAGTAAATCGGCTGCTTAGTCAGGAAGCGCGAGATGAAGACGAAGAAATCATGAAGATGATTGCAAAAAAGCGGAAGAAGTACGATGATTATAAGTTGGTGAATTATCTTGTGCGACAAGGATTTGGCTTTCAGATGGCAAAAGAGGCAGTCGAGAAATACGGCAACGAGGAAAGCTAATTACTTTCTTTAGAATTCGACTCGGAGGCGAAGTCAGGCTCACGGAAAGGATTGATGAAATTAGGCGAAAAATCAGGTCGGGCTTCTTCCTTTATCTTCTCTTCGCCGTCCTTGACGGTTACCTTATAATCGTCAACTTCGATGATTTGACTGCGAGAGATCGTGAGTTCTGGGTCGATAAAAGATTTGATTAGTGGGCGCTGGACGATGAGCTGTTGGATCTGCCAATCATCTGGGCTAATCGTCGAATCAGCAACCTTACCAAGCTTAATTCCCTTTTTCGTCTCGACCTTGAGGCCGACAAGATTAAAATTAAGCGCTAAAACGTCGCGAATGCGAACAATCTCATCCGCTTCGACCAGCTCATCCGTCGAATCGATAATCATACCGAGGCGCGAAAACTCGCGCACGCTCGTCATCGGCAAAATATCACCCACCTCTTTTCCGACTAGCGGACCTTCGACGCGGCAAGCGATTACCTTTAGACTATTGGGGTCGATAATAATCTCAACAACAGTAGCAACGCGACCGCCAATATGGAGACTAAGAATCGGGCAGTTGATCAGACGAGACGTATTGATAAGCATATTAGTTATAGTATAGCATACTTTCTAACCGATCAGCGGTTTGCGCCAGCTGGCCGGATAATTCGGCAGACCAAGCAACAACGCGATCGTCGCAGCAAGGTTCGTCAACCCCGGATCAGAAACGTCTTTCGCAGCCTCATAGTGCCGAGCATTGCGAGTATTGTCATAAAAGATGCACGGTACAGGATTATTCGTATGGGAGGTTTTAAGAACACCATCCTTGTCGAGTAGTTCTTCGGCGTTACCGTGGTCGGCAGTGATAATCATCATGCCGCCAAGTTCATCAACTTTTTTAGCGAGGCGAGCGAGCTGTAAATCAATCGCTTCAAGCGCAACAATCGTTGGTTCGAGTTCGGCAAAGTGCCCAACCATGTCACCTCCAGGATAGTTCAGGCGGATAAACTGATATTTATCGATATTCTCGAGAATTGTATCGGTAATCTCGGCAGATTTCATCCACGGACAAATATTAAACGGTCGCGTGTCAGATTCAATTTCGATCTGTTTTTCGTATGGCGCCTTCTTATGGCTATTGCCATTAAAATAATATGTAACGTGTCCAAACTTAACGGTTTCGGAAATTGCAAGCTGAGAAATCTTATTCTGACCAAGAAAAGTATTAAGTGGAGAATCAATCGTGATCGGCGGAACGAGGATGTTTTTCGGAATGTGGCGATCGGAATCATACTCGGTCAAACCAGCAAAGAAAATATCTGGCATTTTTCCGCGATCGAAAGCGTCGAAGTTCTCTTGAGTGAAGGCGGTTGCGATCTCAACGGCACGGTCGGCGCGGAAATCATAGTAGATAAATGCATCACCGTCATGGACAACGCCGACGGGGTGCGCGCCACGCTTCGATTCGGCACTCGAACTTTTGGCAACTTCGGCGCGTGCGGCAAGAGCGGAGCCGGCAGCAGCGTTTTCTACTACGACAAAAGCCGGAAGATATTGGTCTTGCACACCCGGGTCCTCGCGCCGGAATGTCTTAATTGCTTCGCTGGCAGACTTAAACTCACGCGGAGCCTTACCATGAACCATCATATCCCAACCGAGTTTTACCATACCCCAATCGTTCTCGTAACGGTCAGCTGTAGCGACCATGCGTCCGGCGCCAGAAGCAATGCGAAAATCAGCATCCTTAAACTTGGCGCAGAACTTTTCGAGGCGCTCGATATATTTCGGCTCAGACTGTGGCGCGACATCACGACCATCAAAGACACAGTGAATGCGAATACTGCGCACACCATCGTCATAAGCGCGCTGAATCATCTGTTCGAGGTGCTTAATATCGCTATGGACGCCACCATCGGAAAAAATACCGCAAAAATGCAAGGTTGGATTTTTGCCTTTCCTCTCTGAGAGGAATCTAATCGCACCTTGCCAAGCCTTGCTTTCCCAAATATCGCCAGAGGCGAAAGCGGCTTCGATACCAGCAATCCCCTGTTTGATAATTTGTCCAGCGCCGATGGCGTTATGTCCAACTTCAGAATTGCCCATTTGACCGGGCATGATGCCGACGGCTTCACCAGAAGCCGCAAGCGGGATATTAAGATAGTTCGCCATCGCGTAATCTAGGAATTCGGTGTGCGCTTGACGGACAGCATTACCGCTACGCGCAGTACGCAAACCGACACCATCTAAGATTGCTAAGATAATTGGGCCATCATAATGTAACTTCTTCATATGTATTATTATAGCACAAGCCAAACCCGCCTAGAGTTTCTACTAAGCGGGTTCAGGCTAGCGTGAACTATGTTATGGTTACGGTTTTGGTACTTGCTGAGTGATACAGTGAATATTGCCGCCACCGAGCAGGATTTCGCGGGCGCCAGCGATTGGCTCAATCACGCGATCGGGATAGCATTCCTGAAGAACTTTAATAGCTTCAGCGTCATATTCATTGTCAAATTGCGGGCAAAGAATCGCACCATTCACGATACCAAAGTTGATATACGATCCGGCCATGCGATCGCCTTCATTGCGAGGTAAAGTACCGTCAACCGAGTCGACGCCTTCGGATTCTTCTTTTGTGATATACATAGGCGCAGGAACATGTAGTTTGACGATCTCAAATTTGCGACCTTTCGCATCGGTCTCACTCTGCAAATATTCAAGAGCTTCCTTACTGCGCTCATACTGCGGATCGTCTTCATTATCTTCCCAAGACAGGAGCAATTTTCCTGGTGCGACGAATTGGACAACGTTATCAACGTGTCCGTTAGTATCTTCATCGCCATAGATACCACGAGGAATCCATAAAACTTTTTCGGCACCGAGATATTCCTTCAACTTCCCTTCAATCTGTTCCTTGGTCATGTCAGGATTACGTCCGGGATCAAGGCAGGTTTCTTCGGTAACAATAACCGTACCCTCGCCATCGGAGGCAATTGAGCCACCTTCCATGACAAAGCCCTCAGTGCGATAGCGATCGGCGTATTCGATATTACACATCTTAGCAGCAATCAAGTCGTCGTAATCCCAGGGGAAATAAATCCCATTATAAAGTCCGCCATAGCCATTAAAAGTCCAATCGACCGCGCGCAAGCCACCTTTGCCGTCAATCAGAAACGTCGCACCGGTATCACGAATCCAAGAATCGTTGTTGGAAATCTCAACTACGCTAACGTTAGGTAGATTCATACCCAGGACGTGAGCATATTGATCTTGATTAACTCCGACAACGACTGGTTCGTACTTCGACATCACCTCGATCAGGTTTTTGAAAACTTTTTGTGCTGGTTTTGCGCCATTGCGCCAGTTGTCAGGGCGCTCAGGCCAAAGGATATAAATGCAGCGGTGTTCGGCAAGTTCGCAGGGCATATAGAACCCATCTGTTTTTGGTGTGCCTTGGTTAATTCTCATTTGTTACCTCCCTTTTTGTAGTGACTGCTTTCTGGTCCTTACGACCCATGTTCCAAACTAATACCTCTCCGGCAAGTACAGCAATACAGGCGCCCACGATTAGTGGCCAGTTGTATTCAAACATTTCGACGTTAAACTCCGGAAATAGAGTAAAGAAGAGCGCGACCAAGAGTAGGACGAATGGTACAATACCAAAGACGCCAATCTTAAACTTACCGCCGTTAATCCAGTAACCTTTTTCAGAAGCTTTACCTTGCTTATGAAGTTTAAGGAATGCCATGAACATCGGCAAATATGATAGAAGTAGAGTCACAAGGCTGAGCGAGAAGAAGGTCCAGAATAGATTCTCAAAGCTCGGAATAAATTGTTGAACGATGATACCAGCAATCGCAATCACTAACGCCACTACGCCAGTCCAAATCGACGGGACATACGGCACGCCGGCCTTATTGCGTTTCGCCCAAGATTTCGGGAAAGTACCGTCCTCGGCAGCATAGGCAATAACTGAGTTGACACCAAAGTTCCAAGAAGCAATGTTTGCCACTAACGTATAGATAAATAGACCGCCTACGACAACCGTGATAGCATTCACGAGACCAGCGCCGAAGCCGGCAATCGACATTAACTGCCCATAGCTATCAAGCAGTCCGGAGTCAGTGCTAAGCTCAGAGACCGGGATAGCGACGCCAATACCAAAACTTGGCAAGAGGTAGAAGACTGCGATTAAGATACCGCCCAAAATAATCGCTTTTGGGATTTCTTTCTTCGGATTCTCCATATCATCGCTGAAAGTCGAAACAACTTCGAAACCGAGCATATTGAAGATAATCAATGAAACGAAGCCAAGTCCGGCGAGACTAAAATGACCATTCTCCATTAGCGGCATTAGGTCGGTCCAAGATTCAATCGGATTAGCACTTTGACCAGTACTAATCAAAACATAGATACCTAGAACACCGAGACCCGCCATGAAGACAAACTTAGCGATTGCGCCAAGATTGGAAAGCCAGGCGCTTTGCGAAATACGCAATACGCCCAGAATCGATACAAGTAAAATATAGAATACTTGGATTGCCAGCACAATACCCCAATTCATGACGAAATCGGGATTGCCGGAAAGTTGAACGACGATTTGGGTCAAAATCGTCGTCACTAGACTAGCTAGTGACGCTACCCAGAGTGGGAAGTTCACCCAATAATACCAGGCAACACGTCCAGCCCACTTCTTGCCGAAGGCTTTTTTCACCCAAGTATACATGCCGCCTTCAGATGGATATTGAGTACCAAGTTCGGCGGAAATTAAGCCGTAAGGTACGAAGAATCCAAGGAGCATGATTGCCCACCAGAAATATTGCGAATTGCCGATTGACGCAGTCGGCGCAACAGCATCTCCGACCAGGATGATACAGACCGTTGCAAAAACGGCACTGAGCAGCCTGAATTTAGGTTTTTTATTATCTTTCGGCATATTATTTCTCCTCTTTTGCCTTAATTAAATCAAGTGCTTCTTGAGCCTTACCACTGAAATACAACAACAAGCCACGCTGCGCGGTGAGACGATTTTCAGCTTCGTCCCAGGCGACCGAATGTGGGCCGTCAAGCACACTGTCAGTAACTTCCTCATTACGATTCGCCGGCAAACAGTGCATGAATTTCACATTCGGATTACCAGTCAGGGCAAGCATCTCATCATTCACTTGATACTTCGGATAAAACTCGCGCATGTAGACTTCTTTTGGCGTTTCCTTGTCATACAGACCATACCAAACATCGGTATAGATAAAATCAGCTCCCTCAAGATAAGCGGGGTTGTCAGTGACATGGACGCTGCCACCATACATCTGATTGTTGGCACGACCGATTTTCAGAAAGTCATCGCTGAGCCATTTCGCAGGTGGACCATATTGAATAAAATTCATACCCATCTTCGTCGTAATCATCATGAGTGAGGCGCAAACTTGCGTGCAGTCGCCGGCAAAAACGACTTTAACTTGGTTCCAAGGTTTATCTTTTGGCAGGTGGTCAAAAATTGTAATAATATCACCAAGCTCCTGAGTGGGGTGATTATAATCAGACATGCCATTAATAACTGGTACGGTTGACCGAGCAGCAAGTTCGAGGATACTCTCATGCCGATCAACGCGTGCCATGATAATATCGCACATGCGGCTAAGAACCTCGGCGGTATCACCAATAGTTTCGTGCGCACCAAGCTGAATCGCACCAGGAGCGAGATTAAGCGCATGTCCACCAAGTTGCTCCATGCCAACTTCAAAAGAAACACGCGTACGAGTAGACTTTTGTTCAAAGAGCATGGCAAGGTTTTTATGATACAAAGTATCAAGCGTGCCGCCAGATTTAATATAATCACGCACGACCGTTGACACTTTAACCATATCAAGAATCTCCGATTGGTCAAAATCGGAGGTATCGATATAATCCTTGTGTGTCGGGGTCTTGTGAGTTAAAACATAAGGGTTATCCATGAGATGATTATAACATGAATATCGTCGCGGTGCGTAACTTTGCGCCTGTGTCTATTTTATCTTGGCGAGGTGTTCTTTGGCTTTTGCGGTGACGGCGCGACCGCGCGGGGTACGCTCGATGAGACCGAGTTGGAGCATATACGGCTCATAATAATCTTCAATCGTAGCGGCCTCGTCACCAGTCAAGGCAGCAATAGTGTTTAGCCCGACTGGACGATTGCCATAATTTTCGAGCATAAGTTCGAGCATGTTCCGGTCGGCCGGGTCTAAACCGAGATCATCAATCTCCATCATTTCGAGCGCCGCGGATGCGAGCTTAACGTCAATAAAACCATCGCCATTCACATCGGCATAATCACGGACCCGTTTCGTAAGGCGATTCGCAATCCGCGGCGTAAGGCGCGACCGCGTCGCGAGTAGATTCGTCGCCTCGGGCGCAATACCGGTACCGAGTAAGTTCGCCGTACGACTAATAATGCGCTCGATTTCAGGAATCTTGTAGTATTCGAGGCGATGAATCAAACCGAAGCGGTCGCGCAACGGACCGGCGAGAGAACCGGTGCGCGTTGTCGCGCCGATGACGGTGAACTTTGGCAGATCTAAGCGCACCGACCGCGCCGCTGGGCCTTTGCCAATCACGATATCAAGTTTATAATCTTCCATTGCGGAATACAAAATTTCTTCCACGGCGCGGCGCAGGCGATGAATTTCATCAATAAACAGTACATCACCATCTTGCAGATTAGTCAGAATCGAAGCGAGGTCGCCGGCGCGTTCGATCGCCGGTCCGCTTGTCACCCGGAGATTAGCGCCCATTTCACGGGCAATGACGTTGGCCATCGTGGTCTTCCCTAGCCCCGGTGGACCGTAGAGCAAAACATGGTCAAGCGTGGTACCATCATCACGTTTCTTAACGGCATCAATCGCAAGTTTAAGGTTAGTTTTTAACCTCTCTTGACCAATATAGTCAGCAAAGGTCAAGGGGCGGAGAGTTGCCTCTTCATTTTGTTCAGCAAGATCGTCACCTAAATTTGAGTCAACTAGACGATGGAGTTCTTTTGGCGCTTTCTTTGGCGACGTCCGAAACTGACCTTTCGGCTCATTCAAATCAATACTTCTCTCAATTCCCATTGAGTATTATTATAGCACAAAGCAAAAACCAGCGACCTCAACTTTTCTCAAGGCGCGTCGCCAGCGCCTGCCGTCGCAGGGCTGACGCACTCTTCCTCCTCGTGAGTCCGGATCCTTTCGAAAAGTAAAGTCGCTGGTTTTATATGATCTACACTTTAGTAATTCTCAGCGCGAATTTCAAAGAAAGCACGCGGGTGAGCACAAACTGGGCAGATTTCTGGAGCCTCTTCGCCGGTGAAGACGTAACCACAGTTGCGGCATTTCCAAACCGTAACATCATTGCCCTTAAAGACGACATCATGTTCGACTTCATTGTGAAGCTTCAAGTAGCGCTCTTCGTGTAACTTTTCAATCGCAGCAACTTGTTCAAATTTGACGGCAATGTCATCATAGCCTTCTTCACGAGCATCACGAGCGAAGTCTTCATACATCGTCGTCCATTCGTAATTCTCGCCTTTGGCAGCAGCTTCGAGATTCTCGGCCGTAGTACCAACCGTACCGTCATGCATTAGTTTGTACCAGATCTTAGCATGCTCTTTCTCATTGTGCGAGGTTTCGTCGAAAATACTGCTAATCTGTTCGTAGCCATCTTTCTTGGCTTGTGATGCGAAATATTGATATTTAATCGCAGCCTGAGACTCACCAGCGAAAGCAGACTCAAGATTCTTCCAAGTTTTACTATTTTGGTCTAATTTTGCCATATATTAACTCCTTTATCTTTTATAGATTATAGCACACTACTCGGAAAGATTACCGTTATTTGGGCAGGTCCCGCTTTCGGTCCAGCAATTATAAGTAATCCAAAAGTTTTTCAAAAGTTTTGAGTCGCCATCGCCATCAAGCTCAGCGGCAAATTGCGGATATGGGAAATAACTATCTGCCGGATCAAGGCGGGTTTCGACGCGCCGATACAATTGGTTAGCACGACCGGTCGAATCGACGCTGATTTGTGCGCCTTCAAAGTTAATCACATTGCCAGAGGCATCATACATTGCCACCGCAAAATCTGATACAGTCTCGCCATACGGCATTGAGACAATCAGCAAGGCGTTACCACCAGCTGGAAGATGACCTTCAGTTTGAAGATCTACGCCACAAGCAAACTCACCTTTTTGACATTTAATCAGGAAAGGTTCGTTACGAGTATCAGAATTGGCTGCACTCCTAATCGCCGACCAGCTGATTGAATTCCCCGAATCATCGGCATCACTCGGCAATAAAATCATCGTGCTGTAGTTCTCCGCCGTGCTATTATTAAAATCACTAATCTTGAAACTTGCATCTGTGTATAACAATGTAAGCGAAATTACGGGAACATTTGAAGTCTCATTTTTACTTTTGAGAGCTTTGTCGCCATACAACTTAGTAAGGGTCGTGCTATTGTTCTCAGAAAACCACTTGAACTCGACCTTTGCGACCTTACTCAACTCATTACTTTCGATACCAAGTGGTACAACGCGAATGCGGGTATCATTCGTTAGCGTGGAACGGTAATCTTCGACGCTAGCTGACATTGTGATGCAGGTATAGGCTTGGTCGGTCGTTGTTTCACCGTGTTTGTCGACAGCGGTACTCGTTTCCTGAATCTTGATCTCGCCTTCGGCTTGGTATCCGAGAGCAGTTTTTAAGTTTGATGTATTTTTTGAAAAATCGGTACAGCTAGAATCAAAAGGATAGAAGTTTTTGCAACTATCTGCACTCCCGCCGCCATTCAAACATTGGTAATACTTGTTCACCGCACGCTTGGCGTCTTCAACTCCAGCGAGAGCGGAGTCATAGGCTGACTGTGAGAGTTCGTCGTCATCGCTCTGGCGAGCCTCAGACAGAATAATACGCACGAAACTTAGTGTAATCACCCCGAACAAGATTGTCGCGAAGACAACCGCATAGAGCGAAGCGACACCTTTCTTGGATCCACGGAAATTTTGCAGTTTCATCATTTTCTACTATACTCCTGCCGTGCGAGCGGCGAAATTAAATTTGTTAATTGCACAGTAATTAAACTCGGCGCCAAGATTATCGAGCTGGCTGGTTTCACTATTCTGACAGTAATCTCCGGTTGTAGTTATATCAATGCCGCCACGTTCGGTTGCGAGAATGAAATTCCCTGTCATATAGGTGCGCAGAGTAATGGCGTCCTGGCTAATTGGCTGGACTGTAAATTCATACAAGAATAAATCTAAGTCGAACGCACTAAGATAACCATTGGTCGGCATAGTGATGCGATTTTCGGTGCCATTCTTTGCTTCCTGCCGAATATCTAGCTCCCAGTTCCCCGTACTTCCTGGGTCTTCAGATTGCTTCTGGAGGAAGGCCGAGCAAACACGATAAGTGCGGTCTGGAATGCTAATCAATCGGGCATCTGACGCCTGGATAGTTTGTGGCTGACCATTTTCGTCAAGATATAAGAGTGATAAAGTCCGTTGCCCTTCATCAAGACCATATTCTGTGTTCCAGAGATATGAGTAATTACCAGTACAAAAGACACCACTA
Source organism: uncultured Candidatus Saccharibacteria bacterium (assembly GCA_947367565.1). Lineage (GTDB taxonomy): Bacteria > Patescibacteriota > Saccharimonadia > Saccharimonadales > Saccharimonadaceae > Nanosyncoccus. Next base: position 3,089 of record CANBEI010000010.1, on the reverse strand, counting down.
TACTGATACTCGCCGTCTTGGCCTTCGCGATTCTCTTTAGTATTAAAACGGTCATTATAGACATAGCGATAAGCGTGGTCCGATAAACAGGCCTCAGTACTGGCATAGCCGATAGCATTACTGCCGCCGCTGGCAAGATGATTACATAGGCTAGTTGTATCGACGGCTGGAGCTTCATTAATTGCAGTCGTCAGTTCTTCAATTAAGCTGCGTCCGACATTATTGACGGCTTTGAGCGCAAGCCCGCGCTGATAGATTGAAACGACATTGATTGTTACGACGGCAATCGAAATCAGCAATGTCGCAACAAAAGTCATGGCGAGCATGAGCTCAATAATTGTAAAACCCTGTTTTGAATCCTTGAGACTGGCTTTATATTTCATATTCATTATTTGGCTCCTGGGTTATATAGACGAATCACAGTATCGAGAATCGTAGGCGCCAACGAATTCGGCGCATTCCAACATGTCTGAATGTAAAAGTCATAGAATGGCGGAACGGCAGCACCGCTCGCATCGCCGGCAATGGCGACCACCCAAATACCCTCAACCTGAGAGACTTGATTATATATATTACGAGCAGCATATCCGTCCTCGGTGGTTTCATTAGGGTGCCCGTCGCGAGCATAAATAATACGCGCACTAAGCGGAGCGGAGACGAACTTATTATCGCTACCATTTGATGCGGAGATGATTGCTCTAGTTGGATTTTCTAGACCGCTATTGTCTGCGCGCGGAGCGACGCTAAGATCACGGATATTTAAAACGAAGGCTTTATTCGCCGTAAGTAAACTATCGCCACTAAAGACGCCTGGTTCATAGGCGCGCTGGCAGCCAACGGTTCCGTGAAAATCACCGACCGATGGATCACTGTTATTCAATGTGTTTGTGATATCGATAATGTCCTGCTGCGCACGGTCGTCCAGCATTGAACTACGAGCGTGGCCAATTATGCCCTCCCATAATTCCTTGTACTGTTGGCACTTTTCGCCCTTTTGGAGAATTGGCGCGCTACAAGTCGGTAGCGCCAATTCGGCGGTATAAGCACTGTGGACAAAACGCAAAGCCTCAGCCTGAGCATTTAATTCGTGACGAGCAGTCGTCAGCTCAAGCGAGCCCTCAGCATTTGCGGTGCCGAGATTCATCATAGAAATCGTAATGACGGCAACTAAGCTAAAAACTGCAATCGCAAACATAACTTCAATAATTGTGTCGCCGCGTTTTGCCGTAAGACTACGTTCCTTGAATTTTTGGAAAGTTATTTTTGTGGACATTTATTATCCTCTCCGTCCGTCGGAATTAAACTAATCGCCGATGAGTTATGGCCGTCAGCAGCGAGACGAATGTCGCGAACAACTCGACTATTATCGGAAACTATACAAAAATCAACATCAGATACTGTATTGAAGCTCGATTGACTAGTTTGCAAATCTTGCTGTAGCCGATTACTGGCACCTTGACAGTCCTCTTTGATGTCGTAAACCGTCGTCGTGAAAGCGGTATGAACAGTACCGGAAGCTGGGGAGCGAGCAATAATCAGCGTACCTTCTAGGGTCTGGTTTGAAATATCATTAATCTTTGCTTCCCACATCGGGATATATTCATCAAGTGTCGAAGATTGAGCCTCGACTCCGGGTGAGGCTTCTTTCCCGCAGAATAAATGCGCCTTAACGTCACTGCTACCAAGCTCAGCAATAAAATTAGTTGTATTGCGCGGTGGTTTCACTCCGCCAACTAGCGTAGCAGTATATACAATATCTTCATCTCCGCCATCGTCAATACCAAAAACTGCAATCTTTCCATAAACTGCTTCAGTATCAGAATTTCCTTCACCAAGTGACTGGGGGCTAATGACCTCCGCATAGATTTCGCGCAAAAATTCAGAAAATGAGCGTACGGAATCATTGTAACGCTGAGTAGCAATCGAAGAATAAGTTCCAGCAATCACGCCAACGAGCATCAGGCCCGTAATCGCGAGTACGAGCATAACTTCGATAATGGTGAAACCTCGCTTTACTTCTTCGCTAGAAGATTCTGATTGGTACTCCCACGACTCATTCATGTTCTTATTTTAGCATAAGTCGAATGTTTTTTACAAGCGAATGCCGAAGAGAAAAGCAAGCCACTGTTCAAAATTGCTCATGGAATCTGTCGCGATACTCTCAGTGGATGCCCCAAGCTCAGAAGATTCAGCCATACTAGAATTTTCTGGCAAATAGACCATAGTCTCTCCAGACAACATCTTGCCTTGGTATTTGCGAGCGGCGAGCTCTTGATACTCGTCGGAGAGATAGTATTCATTTTCGAGTTCGAGAGTCTCGACTTCAAGCTCAAGGAGAGCTTTTTCGCGCTGACGATTTATAAGTTCTTGGGCGAGACTCCAGTTGCGGGTCATTGAGGAAATCGACCCCCAGGTCCAGACGAGACAAAAGACTAATGCGATCATCAAAACGACGTTATCAAAAACAAAGAGATCGTGCTTCAGCCAATACTGAGTTTTGCGTAGCTTCGTTTTTAACTCACTCATGTTTATATTATAGCACGATGATAATGTTAAAATTAGGGAGTGGACGGTAGGCTCCATGGGAACTACTGGCGATATAATGAGGTCAAGCTCCAGTCGCCAAAGGCTCTCGAAAAAAGATCGTGAAGTTCCCCTCTAATAACTTAAGGAAGTGAACTGAGGATAAAGACTCGCGGCGAGTTATGGCTGGCCGTAAGAAAAGTGAACTTCTAGTGCTCGTATTTGTGTCATGTATGGTTTCTGGCTTTTGTCCGTAGTGGATATGTTCATCTGAACAACGGCAGCGTGAATAACGTCGGCTACGAGGGCGATGGCTGGTCGCGTACGGCCGTATCGACTACCAATGCGCGCAACTTGAACCTGAACCCTACGGACGTCAATCCGTCAAATAGCACGAATCGTTGGGTCGGTCTCCCCCTCCGCTGGGCTGTAGCCAGTGCGGTGCCGATCTTTAAAAACAAATAGAACCCGAAGGCTCTATTAATGTATTGGTGGGGGCGGTTGGGCTCGAACCAACGACCAAGCGGTTATGAGCCGCCTGCTCTAACCCCTGAGCTACGCCCCCA
>CANBEI010000009.1 GCA_947367565.1 uncultured Candidatus Saccharibacteria bacterium | reverse complement strand
AGCGTCGACTTCCCCGACCCACTCACGCCTCGCAGCATCGTGAAACTACCAGTCGGAATCTCTAGGTTGATATCAAATAATACCTGCTTTTTGCCATAAGACTTATTCACCCCACTAAGCGTAATCATAATCCCATTATATCACGCCATTCTATCTTATTACTACTGCCCTATTCCCCGTACTATTAAATATCGACTCAACCTGTGCTCGTGGCAAATCATAATACCTGCGCCCGTTCAGCGTCAATGGATCCGTCACCCTTTGCACCCCCGTCATACTATTATATCCCGTGAGTAGCATCACATGCAGATTCGCCGGCGCTCCATACCGCCACGCACTCGGCGCCACATAGCTCAACGTCAAATAAATTACCACCGGATTCCCCGCTGCCACTTCCGCATCCAGCGCATCCAAGCTCGCTCCAGTAATATCTACTACATTCGCCCCTGAACTACTTCGACCAAACGCCGCCAGCGGCCCCGGAGCGATCCAAAACGGCGCATCGCTTCCCGCCGACGCGAATATATCTCCTCGAAACCCCGAGAACGGATCATCGCTCTTCGGCATCATCTCCGCATACGTCCTAAGGTTCATTCCACCAAGATACCCTTTATACTGTAACCCCATTAAAAGCGACGCCGCCTCACAACCATTTTTCACCCCTTCGCCATTCTGACTCCAATATGGCACGCTAAGCGTATGCCATGCCGCCGCAATCGCTGCCTGTCGCTGGCGATATTCTTCCTCTGCCTTACGTCGCGCCTCTTCTGCAATCCGCTCCCGCTCCGCCAGTGCTTCCTCCACTTTTTTCAAAGCCTCAGCATAGCTCTCCGCTACATCCCGCTGAGGTAGACTGTCAACTCTAGCCTTAATCTCATCATATTGCTCACGTGAAAGATCATCTCGCACCGTTTCCATCCCCTCATCCGTAAACAACCCTGGCACTGCCACTGCGAGATCAACTATCGCCTGATACTGTCCTTTTATCGCACTAATCCGCCCCTGTAACGCTTTCTGATAGCTCTCCCTCATTTCACCAAACGTTTCCTGCATCGCCGTAATCGCCTCTGCATCCGTATCCGACTTCAAAATCCCATCCTGGAAAAATTCTTCCACTTGCTTCCGCACTTCCGCAAACTTTCTCAAGCGCGCAATTCTCTCTTCCACCTCTTGTTTCTGCTTAGTATACTTCTTCGCCCGCACATAACTATTCTCCGCCTCAATCGCATCCAACCCCTCAACTTCAAACTCCAACTTCGGCACTTCCTTCTCATAATCTTCGTAATACTTCGCCAAATTCTCCGCTACTCTCGTCGCGTGCGTTTCCTGTTGCAACTGGTATTCATCCGCTCGCGCTATTTCTGACCACATCACCCCACCCAAGACCAACAGAAACCCCAACACCACAATTAACACCACTCGCACTCGATAACGCATCTGTTTCTTACGCTCTTCTAGCAATTTCAAAGCCTTCTTCGTCATCTCTTTCGGCTTCGCCACTTTCTTCGGAGCAGGCTTCTTCACTACAGATTTCTCCACTGCCGTCTTTTTCGCGCCACCTTTCTTCACCGTCATTTTTGACGCGTTCTTTTTCGCTACCGATTTTTTCTTTGCCACTTTTTCTCCATCTCCCAATTTTTGTACCCAAAAACAGTACATCATTACCATAATTATACCAAAAATCCCTCATTTTGTCTAGGCAGCCCGCATGTTATAATAAGTTAGTGGAATTTCTCCATGGGAACTACCGGTGGCGCCTGAGGTCAAGCTCCAGCCATCCTCGCTCTCACCTAAAGATCGTGAAGTTGCCCTTTCCCTATTCCTCGGGTGAATCCGAAAGGTTTATATATTGATATTTGCTATGGCTTTTATCAAAAATAGCAACTTCTCTGCCTCGCGTCTCACATTTTTCTGGCTTTTGTCCGTAGCGGGTGGGCAAATATTGATGGCGGAGCCATGAACAACGTCGGCCAGAACGGCTACTACTGGTCTCGTACTTCTAAATCCACTACTAACGCCTATGATCTAGCCTTCAACCCCAGCAATGTCAACCCGTCAAACAACAACGAACGTCGCGATGGTTTCTCCCTCCGCTGCCTCTAAGCTGCCGGTTCGGTGCCGATCTTTATAAGACTAAATAAAACGAAGAGAAACTTCAGTCGCTCCGCTCCCTCAGCGCTCGTCATCGATTCAAAAAATCCAGAGTAAACTCTGGATTTTCCTCACACTCCTCCTTGTTACGAACTCCTTCGGAGTTCTTTTCCCTCCTTACCTAAACATAGAAAATAAACTAGACAAATTGTCTAGTTTATTTTCTATGGTGCGGGTGGAGAGAGTCGAACTCTCGTCTCATCCTTGGGAAGGATACATAATAGCCGTTATACGACACCCGCTAACACCACCATTATACTACACTTATTCCCCCGCGTCTACCTCACCCTGCGGCAACACCTCATCTAGCCCCACCGTGATATACTCCTCCACTTCTCCGTCTTGGTATAGTTCCTCCACCATCTCGCTAAACTTCGTAAACCGAATTTTAATCGATGCGTGACTAACCTGCGTATCCGTCTTCTCAACCAGCTTCACATAATAATATCCGTCACCATTCGTCGACAAAAACCGTTCACTCACTTGCCCCACATCCAACTTCGCCGCCATCTCCGAGCGACCGCCATCTACATTCAAATTATCCACCAACTGCCCCGTCTCCTGATATTCAACCGCATCACCCAGCCCCTCAATCACCGCTAGCATATCTCCATTTTTCTCCTGAATCAGCTTCTCTACCTTTTCTGCCATTTCACGCGCATCATCATCTACCGCCTGTGTCACCTTCGCTTTCATTAAAGTCAAATATAGCATCCGTCGATATTCCGTCCGGTTCATCCCAAAATTATCTCGCACAATCTTCAAAAAACTCTCTTCGCTTCGCTCAACCCCACCAACATTCCGATGCTCATCAAACGCCTCGTCAATCTCCTCGTTCGAAACCTCAATCCCCATCTCCTTCCCTAGTTTCATCGCATAAGTATATTCTATTGCCGACCTCAATGCCGCCTCTTTACATCGTTCGCGCACCACATTATCATCTTCCTCGCCACCCAGTTGCCCACCTTGCTGTTCAGTCGTCAATAAATTACTCCGGTAAATCATCAAATAATCACTATACCGCACTTGCTCACCCGCCACCTTCGCCACTGGCACTGGTATCACCTGTGTCACCCGATACAACATATCCCCCGTATCTTGTATCTTATACAGCATCGCCCATCCCACGACGATCATTACCACAATCGCCGCAATCGCCACCAACACCGTATTAACCATTAGCTTATGTTTCGCGTACTGCATCGGATACTTAAACTTCCGGCCCTGCGCCAAGACCTCTTCTCGCCGCTGTTCAACCTTCTCCCGCTCTGTTCGCGGTTTTTCCTTCAACAAACTCATCTTGCCACCTTTTCCACTAAATCTTGTAATACATTATAAATCTTTTCCGGTTTTCGCACCATACTAATCCGCATGTTCCCCACCTGCGTCTGCAAAAGTAACGTCCCGTAACCAAACATTCCACCCAAAATCCCCGGCACTTCGTAACTAATACTCTGAATCTTATCCAATCCCAAATCCACCACCGTCTTTCGGAATAGCCCCTTTTGCCGCACCTGGCGCACACGCTGATTTGTTACTAAATAATACGAAAAGTGCCATAGCATATAAACATACAACAGCCCTATCACCCCCACCCCAAGACTCCCCAGCCAAACATAAAACATATCTTGATTATCTCGCCATAGCAACATTGGAATTATCCCCACTACCCCCCAAAACACCAACCAAACCAATCCCCGCCACGCCGTCATCATATGTCTCCGAAAAATCAGCTCAACCTCTTCCCCCTTACGCTGCCCCGGAAATGCTTCACTCATATCTACCTCAATTATAACACATTATGCTATAATATACTCAGGCCATATAAGAAGCGGCCTGGTAGCTCAATGGATAGAGCAATTCCGTCCTAAGGAAGAGGTTGTGCGTTCGACTCGCACCCGGGTCACCATAGAAATATCTCAAGCATTTGCTTGAGATATTTCTATCTCCGAAAAAGCTAAGGCGCGAAACGAACGCCGCCAGGCGTTCGTAGATAGTAGGAGGTGAGCAACATCTAAAACGATGTTTTAGATGTTTTGAACCGACGCCCTATCGCAGAAGTTTGCGTAAGCAAGCTTCTGTTTCGCACCCGAACTCACACAAAAAACGTCTTGCATATCTGGCTCATCGAACCCAACCCCTTCCTTTTCCTCCATTAGGCACTACCTGGGTAGAGGCAGTGGAGAGGGAAAGCGTACCAACGAATGCTGCTGCCTGACGGATTGACGCTAGTAGTAGTCATGTATAGGCCGTAGGCGTAGGACGAGGAGCCCGCTGTACGCAACCAGCCGTAGCCGTTCTCGCCGGCGAACCTAGCCTGACCGCCGTCCAGATTAACATACCCGCTACGGACAAAAGCCACAATAGAGCAATGGATTTTATACTTGTCATAACCGTTTTTGTAAGGTACAATTAAGTTACAGAGGTTGATTACCGTCTGTTATCGATATTAATCGTAACGACGGTAATTTTTTGTTGAACTTCGACATTGACTTCCGTCTCCGCCTTTGACCGCGAACGGTCACGCAGTTTGTCCAGCAAATCTAGAATCAGTTTAAGCATACGCCATACTCTTTTTGTTTTTAATGTTCATAGTCAAACGAACATCCTCTCAAGAGAGCCCAATCCTTCACACTCCACTTGTTAATTGCCACCTCATTCACAACACACCACCAAAAAGCACGCCCGACCCCCACGAACGTGCTGCTCTACTGAACTCTATTACCGCGTATATTTCTCGTTCAAATCCGAATAATCGTATAGCTCACCATCCTTAAACCAGAGTTTAATCTCTTTCTTTGCTTCTTCCTTGCTACCACTTGCGTGCACCAAATTCGGCACACCCATTCCCTTCGCATCCGAATAACCAAAGCTCATGTGCGAGTAGTCACCGCGAATCGTACCCATTTCTGCCGATTTCGGCTCTGTCGGACCAACAATCTTCCGTACTAGCGGCACCGCCTCGACACCCTCAAGCACGATTGCAATCACCGGCCCCGTCATCATATAGCTCAAATTATAACGAAACGCTTGCTCACCCCGCCGTGTAATCATCTGCCCGATATCCTCATAGTGCGCCCGATACTGATCTTCATCCGGCATCACCATCTTCATACCGACAATCTTCAAACCAACTCGTTCAAACCGCGTGATAATCTCCCCTACAATCCCGCGCTGCACCGAGTCCGGCTTCAAAACTACCAAGCTCCGCTCGACCAAATCTTTCTCTTTGCCCATACAAACTCCTTTACTTTTTCTTATTATAACACATTTATTCAGTTTCCGTATGGAACTTCTCGTGTACTTCTTTAAGATGCGGATCCGTCACGTGCGTATAAATTTGCGTCGTCGAAATATCCGAATGCCCCAACATCGCCTGCACCGACCGAAGATCCGCCCCATTCATTAACAAATCCGTCGCAAAACTATGCCGTAAAGTGTGCGGCGATACATGTTTCGTAATTCCAGCGAGCTTTGCATATTTCTGCACAATCCGCTCCACCGACCGCGGTGTCAACCTCCGATAATCCCCACTTGCATCCACCGCCTGCAAATTCCGACTATTATTCAAAAACAGCGGCGCGAGCGTATCCGTTCGCTTCTCCAAATACTGTTCCACCCAGTCCGCCGCCGCTTCGGAAATAAAAATCGGCCGGTCCTTATTCCCCTTCCCTCGTACGATAAACTCCCTCCGCGACAAGTTTATCGAATCGCGATTCAATTTTGTCAACTCTGACACACGCAACCCTCCAGAAAACAGTAACTCGATAATCGCCCGATCACGCAACCCCGTCTCCGTTTCCGTATCAATTTCCGCCAGCAATCTCTCAATTTCATCATACTGCAAAAACGTCACCTGTTTCCGCGTCACATGTGGCAGCTCTACCAACGACGGCTCCAACGACTTAATTCCGCGCTGTGCTAAATATTTCAAAAACCCCCTCAGCGCCACCAGATGATACGCCTGCGTAATCGCCTGTAGCCCTTCACCACGTTCATCCTCCAACCGATTCAATTTCAACCGAAACTTCCTCAGCAACTCCTGCGTAATGTCTTCTGGACCTAAATCATAGTCTTTCCCAGAAATCTCCCCCGCTATTTCTAGAAATCGCAGTAAATATCGTTCGTAATTCTCCGCTGTTTTCTTCGACCGCCCCTTTTCAATCTCCAAACTTTCAATAAAATCCTGAATCAGCTCCTGAACTTTCGGTCCTTCCTCTAACTCTCCGTTCATTTTATCTTCCCTAAATCTCCATCAATTACCGTAATCTCAAACGCCATTATCTCATCATGAATATACGGCTGTTCCGGCAACGGATTAAGTGCAAACACCGGCTTATCAAAATATCGCGCCATATAGAGTTCACAAAAGCTATTCGCCCCAATATACCCCGGAATCCCATTCTTCTCATAGTTACACATCAAGACCGCATCCGCCGCCTTTATCTTCGCTGGATGTTCATGAATCGTATCGGTCTCAAACTTCGCTGCCACCGGATCAAAATCTTCTTGCTTAATCAAACGCTGCTTCACTCCATCCGGCAACAAGACCTCATGCCCCATCCCCTCCAACTTTTTCGCAACTCCCATCACTTCGTCTGTAAAACTCAAACTGCAACAAATACAAATCTTCATCAAACCTCCAATCTTTAATCTCATTTTACCACATCCCCGCGCCACCACCATAGTACAGTTACCATTGGCTTTTGTCCGTAGTGGGTATATCCGATTACAGGATGGCCGGGCGGATAATATCGGCTATGAGGCTAGTGCACGATCGCGTACCTCAAATTCAACCGCAAGCTCCTATTACTCATATTCAAGCCCCGCCTACGTCTACTCATCAAACGGCAACAATCGTTATTTTGGCTTCCCCCTCCGCTGCCTCTACCCAGGTAGTGCCTAACAATACAAACAGACCAGAGAAAAGAAAGCCCCAATAGAAAGACCAATCTTCCTAAAACTCGAAAACCGCACCAGTTTCTTCAGCAAGAGTATGTCGACGAGATAAGATATGATTGACTTCGCAGTATTTTTGTTTAAACTTATTTTCATCTTTCAATAATTGGCGCATAGCTTGAAGAAAATCATAATATTCCTGATCAGGATAAAACATATTTTCTGGATCATCAAAGCTGTAACGCTTAATGAGGCGATTAAAAGTAAAATCGAGAAAATCAGCAACCGTAGTATTTGGCTGGCGATCTTGTCCAACGAAAAAGCTACGAATAAAAACTATTTCAATACGCGTATTTCGATCGGCAGAAGAAATAAGTTTACCATAATCAGAACGCGGCATATCAAACCTAGAAGAACGATGATCTTCAATAGCATTAGCGATAAGTTTTTGGTCGGTAGCACTGAAAAACGTAGACACGTATGAATCTTTGAGAAAAATATCTGCCGAGATGATTTCATGATGATCACTATCTATATGTTTACCGACATCATGATAGGCGGCAATAGTATATATTAAATCAGGTCGAAGCCGTAAATCAAAAGTCTGATTAAGTACAAAGGAACGACGCATAACTTCGCGAATATGGATGAGACCGTGCGCACGATCGTTTTTACTATATTGTGGGAAAATATTTGATTTAATATAGCTGCGTAAATGAGGATTAACGTCACGCAACAAGATATCAAGCTCAAGCGCGGCCTCTAATCGATTGACTTCAACGTATCGTTTACGAAAGATCTCAGGGCTTTTGATTAAATTTTGTAAGTTCGTAAGAGCGTTATCAAACTCTGGATCATCGAAATACATTTTGTTACGAGCGTAACCGGATTCACCATATTTTTCTATGAGATGTTTTCGAGAATCGGCAATAATTTCTTCAATATTTGAACCAGGATAATTACGCAATCTATAAGCATATGTACGACGAAGCATATCGTCAATGTCTATCATAACATCAGCCGAGGTGATAATTTTCCCATAAATACTGCGAGGCAGACGACCCTGCAAGGAGCGATGATCCTCAATCGCCTCAGAAATTAGACAACATTCAGTATCCGTAAAGAAGGCTTGAATTGTAGTATCATTGCGAAAAATTTTACTTGAGACAATCTCATGATGTTCTGGATCGACATGATGACCAATGTCATGATAAGCCGCAACCGTATAAATAATATCGGGATTAACATTATTAAGCCTAGAGGCAAATTGAAAACTACGGCGAATAACGTACTCAATATGGCTGAGCTGGTGGCCAGAATCATTTTTAGTGTATTCAGGAAAGATATGTTTAACTACGTACTCTTTAAGTTCGAGATTAACTTGCCTATCCATATAAACTATTATAACAAAGAGTCAACACCGTACGTCTAAAAACTCGCCTGCAACAACAGCGGCAAACAATTCCCCAGCACCAACACAATCACAAACGCCGCCACCAAAAACGGCCCAAAATGCACCTTCGTATTCTTCGTTTTTAGTGCCCCCGGAAGCGCAATCAAATCCCCCAGCAAATTCGCCAAGAAAATCGTCCAGAGCGATAACCACCAATCCGCCAGCGCAAGGGACAATGCCAGCGCCAACAACCAATCCCCTCCCCCCATCAACTTTTCGTGCGACCCTTTATAAATCACATAGCATGTCCCCGATAAAATCCCCACCCCAATCAATGTATTAATTATTCCCTCCAATAAATTCCCGTCATCCGTCAAACTCAACTCTTTCAACCGCAACACGCACACCATTGCCCCAATAATAATCGCCAATATCAACAAAACCACCGGCAACTCCCCCCACTTCGCGTCATACACCGCGAGCACCATCAACACCACTAAAAGCACTAGCGTCACGACAAACACCGCCAACTTCACTGTCAATAACTCCGGATGCAACGTCAAAACCGTCCAATTATTCAAAATTGGCAACAAATATGCCCAACTCAACATCAAAAACGCCACCGCCAAGCTAATCTCCGACAAGAAATCCGCCACCCCAATATCCTTATGACAATTCCGGCATTTACCCCTAAGCACTAACCATGACACAATTGGAATATTATCATACCACTGGATTCGTTTTTTGCAATGCATACAAACCGACCACTGCCCCAAATCCTTCTTCTTCACCACATGATACCGCCAGCGCCACGCCTGGCAACACGCAAACGACCCAAACACCGCCCCCAAGATAAACATCATCACCAAAATAAAGGTTGTAATCATTGTATCTACCATATCACACTTCATTATAATAAAAATTCACAACAAACACAAGCGTCTACAAAAAACTAGCCCGTGAGGGCTAGTTTTTTCGCACAAGCTAACTTCTAGCTATTGTCATTACAATACGTACCAGAACCTTCAAGTTTATACGTAATTGCATAATCACGAGCGTTCTCAGACTTCACGACACTCTCTTCTTCACCACACTTTGCATGCGTAACCAAGTAAATCATGTACTGATTTTTGCCAGTACCGAAGTTATCCGTTGGCGTCTCGAAGCTACCATCCTTATTATCGACAATCGTCAAACCATACATCCAGCCATCTGGATCCTTGTATGTATTCTCTGATGCACCGCTAGCATTCATGTAATTACGAATCAAACACTTCGCTGAATTTTTATTAGTCGAACCACAAGCCCAGTTTTCCATTCCATTTGTTACTGCAGTTTCATCATACGCCTGGACATTCCCTGCTGTCGGCAACTTACCGTTGTTATTCGACTGATATTGTGTTATCTGGCTTGCCAACGCCGACATATCATTCCTCCGTTGAGTATCACGCTGACTTCTCTGCAATGCCGGAAGCGCAATAAATACCATCAAGAAGATCAAGCCCGCAATCGCGAGTACCAACACGACTTCAATGATAGTAAAACCACCTAGGTCTCCACCCCTCATTTTAGTTGTACTTTTACGTGTAGTTGCCACTTTATTTCCTTTCTTTTTGTGAACGACTTTTTAATTCTCAAACCTATTATAACACTCCCCTGACAAAACACAACCGCTTTTACGTTCCAATCTTGCTCACCAAACTGTAAATCGGGAACAACACCGCCGCCACGATACCACCAGCAACAAGCGCCAATACCACCATCAAAATCGGCTCAATCATCGTACTAATCGCCGCGATTCGTTCGTCAAGCTCATCTTCATACACCTTCGCGGCCTTCCCTAGCATCTCATCAATCTTCCCCGACTGCTCACCCGTCGCCGCCATCTGCGGTACCAACGGCAGAATATACGGTTTGTCCTTTAGCGCAACGCTCAAAGGTTTACCACTCCGCACCATTGCTGCTGCTTCTGTAATCTCACCTTCAAGTACCAAGTTATTCATCGCTTCCCCAGCAATTCCCATCGCTTCCAACATCGGCACCCCCGCCGAGAGCAACATCTGCGCCGTCCGCGCAAATCGCGCATTATACAACCGCTGGAACAACCCCTTAAACACCGGTACATTCAGCTTAAACTGCGCCAACCATTTCTGTCCCACATCCGTCTTACGGAACTGTACAAAAAACCACACCGCAATCCCTATAAAAATCAGAATAAACCACCAAAAGTTCAGCACGAAATTCGAGATTGCCACTAAAATTGACGTCGCCACCGGCAAGGGCTCTCCAACATCCTTATACAAATTCTCCACCTGCGGCACCACCGCCACCATCATAAAGATAATCACCACAACAATCACAAACAACACGATTGCTGGATAAGTCATTGCGCCACGAATCTTCGAAATCATACTCGCATCTTTTTCCTGCTGATCCGCCAACCGCTTCAACGACACGTCCAACGTACCCGAAGCCTCACCTGCCGCTACTAGCGACAAGTAAACTTTATTAAACACTTCCGGATACTGCGAAAACGCCGCGTGTAAAGTCTTACCGCCTTCTACTTGCGCCAGCACATCCTCAATCATCGCTCGCGTTGGCTTATCTTCTGTCTGCTCTGCCACCATCCGAAGACTCGCCGACAACGGCAAACCCGCACCAATCAACGTCGCAAACTGCCGCGTAAAGATAATCCGTTGCTTCGAGCTCACCTTGTTCGTAAACTTCGAAAACAGTCCTCCCGCCTCATCCTCTGTTAATTTCTGTGGTATATACCCCTGCTCAACCAAAATCTTCCCTGCCGCACGCTCATTTTCTGCCTGCACGCTACCGTTGACGAGCTTTCCCGTCTTTTTATCCTTGGCCTTATATTTATACCTGCGCACTACTAGCCCCTCGCCAACCTATCAAATTCCGCTACATCTACCGCATACCCGCGCGCCACATCATAACTAATCGTACCAGCACGCACAAACTTCGCCAATTCCCGATCCATCGTCTGCATCCCCTGACTCATACCAGTCTGAATCGTCATATCGAGCTGATGTGTCTTCCCCTCACGGATAATACTCCGTACTGCCGAGTTTGTTACCATAATCTCCGTCACTGCAACCCGTCCACCAGTAAGCGCCGGCACTAACCTCTGACTACAAATCCCCACCAAAATATTCGCCAGCTGCGACCGCACCTGTGGCTGTTGGTGCGCCGGAAAAACATCAATCATACGGTCAATACTCTGCGCCGCACTATTCGTATGCAAAGTCGCAAACACCAAGTGCCCCGTCTCCGCCACCGTAATCGCCGCCTGAATCGTCTCTAGATCGCGCATCTCACCAATCAACACCACATCCGGGTCTTCACGCAAAATACTCCGGAGCGCCGCCGCAAAGCTAAACGTGTCGTAATGCACCTCACGCTGCGCCACCACACTCCGCTTCGACTGGTGCGTAAATTCAATCGGATCTTCAATCGTAATAATATGTTCCGCCCGCTCGGTATTAATCTTATCAATCAATGCCGCCAGCGTCGTGCTTTTACCCGAACCCGTCGGGCCCGTCACCAAAACCAACCCATTCGGATGATCCGCAAACGTACTCACTACCTGCGGCAAACCCAGTTCATCAATCGTCGTAATCGTATTCGGAATCAACCGAAACGCCGCCGCCATATTCCCTTTTTCATGGAAAGCATTAACGCGGAACCGCCCTAAATCACCATACGCAAACGAATAATCAAACTCTTTATCCTTAATCAGAATCATCTTCTGGTCTGCATCCAGCGTCGAGAACACCAACCTTTGTACTGTCGCATCGTCCAAAACACCGTAAGTTGACAACGGCCTAAGACTCCCGTCAACCCGCAGTACCGGCGGCAAACCCACCTGCAAATGCAAATCGCTCGAATTGTGTCGGATACACTCCTCAAGTAACGGCTCAATCGTCACGCCATTCGTCGGCACTTCACTTTCCTGCACCAAATCATGCGCCGCCACTTCGGCATGTCCAACCATCTCGCTTTGCTCTACTGGCTTCGCCGCTTGCGCCGTGCTCTGCTTTACTTCCGCCTTCTTTTCTTCTTTCTCTGGCATTACTTTTGGCGTCGGAATATCCGCCATCGTCACCCCCGCCGCTTTCTCAACCTGTTGCACCCGCTGCGCTACTTGACTCGCCTCACTCACTGGCTTTTGTGCACTCGCCGCTGCGACCTGTGCCCCAGCACTAGCATTCTCATCCGGCACGCCAGCTTTTGTTACATTGCCAGCATTACTGCCATTCCCTGCCGTCGGCACACCCAACGGCGGTACCGCACTTTGTGTCGAAGACGTTGCAATATTATTTACATCCGGAATATCCACCGGCGCAAAAGGCGATTTCATATCATTCGTATTTGTTCTTGTAGGCCCACTATTATCCATGACCCCATTATACCATAAACGCTATCAATCACCACCCCAAAATCCAAAAAATGCTCACGATAATAGAGCGACAGAGTTTTGAACTGGCGAGGATAGCGAGCAGGAAGAAGGCGTAGTTTTCTTCCTTGAGCGACACAGTCAGCAACGGGCGGCAAGGTCTTGACAATACCCTTTTAGTTTGAGAGAATGGGATTACGTGAGGTTTACCGCCGCTTGCGTTTGCGAACGACGGTAATTTTTATTTTGAACAAGGTAAACTGAAACGCAAAGCGCCAGATCTGAAACTTAATCTCCATAAAGACCTCCTTTCTCCTCTTCCCCATGTTAACTTACTGATGCTTTTGCCAAAGTTATGCCGTCCTGCAATCAGACTAGCATGATTGCAGAAAAAATAGCAACCTTAAGTTTAATGAAAAAACATCCACAGCATCTCCACCGGCGCCACCACCATAGTACAGTTACCATTGGCTTTTGTCCGTAGCGGGTATGTGCATCTGGACAGTGGCTACGTGTATGGCGTCAACTACGAGGGTGATAACTGGTCACGTACAACCTATTCGTCTACCAACGCCTATCGTCTCGCCCTCTACCCTACGGGTATCAATATGAATGCGGCGAACCGCTACTACGCCTTCTCCCTCCACTGCCGCTAGCAACAGATTCCAACTTGTACACGGTTTACAAGTTCAACCTTACTTCAACAGAGGTGGAACTGGGGTTATAATCCTTAATTAATGTTGTTTTTATGATTACCTTAGACTAGTCTAAGGTAATCTATGAACACTGAGTTAGGAGATTATAAAACGCCAACTACGCCAAATCACTCGCCACCCGATTCACTTCCTCAATCGTCGTCACCCCTGACAGCGCTTTCAAAATCCCATCCTGTCGCATCGTCACCGTCCCCTTCTCTTTTGCAACACGCATTACTTCCGCCGATGTTGCATGCGACACGATCAACTTTTGGATATCCTCATCCACATCAATCGCCTCATACAACCCCGCTCGACCAGCATATCCGCCAGGCGAATCTTGATCATCAACACCTTTCACCAGCGTATAACTACTCTGCCCACCGACCGGCAAACCTGCATAACCCAAGTCCTCACTCACCATCGCCACATCCTCCTGCGTCTTCGGCAACAAATCCCCTACCACCTTATTCACCTCTTCCGTCTGCATCTCATTACTTTGGAACGTCGTCCGCTTCTGCGCCACTCGCCGTACCAGCCTCTGCCCAATCACCGTATTTAGCGTACTCGCCAACAAAAACGGCTCAATCCCCATATCCAACAACCTCGGCAAAATCCCCGCCGCTGAGTTCGTGTGCAGTGTTGAGAATACCAAATGCCCCGTCAGACTCGCCTGCACCGCCAAATTCGCCGTCTCCGAGTCACGAATCTCCCCCACCATCACCACATCCGGATCCTGGCGCAAAATACTCCTCAGCCCCGACGCAAACGTCAACCCCGCATCCACATTCACCTGAATCTGATTCACCCCATCCATTTTATACTCGACCGGATCCTCCAGCGTCACAATATTAATCTTCTCACTCTTAATCTTCTTGATTAACGCATACAACGTCGTACTTTTACCCGAACCCGTCGGGCCAGATGTCAAAATCATCCCATTCGGTCGACTAATCCCCTCCATCACTGCCCGGAGCGCTCGCCCAGTCATCCCCATCCCCTCAATATCCATGCTCGTCCCGGTCTTATCCAACAAACGAATTACCACCTGCTCCCCCCACACCACCGGACTAATTGCAATACGAAGGTCCACTTCTTTATCCCCCACCAAAACCGCAAACTGCCCGTCCTGCGGAATCCGGTGTTCATCAATCTTCAAATTCGACAAAATCTTAATCCGCGACACTAACGCTGGCTCAATCGCCTTCGGCAACTCCATTACCCGCCTGAGCACGCCATCAATCCGACAGCGAATCACCAAACTATTCTCCAGCGGCTCGATATGCACATCACTCGCCTTACTCTTCACGGCAAAGTCCAAAATACTCGTTAATGCCTTAGAAATCGGCGAATCTTGCGTAATCGTCTTAACATTACTATTCGCCCTTTGCTCGACTTCTTGATTCGTAACCTTAACAGCCTGTTTAACACCCGTGAAGTCTCCTCGGTACTGCTTCAATACCGCCTGAATCCCCCCATTCGACGCCATCACCGCTCGTACCGGTCGTCCGGTCAAAGTCGACAAATAATCCACCGACTGGATATTTCCCACGTCGAGCATCGCCACGACCAGCTGCCCATTACTCTCGCCCAGCGGCACTACCATGCTCCGTTGCGCCACCTCAAACGGCAATAACGCCAATACCTGCTGATCCATCTCCACCCCCAACAAATCAACGTACGGCACCCCCATCACGACCGCCGTCGCATGCGCCAACATCTCATCCGTAATTACCCCCTTCGAGCTCAACGTCGCCACCAGTGGCTGTTTCGTCTGCACGACTTCAGCCTGCACCTGTGCTACCGCAGTCGCATCAACCAACCCCTCATTAACGAGAAGTTGTATTACTCGATCCAGCCCATCCTTCGTTAGCAGTGCCACACTTACTCCTCCTCAGCACCAGCCTCATCTTCCCCCTCATCGTCACCATCATCTTCTTCATCCGGTGCCTGTTCGCGCCCACATGCAATCAACTCAGCTTTGTCCAACATCCCATTCTGGTCAATGTCTTCACAATCGCCTACATAAACCTCAATCGTCGGATTAATCGCCGTACCGTTAAAAATTTCCTCATTCGGCTCCGCTAAATCGCTCGTAAGCACCGTGCTTACCGTCGTAAATTCTACACTCGCCTTATTCGGATCACCCAACAAGGCATTACATGCCAAGAAAGCCGCCAACGTCCCAATCCCCGCAATCAGAATCAAACTATAAATATCTGACCGTTTCACTACTTCCTCCTCGTTTTATCACTTGCCTTAATCACCACCGTTTTCTCAATTTCCGCAGCGTCTTCTAGATAATACGCATCCGCCAATGCATTTAGACTTAGACCCGAATTCGTCCACTCAATCGTTCCTGACGTAATATCAAACTCCCGTACCGAATGTTCAATCTTATCCAAAGCCCTTAGTACTACATCACTTCCGCCTTCAACCTGCAACGTCACCGGAATCACACCAATCCCTTCAATCCGACTTTCCACTGCGTCATCCCGCGGAGTCAACCTCTCCGGCTCCCAACCCGTCAACAGCAAGACCTGATTCAAGCTCGCCATCAAGGCCTCTGTATTTTTCTGCGCCGGCAAAGCATCCGGAATCACGCGCAAAGCCGAACAGACCTTCGACATCTGTAGATATTGCTGCTTTTCTAGCTCATCCGTCGTCTTCTCATACTTCTCATTAAAATCAATCTTCTCGCCTTTGTCGTCATAACACTTCTCATTCCGCTGCCGCGCCACCGATTCCAAATCAGTATTCTGCGCCATTTGCATCAACACTTTATATCTTAAACTATTAGTCACACTATTCAGTGACACTTCATTCGAGTTACAATTCTCTAACTCCTCATTACTCAACCTGCCGTTTTTGTCTGTATCGACACAAACCCCAACATTCCTGAGCGACTGGTCATAGTCCGTAATCGCCTGACTCTTCGCCGAAATAATCTTTGTATTAAAATTAATATACTTAATCAAGAAAATCGACAGCACTGCACACGCCCCAAATACCAGCGAAGCAATCAACACTTCCAACATCGTCAACTGTTGCGCCTTCGAGATTTTCGATCTCTTGCTCGTCGCCGCCTCAACCTTAGCTTCCGCCATTAGTTGCTTCCTCCTCGATTATTCGTATTATTTGTGTTACTTGAGCCACTCGTGCTATCCTCATCTTCATCATCGTCACCACTACTATTACTCGTATTACTCATACATTCCCTGTCGCCCTCAGCACACTCCGTCGCCGGCTGCGTAAACATTCCGCCAATCTGGACATACGAATCCGTCACGTTCTGCCCCACCGGACCAATCGCCATCATATGCTTATTCCTAAAGGCAAAGAACTCTGGCTCGACCGTCAAACTTGCCGTAAATCTCAAAACTAGATTATTACTCTCATCGCGTCCATTTGAACTCGACGACACCGTCAGCCCCTCAGGTGCCAGCATACAATCATTAGTCGAAGTCCACTTCGCAGTCTCACTATTACCCTGCGTCGCTCCACTATAATTAATACACGCGCTTTCAAAATGTTCGATTCCGTCAATCGTACCATTCAACTCCATCATCCCACCCCGATACCAAGTGTCAAACTGTGGCGTCCGCCAAATCTTCACCCGCTCAATCGTCTTCACAACGTACACCGTCCGACCGTCAACTTCCTTCTTCTCTACCCCCTCTTCCGTCACCGTGATCTTCCCGTCAGCATCCGTCTCAAACTCCACCCCCGCGTCCATCAACTCATCCTCTGGTACCTCTTTTTCAGAAGTCTCTACCTCAGCATCCTTACTATAAAACAGTTCCACTGGATTTTCTTCATCCTCATCTTCACGCGAGCTACTACCCACCGGCAAAGCTGCACAACCTTCCGCACTCAAATTCCACCAAGCGTAATAATCCTCACCTTTACGATACGCCGCTCCATCGCTGCTCGCTTCATCAATACACCATGTCGGAATCTCATTACCATTCGCATCCACATAGCGACCATAATCATATTTCGTTAGCGCCACCCCCTTCTTAAACGACTCCAACACACGATAATCAATCAACGGCGCCATCCGCGCATCTGCCTGCGCTTCCATCCTAAGTGTGCTAGCATCAAGATCCACCCTAAGCTCAGACAACTGCACCACGTCGCCCCCAGTCGGCAACATCGCTCCGAGTGCACCAAACACCCTCGACAACACCCGCTTGTTATTCGCGATTTCCTGCAATTTCCCTAACTGCCCTTGCACCGTCACGAGATCTCCGAGTTCCTCAAAACCCATCAATTTCGCCGACATCATCTCCAATTTTTTATCTTGGCCCGACATTGCGATATCTTGACCGCTCTTAATACTAAACAGCACCGCCACCACCCCAAGACTCGCCGCCGACACCACAATACAAATAAACAGCACGAGATTACGCAACTTCTGCGCTTTAATCATCTGATGCTTCACTTCTGGCACCAAATTAATCTCATACGTCGTATTAACGGTCGTACTCACCGCCTTACTCTGACTACCTTTCCCCGTAATCTTAGCAATCAACTCTTTGAACCGATCCATTAGTCATTACTCCTTTCCGCCAAACCAATCGCCACCGCAAACTCGCTCGCCACCGGCTGCAAAACCTGCTGCTGCTCTGGGCTTACCCGTACTAGCTGCCATGGATTCCCCTGCGTCGTCGGCACATTCGTCTTTGCCTCAATATACTCTGCAATAAACGGAATCATCCCCGCAAACCCTGACAAGATAATTCCACCAACTGGCGCGTTCATATACTCCGACTGGAAGAATCGAATACTCTTCGTGAGCTCCGAAGCAAAGCTTTCCAAAGTCGAATCGAGCGCCTTAAATACCTGACCTTCAACCTTATCCTGCGCCAGACCGAATTTCAAAATAAACTGCCGTGCCTGCTCTTCCTTCACCGACAACGCCGACGTCACAGTCCGAATCAGTAGCGCAAACCCACCTGGCACGCTCCGCACTAACCTTGGCACTCCCTTGTACATCATCACAATATCCGTGCTTCGTTCCCCAAGATCAATAATCAATCTTGCATCTTGCGCACCAATTGGCGTGAGCGCTCTAGCCATCGCCAAAGATTCCGGCTCCTGCGCAATCACGTTCAAACCAAACGACTCCATCATCTCTAGCCGCGACTCTGCAAAACTCACCGCTGATGACGAAATCAAAACTTCCGCCTTCGTTGCATCATTCGGGCACACCCCAAGCGACACATAATCTACCGTCGCCTCATCTAACGGCATCGGGATATATTTATCAAGTTGATACTTAATCGTATTCATCAACTCGTCTTCCGGCTGATTATCAACTCGCACAATCGCCGTAAAAGTCTTTGCTGCTGGCATCCCTACTGCCACATTTTTCGTCGTAATTCCGGCCTGCTGTACCGCCCCCAAAATCGTCTCCCCAAGACGCCGAATACCAGCCGCCGACCCGTCTTCCAAAATCTTATGCTCGACTGGCACATATGCAAACTTTTGCAACGTCCAACCGTGCTGCGCATCGCCTGAAAGTTGTACCAAACGAATTGCAGTTGTCCCAATATCTAATGCGAAGAAATCGCCCACTCCATGGATTAAGCTCATGCTATTATTATATGCTGAATTCTCGCAGAAATCAACAGGTTTTTCACAAACGATCCCATCCACTCAACCATCATCTTTACTCGCACCACACGACTTCCTTATCATAAATTTTTACCGGCAACGTCCAATCTGCAATCATATCCTCCTGCCCCAAATAAATCCCTAGCAGCGTACGGCTCGTCACTTCTCCTCGCGTCACGCACACAACCGACATCTCACTCTCCCGTATTTTCTCTAGCACCTTCCCTGCCTTCCCGTGGTGTTCCAACGCCAATACCGTCCTCGCTCCTACCACTCCAATCACAAGTACCAACATCCCCGCTCCAACCACTTCCATCCCCCATCCTTTCGTCCACTCTCGCACTAGCAACATTACAGCCATTACTCCTGCCACATACGCCGGCAAGAGAATCCTCAGCGGCGCACTCAACTGCATCGCCACTAATATATGTACCACGACAAACCCCACAAGCACCATCAACACCCTACGTTCCTTCTCTTCAACCGGCCACCATACCAACCTATCCTGCTTCTCCCACACCCACTTCCGTACAATTCTCATCATCGCAAACACTACCAACACCACTACCATCGGCGCCACCACTCGCACCCCATTACTAACCACATGCTTCGTCAACTTCACAGCGCTCTCCATCGGTTGACGCATTACTTCGCCCAAACTCACATAATCATATTCCGTCGCATATCCCCCATCAATATATCCCGACACCCCCGGACCGCCAATATACGCCACTGCCATCCCGATTAAAATCCCCACCACGCCTAAAATCTCCCATATCCTCAACCTCTTCAGCGCTTCCCCTACTTTCTTCTCGCGCACCATCCTTATCGCCAACATGCCCACAAACGTTATCAAAAACGCCACCGGCGTTAGATTCGATGACAAACCAAACACTACCCCAGCAAGCAACATCAACCCCGCCTGCCACCACCGCCATCGCATCTCTTCTCCACACATTCGCTTCAAATACCATAAGCCAAACCCCAATGCAATCACCACAATCAACAAATAATTATGTATCGCCGAAAACCCCGCATACAGCACTCGCCCGTGCGGAGTCAAGAAAATCATCAAAAATCCCAACGCCCAAATCACCGCGTCCTTTAGCTCCAATCGCACCTTCCTCCCCAGCGTCACATACGTTATCAAATACAGCATTCCCATACCTAGTATCACATCGACCAACCGAAACACTGTATCAATTCCAAAGCTATATTGATAATCAAAGAAATTAATTACCGCCCAAGCATACATATCCGGAATCCGCGCATTATGTTGAAACGCTGCCCCCATATCTTCCAACACTGCCGGCTCCGTACCTGCCCCTTGGTACACATCCTCGCCCGACGTTGTAATCCCAAAATAGCTCACCACGAAAAACACCGCCGTCAGCCCAAACAACAACCCCGCCAGTATCTTCCTCATCACACCTCGTTTCATACCCTCAGTATATCACACTCCCGTTACACCCTCTACGCACTGCCGAAACCCCTGAAAAAACTTCTCAAACCCTTCTCCGCTCATCCGCATCTTACTATTCAACTCCAACTGCACGCAATTCACACCAGTTTTCCGATGTACGAAATTTGACACCGTATATGGTCGCTTCGCCATAAACTTCTCGTCAATTCGCGCATCCACCCCTCTCCGTCGCCAATTCTCCGCCAACCGCTCTATCTCTTCCTTACCACAAGCCACATTCTGTCCATCATTAATCCCCATATCCATATCAAAACCATGCTTATCCAAACAGCCATGAATATCAAACACCCATTTAATATTATGCTCTTTCACCAACTTCGCAATCTCTTCTCGATACGCCACGCTCCGTTCATCTTCTGCATAGTTTGGATCATCTCCGTCCTCCCACAACCGCGTCACTCCAAACACACCCAACTCCTCACACAGATATTCGACTACCCCGCCCGTCATACCATCACGTTCTTTTACTACACCGTTACGAATCTGACACACCGCATGCGGCGCCGACACTAATACCGGGACCTCCCCCAGAATCACCTGATAATTCGCCCCTTCTCCTTTTTCACCATGATAATCATTCGCCTCATACTTTTCATTCAATTCTGCAATTCGCATTATCCTCGCATCCGCCGCCTCGCGCCGCACTCGTCTCTCCTCGTCCACCACAAACTCATCTAATTTTCCGCTCATCACACCGCCTTTAACCAATAAAATCTTTCTTGATTTCCCCCAATCTTCCCCCGCACCGCATTATCTCGCTTTTTCACTATCCGGAACCCATTCCTCGCTAGCCACTGCTCAAACCTTTTTATAATCTCCCGTCGCATCTTTTCATTCTTCACCACCCCATTTACCAATTGGTCTGGATACGCCTCAAACTGCGGCTTCAACATCACCAAATAATCCGTATTCTTACCAGCAATACATTGCTTAGCATGCTGCAAAATCTTCGTTAAACTCACAAACGACACGTCCGCTAAAATTACATCAGGCACAGATATATCTTTATTAGTTATCGTAAACACATCTGTCTTCTCATGCAGTTCTATCCGCGTATCATACCTCAGCGACGCCTTCATCTGCTTCGTCCCCTTCTCAACCGCAATCACCTTCGCCGCCCCTTTTCTCAGCGCCAACTCCGTAAATCCTCCCGTTGACGACCCAATATCCAGCACCGTCTTCCCCCGAAAATCATAACCAAACGCTTCCACCGCCCCCGCGAGCTTCAACTCCGCCCGCCCCACAATTTCCTCGCTACTCATTTTCCTCTCCAAACACTTTCTCTACCTCACTATAAACGAAGAACGTTCCCACGACAAAAGTCACCCCTTCCCGCTTCTCTCGCTTTATTTCCTGTAACGTCTCCGTCAAATCCATTACTCGATACTTACCATTCGGGCAAATCTCCCGCGCCATCTCCAATAACTCCTCCGCCAGCGTATATGACTCTGTATCCTCCCCCGTCGTAAAAACATACTCCGCCCTCTCCCTAAGTAATACTTGTAAAATCCTCCGGCAGTCCTTTTTTCTGAGCGCCAAGACAAAAGTCTTCCTCTCGTCCGGAACATCCGGATAGTACGTCTCAACATTTTTCCAAAAGTTCTCAATCGCCGGCAAATTGTGCGCCCCGTCATACACCACTAGAGGATTGTCACATACCGTCTCAAATCTTCCTCTATGTACGACCTCACTCAGCCCCTCTCGCACTGCTCGCTCGCTAATCACCCACCCTCTCTCTCGCAAAATCCGCACACATTCTAGACAAATCGCCGCATTCTCCGCCTGCTTCTCTCCCCGTAGCGGCACCTCAATCTCCCCAAACTCCGTATCGCTGACTCTCACCCCACCTTCTATAATCTCGTATTCCGCCCCCACCACTTCCACTAGTTCAGCCCCCATTTCCTCGCATTTCCTCTGCACAACTCCTCGTGCCTCTTCCGGCAACTCTCCACTCACAACCTTTCCACCGGGCTTTACAATTCCCGCCTTTTGCCCTGCAATCTCCACCAAACTCTCCCCGAGGATATTCATATGGTCATACCCGATCGACACAATCACCGCCACTTCTGGCGTCACGATATTCGTACAATCAAACTCACCCCCCAGCCCCACTTCCAGCACCACAATATCACACCCCATCTCCGCATAGTACACCAACGCCATTGTAGTCTCGATCTCAAACAGCGTAATATCTACCCCGAACTCCGCCTCATATTCATCAATTACCGGTTGCAATTCCACGAGCAACTTCTCAATCTCTGCATCCGTAATCTCCCTACCATTCACCTGTATCCGCTCATTAAATCGCACCAGATGCGGCGACATAAACTTTCCGGTTTTGTACCCCGCTTTTTCCAAAATCTTCGCCATCATCTCGACCACGCTACCCTTGCCATTCGTCCCCGCTACGTGCACAAACTTCGTCTTTTTCTCCGGATGCCCCAACCGCGACATCAAAAACTTCATCGCCTTAAGCGACGGATTCTTACTCGTACTCAGACTACACGACCCCAACCAGTCCAAATCCCGCTTCGTCATCACCTATCCTTCCCAAATCTGAAAATTTTCCCCCTCGACCCGCACTAGCTGATTATCATTTAGACAAATAATTGGCTGCTCGATGTTATAAAATGCTTCTGGATTCTCTCGCAAAAACCTCGAAAACTTCTCCCGCTTTACCCCCTCCCGATTCCAATGCGGCTTAATCAAGAAATTCACCAAGTCCAATCCCCGATAATCGTCCAATTCCCCGACCTGTGCCAACGCATCTCCGCTCATATACCTCTGCGCCGATATATCATTACTACAAACGATCGCCCCCGCGCTCTCCCCAATATATGGCACGTCCCGTTCAAAAGCTCGCCTTACCACTGCTCGAAAATTGCACGCCTGCATCTGCTTCAGAAGATGAAAATTATTCCCTCCCTGCACAAACACCACGTCTTTATCACTCAGCTCCTGCTCAACTTCTCCTTCCGTCTTCCCCTCAATATCGTAGTCAAACACCTGCCATCCTCGCCTACCCAGCAACTCTCGCCCCTCAATAATCCAATCCCGCTTATCTGACGGGTGCAAATTCCCCGCCGTAATAACATAAGAAATCCGAATCTCACTCGCCTTCTTCCCAAGAAGACGTTCGATATCTTCCATTATCATCTCAGCCACACCCTTTCCCCGAAAACTCGACGCCAAATACAAATTTTTCATTTCTTCTCCCTCTTTCCCTCATTATATCATCCCTAGGGGCGACAATCTTGCTTTTATTTTAAAACTTTGATAAGATAGGAACATTGTTATAGTTAATTACTTTCGCCGTTTGGCGAAAGTAATTTTTAGATCAGCTTTAGCTATATCGCCTTCGCATACAATCCGTATCACCATACGCAACTCCTTTCTCCCACCATACCAAGAACTTAAGCTACTTATCGCCCCTAAGCCTCAGACTAGCATAAAATTGAAATTTTTTAGCAAGCATAAGTTCAATCAAAATTGCACTTCACTCACCATCAACAAAACCAAGCCCCGCCACAGCAAGCGGAATCTCAAAGATCGGCACCGCACGGGCAATCCTAGAGGCAGCGGAGGGAGAAACCGCCGTAGCGGTTCCAATTGTTTGACGGATTGACGTTTGTAGGATTCATGTTCAAGTTGTAAGCATTAGCCGCCGAGTAGGCCGTACGCGTCCAGTAATCGCCGTTGTATCCGGTATTGTTGACATAGCCATTCGCAAGATGCATATACCCGCTACGGACAAAAGCCAATCACCATTACCCTAGATGCAAAATTAGCAAGGAGTTACTTCTGCAACTTTTCGCCATAGCGAAAAACAGTCCCAACCTCAACCATTCTCCTAGAATTTCCGAGGGAACTCCACGATCTTTTAGAAACGAGAACATCCAGCAACCGGAGCCTGACCTCAAAATCACCCTCAGTTCCCATGGACTCATACCATCCACCCCCTAATTTTATCACATCCCTTATTCCAATATCCTGCACACCACTGCCGTTATCAGCCCCTTCTCCTTCGGCTCACTCTCCGCAATCATCAGCGTGAGCGCCACCAGTGCTCTGTCCGAAATTTTCGCCGTACCGTCTTTCATCAGCCCGTATTCATTCATCGTGAGAAACACCATAAACAGCAACGCCGCAATCCGCTTATTCCCATCAAAAAACGGATGATCCTTGATAATAAAATATAACAAATTCGCCGCTTTCTCCGTCACCGTCGCGTACACGTCTTCCCCGTCAAAACTCTGATAAATCGCCCTCAGCGCCCCCTCAAAAGCATCACCTCGTGGCTTACCAAACATCTCCCCTCCGTGAATCTTTTCCCTCAACTCATCAATCATCGTCATACATTCGCCCGCTTCCAACACTCGCGTCGCCTTCGGCGCCACCGGAATCTTCACAAATCCGTCATCATATTCCCTCAATGTCCTAAAAGTCAGCGCATACTGAGAAATCACTTCCAGCACTCCGTTCGCTTCCGCCCCCGTCAATTCGTTCTGAGCCATCAACCGCTTCACCACCGCCGCCACTTCCTTTAGTTCCGTCTGTGACAGTTCCTTCAACCGTCTCTCATTCACTGCCACACCCCCCACGATGTACTTCTTTAGTACCTTCGTCGCCCAAATCCGCAAATCCGTCGCCTTGCGCGAATTCACCCGATACCCCACCGAAATAATCGCATCCAAATTATATGTCTTCACCTTACGCCTCACCTCACGCCCACCTTCATCGGCAACTAGTAAGGATTCCTTACTAGTTGTCACCCTATCAAGTTCACCTTCGTTATAAATCGCCTTCAGGTGCATCGTGATATTCTGTGGTGTCACGTTAAACAACTCAGCCATCTGCATCCGTGTCGCCCAAATCGTTTCCTCGCCCGGATTCAAATTGAATTGCACCTGTTTCCCCCCAGTCTCATAAATCATTATTTCTTTTTCCATGCCACCTCACTTAATTACCTGCCACTATTATACATCGCACCCCTGTTACACACAACCCCAACTAGTAACGCCGTTACAAGTTGACCCGCAGCGCAGAGCAAAACCGTAGCCACGGAAAAGGTTATTCTGGGCGTTGACGTAGCCGGTATACGTACCCAGGCTGCGCCCGGAGGTAGCAGAACCAGCCGTGCCAGACCACCAGTAGCCATTCGACGTACGCGCGTAGGGGTCGCCATAGGAACGGCCGTAGCGGCCAGTACGCAGGAACTGGAGAGGCCAATCATTAATACGGTTGTAGTTGGGGGTGTTGGCGTGGCCGCACGACCCGGAGCGCGAGGTCGAGAAGAACCTTGCAAGGCACCTATTGAGTTTGCCATTTTCTCCCTTGAATGCTACACTTATACCAGTATGAAAGATACTTCAAATCTCAACATTCTCGCCGTTGTCGGTATGACCGGTAGCGGTAAATCCGTAGTCGTCGACTACCTCACCTCCATGGGAGTCCCCAAGGTCCACTTTGGTAATATGATCTACGCCGAAATGGCCAAACGTGGCATCGAACGTACCCCTGACGGTCGTAGCGAAAAAGAATTCCGCGAAATGATCCGCGCCACTGAAGGCAAAGATTGGGTTGGTCGCCAAGCCATAGCCGAAACCAAAGACCTCATCTCTGCAGGCCAAAAAACCGTCGTCCTTGATGGACTCTATTCCTGGACCGAGTATCGCCTCTTCCAGCACGAATTTCCAGGCAGTCTCACAACCATCGCCGTTGTCGCTCCCCGTTCCCTGCGTTACGCTCGGCTCGCAGCTCGCCCCGAACGCCCTTTTACCCCTGAAGATGCCCGTTTTCGCGACTATGCCGAAATCGAAGGCCTTGAAAAAGGCGGTCCTATCGCTATTGCCGACCACTATTTGC
>CANBEI010000008.1 GCA_947367565.1 uncultured Candidatus Saccharibacteria bacterium | reverse complement strand
CTGCCCGCCGCCAAAACCGAAGATTGAACCCAAAATGTCATCAAGACCGCCGCCACCGCCAAAATCGAAGTTGAAGTTCTGACCATTGAAGTTGAAACTGCCGTTCTGGAAAGGATTGCCGCCGGCGCTACCCGCACCACCGACGCCAGCGTGACCGAATTGGTCATAGCGGGCGCGCTTCTGCTTGTCAGCTAATACTTCGTGAGCTTCGGAAATCTCTTTGAATTTTTCTTCGGCAGCCTTGTCGCCCGGATTTTTGTCCGGGTGGTATTTGACTGCGAGTTTGCGATACGCTTTCTTAATTTCGTCGTCGGAAGCGTTTTTGGAAACTCCTAAAACCTCATAATAATCTTTTTTCGCCATAGTATAGGGATATTTTAGCACACTTTCGCGTAGAGTGCTAGGGTTTTCTATGGGGATTCAAGTTCTACCAGAATTAGATTCCATAACAAAAAGCACCCCGAAGAGTGCTCAAGGCTGCGTATGGCTCGGTGCCGGAAAAACGACACTTACTAACCAAAGCTCACCATACGGCTGACGCCATAGTTTTATTGTAGCACAGGTTGATGAAAATGTCAAGATTCGCGAGTTAGAGCCATGACGCGGAGCAGGCCTTACAACAACCCGCCTCTAAAGGTCGCACGCGGGAACTCGTCGCCCTTGACGATGCGTTCTTCGATCAGACTGAGAAAATGGCGATTTTGTTGACAATAGGCTTGTGCAATAGTTCCGGCCAGAATGTCAGCGGTTTGGAGATTATTATGAGTCTTTGAGTCCTTTTGCTCAACCTGAACGGTATGATTGACGTGCTGATGCGAAGTGTAGGCGTTAATCGTGATATAGTCGATGAGTGAATTCATGGATTTGACTGCAGTCGAGCGCTGGTCGAACGTGACAATAAAATCGTCGTTGTAGCGGCTAAAAATCTGGTCAGTAAGGAGTTTAGCGAAATAATTATAGACGAGGTTTTTAGGCTTGCTCTGGCGCAAAAGTTCGACTTTTCCCTTGTCGACGACGAGATAGAAGATGTCGATATCGGCCTTCGCGACGAGCTTATTAAGGATACGCTGGCGCTGCGGAACAGAGAGGCGACAAGATTTGATCTCTTCGATAATTGGGATAGGCTTATCTTTGGCGAGCATGATTTGAGTCTTACGGATGAGGCGAGCGGCGCGCTTGATGCCTTGTGGCGTGTCAAAAACCGCGGCGGCGAGGACAAAATATTGACCGCCGCGACCTAGATTACCGGATTCGTCAATAAAAACTCGAATCATGCTTGAGGTGTGCCCTTAGCGCTGACTCTGGTCAGGATTGCTAGCGTATAGCGAACTTGGAGACGGAATTCTGAGTGTGACCGCAGGAATTCGTCGACGGCGCGAGCAGAACCGGGAAGCTCGGGGTTATTATAGTCGTGAACGATGATAATTCCCTGTTCGGAGAGACGCGGCACGACAAGTTTTAGGCTAACGCGGATAGACTCATAGAGGTCACCGTCAAGGAAGGCGAAAGCGATAATGTCCGGGAGGTCTTGCGGCGTAAGATCATCAAACCAGGCCTTTTTGACGATGACGGTGCTAAGGTTTGAATCGGGGCTGGTAGCCTGACTAGAACGGTTGTCTGGGCTGAGG
The DNA here is from genome assembly GCA_947367565.1 of uncultured Candidatus Saccharibacteria bacterium. GTDB lineage: Bacteria > Patescibacteriota > Saccharimonadia > Saccharimonadales > Saccharimonadaceae > Nanosyncoccus. The sequence continues at coordinate 31,658 of CANBEI010000008.1, read as the reverse complement.
TGGCTGGCGGTTTTAAGGCCGTGTTTGCGCAATTTCTCGACGACTTCACGTTTCGAGACTAGAAGTTCACCTTTTTGGAAATTTTGACCAGCGCCGGAGCTATCTTCTGAGGTTTTATCTGGTAATCCAGCGAATGAATCATAAATCCACAGGTTTTTACACAAGTTCTGGGGAGTTTTACACAAGTTTTCCACTGATTTGTCGTGATTTTTGCACAACTTTTCCACAGGTTTTTGGAGTAACTTTCCGAGTAGAACCGAAGTGTCGCCACGATAGCAACCTAGTTCAACAAAATCACCTTCGACTTCTAGACTCTGCTCGGCAAGGCGCAGGATTTCGGCGGTTTCAGCGGGGGTGACTTGGTCGTTGACAGGCTGATTCATTAGAATGAATTATTTCACCTCTTCGCCGAGGAGGATTTTCGCGCGGCGAATCATAGCGGCAGTTTCGTCGGTCGCGATGACGTAAATCGGTTTCGAGCTAGGAGCAGAAATCAAGCAATGTTGGTCGTCACCAAGGCCGTTGTCATTCTTCGTGTCATTAATCTTAAATCCAAGATAGCCGAGGCCAGAGACGATGTCGCGGCGAATCTCGGCGTTGCGTTCGCCAATCGTGGCGGTGAAGACGAGCGCGTCAACGCCCTGCATTGCAGCAACCATTTCGCCGACGGCACGCTGGATGCGATAAATATACATATCATAGGCCAACTTCGCACGCGGATCGCCATCAGCGCGTAGATCAAGAATCTCGCGCATATCGCCGGTCGCGCCACTAACACCGAGAAGACCACATTGACGGTTCAGGTATTCCTCGACGGCTTCTTCGTTGAAGCCCATTTCGCGCTGGATAGCGCTAGCAGCGGCGGGGTCAATGTCGCCACAACGAGTTGCCATCATGACGCCCTCGAGCGGCGTGTAGCCCATGGTTGTATCATAAGAATAACCGTCTTTAATCGCAGTGAGCGAAGCGCCAGAACCGAGGTGGCAAGCGACGACGCGCGGCTCGAGAATTTCGGTATCGCGCATATAGTTACGGACGGCGCCCATGGAGAGGCCGTGATAACCGTAACGTTTAATCTCGGCGCGGTCAGCAAGTTCAGTGTCGATCGCGTAATATTTATGAACATTATCGCGAGTGTGATGGAAATGCGAGTCGGAAATCGTAATCACTGGGGTGTCAGGAAAAGTTTCGACACATTTGGAAATTTCGGCGGCAATCACTGGAACGTGAAGCGGAGCGCGGCGCTTTTCCTCTTCGAGGCGGCGCAGACATTCGGCGTCGACGATATGATCATCGGAAAAGTATTCGCCAGTCGCAGCAACGCGGGCGAGGACGGCGCTAATTTTCACGCTGTCACCAAGATAGCCCTCCTGGTCGAGAATGTTATAAGTATAGCGGATAGTGTCGCCAATGCGCTTAAAACCTTCGGTGATTTTCTTCCGTGAGCCATCAGCGCGACGAAAAGTACAGATCAGTTGTTTGTCTTCGGTCTCGAAATGCAGCGAGCAGAGTAGCTCATCGTCGCGATAGAGGGCGTACTTGCGCGAGGACGAACCGGGGTTAGTGACTAGATACAACTTTTCCATAATTAACTCCTTTTTGATATTATAACATGAGAAAGCCTGTTACAGATAAGTATGCGGCGCTCGTGCTATAATATAAACGTATGGAAAGCATAAGCGGACGCGAGACTTGGACGGAGAAGGAAGACTCGGCGGATGATCTGGTGGCAGAATTTGAGGCGATTGACGAGAGTGAGGCAGGTGCGGCAGACGAGATGACTGGCTGGGATAGCCTGATGGAATATCAGCCATGGGAAGAGTTTGAGGAATTTGGGGAGGCTGGAAGCGGTGAAAGCGACGAGGTCTACGAAAGCAACGATATTGACGAATCCGATGAGTATGAGGCATATGATGAAGAGGGTGATGACTGGAGTGAGAATAATTGGAAGGATGGGACTAGCTGGGATGAGGGCGACGAGCGGACAGAGGAATTGGAGCGAGAGAAGCAGTTTGAGGTGCTAACGATACCGCGAGAGATTCTGGAAGAATACGATTTACCGGAGTTACCGGAAAGCCTAGCAATTATGGGCGGAACGGCACGGAGCGTGGCGAGACGAATCGTGGCGGGGGACACAGAGCTGGTGCGGGATTTGGACCTAGTATATATACCGGAACTCGGCAACGATGATACTAAGTTGAGTAGTGCGGAGCTGGATGATCTATCGAAGGAGTATATGCCGGATGACTATATGTATGGACGTGGAATCCAGACGGAAGAGTTGGAAAATTATTTCTTGACACGAGATTTTACGATGAATCAATGTCTGATTTATCAGGATAAATTAATGTTGACGCGGGCGGCATATGATGATTTGCAAGAAAATATCATCCGACCGTCGTATGATACACAACCGAATGCCGAGACGCCGATTAGCGAAAAGTTATTCCTAAAAGCGCTGATGATGAAGGCGATGCTTGCGGCGGCAGGCGTATCTGCGACGCTGGAGGAATTTGGAATGGGACAGATAAATGAGGAAATGGCGGAGCGCGTGCGTGAGGGAGAGGATTTGCGATTGGGGGCGCCCAATATTGCACCAGCACTAAACAGGGCGATGAGTCAAGGAGCAGAGGTAACACAAGAATTCGTTAAAGCTTTGGTTGAATCTGGGGTAGTGCCTGATTACTATCAGGGTCGGCCGCTGTTGCTAGCGCGCAGAGCAAAAGATAAGTGTGATGATTTTACCTATCAGCCGGACGACGATTGGAAGAATGAAGAAATATATGACAGCTTGGGCGAGACGATAATGGAGTTGCCGGATAGGCGGCGGACATATAGCTCAGCGATGCGCGAGGCAATGCAGGAGTATGAGTCGTACTTCCAGATTAAGGAGCGGGAAACGGGAGAATATTCGCCGGAGGAGTATGAGTGGGTGAATCGGAAATAGAGAGCGTTGTAGTCGATTTATTGACGACAGATTTAGAAAATAAAATAGCCCCTGGGTGGGGCTATTTTCGGGTTAGCGACTAGGCTATTCTTTGTCTACGACTTCGCCTTCAACAGCTTCGCCATCATCTGCGCTAGAATCGTTATCAGCGTTAGCGCCATCGGTCTTCGCGTCGGCAGAAGCAGATTGATACATCTTGGCGCCGATTGGCATTAAGACGTCGTTCAAAGCTTTCTGGGCAGCTTCAAGTTTTTCCTTGTCGTCGCTGGACTCTTCAAGGGCTTTTTTCGCTTCGGCGACAGCATCCTTGATAGTCTTCACGTCGTCTTCGGAAATCTTGTCCTTGTACTCGTCGGGCATCTTCTCGGCCTGGTAAATCGAGTTCTCGAGCTGGTTCTTCGCGTCGATCGCTTCGCGCTTTTTCTTGTCTTCTTCGGCGTGAGCTTCGGCCTCGGCTTGAGCCTTTTCGATATCTTCTTTGCTCATGTTGCCGGAATTCTGAATCGTAATGCTTTGCTCTTTGCCAGTTCCCTTGTCTTTTGCGGTAACGTTCAAGATACCATTAGCGTCGATATTGAAAGTAACCTCAATCTGCGGGATGCCGCGAGGAGCGGGAGCGATACCATCGAGGATGAAACGACCGAGAGATTTGTTGTCGGCGGCCATTTCGCGCTCGCCTTGGAGGACGTGAATTTCGACTTGCGGCTGATTGTCAGCGGCGGTCGAGAAGACCTCGGACTTGGAGGTTGGGATGGTCGTATTGCGCTCAATTAATTTCGTGCTGACGCCGCCCATAGTCTCAATACCGAGAGAAAGCGGAGTAACGTCAAGCAAGAGAACATCTTTCACGTCTCCCTGCAAGACACCGCCTTGGATAGCAGCACCGACGGCGACAACTTCGTCAGGGTTCACGCCCTGCATCGGGTCTTTGCCGAAGATTTTCTTCACTTCTTCGACGACTGCCGGCATACGGGTCATACCACCGACCATGACAACTTCGTCGATATCCTTCGCGGTGAGTTTCGCGTCTTTTAGGGCCTTTTCGACTGGCTCGGCGAGGCGCTCAAGCAGAGGTTTAACTAACTCTTCGAGTTTGGCACGGGTTAGCGTGTACTCAAAGTGTTTCGGGCCGTCAGCATCAGCGGTCAAGAATGGCAAATTGATCTCGACTTCTTTCGCACTACTGAGCTCTTTCTTGGCTTTCTCGGCTTCGTCCTTCACGCGCTGCATCGCGGCGGCATCATTGCGAATGTCGACGCCAGATTCCTTCTTAAATTCATCAAGGAGGAAGTTAACAATAATATTATCGAAATCTTCACCGCCAAGGTGAGTATCACCATTCGTAGACTTCACCTCGAAGACACCATCACCAAGCTCAAGAATCGAGACATCGAAAGTACCACCACCAAGGTCGAAGACAGCAATCTGCTCATCTTTCTTGTTCTCAAGACCATAAGCAAGGGCGGCCGCGGTCGGTTCATTAATAATGCGCTTCACTTCGAGACCAGCGATTTTGCCGGCGTCTTTGGTTGCTTGGCGCTGAGAGTCGTCGAAGTAGGCCGGGACGGTAATAATCGCTTCGGTCACTGGTTCGCCGAGGAAAGCTTCGGCGTCAGCCTTAATCTTCGAGAGGACCATGGCTGAGATTTCTTCTGGAGTATATTCTTTGCCATCCATCTCAACGGCAACACCGTTACCTTTCTTGACAATCTTGTAAGGCATGATGTCGAGATCGCGCTGGACTTCTTTGTCGTCGAATTTGCGACCAATGAGACGCTTAATGCCGTAAATTGTGTTCTTTGGGTTGGTCACGCGCTGGCGCTGAGCGACCTTACCGACAAGACGGTCGCCTTTTTTCGTCACAGCGACGACGCTAGGAGTCGTGCGGTCGCCTTCGCTGTTTGTGATGACTTCTGGTTTGCCGGCGACCATGTAGGCAAAAGCAGAGTTAGTTGTACCGAGGTCGATACCAATGATTTTTGACATATGATTTCCTTTCTTTAATAAATACAGACGGAGGTAGCTGGACTACCATCCTTTTCAGGACCCGCTTGACCCGTCCCGTCGTTACGGGCGGGCCTGCGCTTCGCTCGCTCCCCGTTGGTCGCGAAGAGTCCTGAAAAGAACCGTAGTCCAGTCACCGACGACTGTATTTTTAAATAACAGATTCTATTCACAATAATATATCATTAGCACTCATGTGTCAACAGTGCTAATTACCCTGATTATAGCAAATTAGCAGTCGTTTGGCAAGAGTGCTAATTGATTTTGGCTGATTTTTGGGGTTTGGGGTGAGTTTTGGGCTTGATAAGACAGATAATACAGAGCAATCCGCCGATGAGCGAAGCAATCATATCCCACATCGTATCGGCGACGCCAGATTTGACTAATTCTTGCATATTTCCATCACAGAATGTGTCATAAAAAAACTCATAACATTCCCAGCCGGCCGCAACGAGCGCGACGGCGCCGATAAGGAAGAGGGTCTGGAACCAACGGGCAGGCTTCTGATTGTGGATTTGTCGCATATAGAGTGCAAAAAGTTCTTGGCCAGCGAGGGCTACGAGAATTCCGGAGAAAAAATGAACGATTTTATCATAATAGGAGTCGTCGCTCGCCGTCACGAATATTTGACTGTACCAGTTTAGGTCGATTCCCAGCACCATTGCAATTACTAAGAATGCTTCGTAAGCAAGCGTCAGCGGAGTACTAAACTCAACCTTCAGTAGCTTAAAGAGGTCCGGGACATAAGGCAAGATAATAGTCGCGACATAACTCAAAGGTTTAGACCAAAAAGTTGGCGCAATGAGCCAACCGATGAGCATGAGTACGCCGGTCACGGAAATTGCGGCTTTCAGGACATTACTAAGAAATTCAAGACGCTTCATGGGTTAATTTTAGCACAAAAGCTGAAAATAACCTCCACGGCGTGGAGGTTATCGTAACAAGCATATGCTTGTTTTACCAGTTACTGAGCAGCCAATCATATTCTTCGGGCTTAAATACCTTGATTTTTTGCTCCAGATGCGGGAATTTAGCAGTGAGCGACGGAATGAGACTGCCATTGAAGGCGATGATGATATTACCGTGCCGTTGAACAGCATCGTACTCGCAAAAGCCTACTTCATCTCTACCGATAGAAAGTCCCCCTGCGAAATGCCAAAGCTGTGAGCTTCCCTGTTCGGCAGGTTCCTCTGGTCTCTGTGCTGTCGACAAACTAAAAGGTTGCCCCTCGACGAACATAGCGTCCTCTGGCCTGATAATCCAACTCCGTTCTGAACGAACACATACGCTGTCTGCTATTTCTGCTACTTCAAACGACTGATTCAGTAGAGCTCGTCCGCCAAGTAAATCCATTGCGTCATCTAAGATATCATCATGACTTTGACCATGCGTGACATCCAGCAGTACATAGCACTTCTTGTTCAAGCGTTTTGCTGTCTCCAGTAGTCTAATTGTTCTACCGCGTTGCCGAGTAATAGGATTTTGATATTTTCTTGGCATACTATTCTCCTCTCGAAAACTTAGACGTATAAACTGTGATAGCTTCTTCCGGAATAACAACATTTGCACGCTCATTATGAACGGCACTCAAGGTTAACTCCGGGTTGCGTAACTGCCCAGCAGCATGTAGATCTAAGATTTCTTGGTAGTCAAACCAGCCAACTTCAGCAATTTCTTCAGGATTCGGCGGATTGGTGATGCTGATGTCGTAAGGATGATCGGCGTGATAGATTACGATAATATACGGGTTATCAATATCAAATCTAAACCCGATATGCCGGATACAACCCATGTCAAAATCATACCCACTTTCCTCTGAGCCTTCACGGCTGGCAGCCATATCGAAATCTTCCCATTTCCGAAGACGACCACATGGTAAATTCCACTTGCCGTTCTCGGTCGGCACCCATTCCTTTTCGCCATTCTCCTGCAACTGCTGTTCTTTGGCTTCTCTTACTAAGAGAAATTCGCCGCGACCATTAGTAAAGATGATTCCAGCTTTAAAATAGGGCCAGCCGTATTTTTCGACTTTGTGTTTACCCTTTTCGCTGAGAGTGTTAGGTAGTTTGGCTTCAGTGCGTTTTTTGATTACATTGGACATAATATAGTCCCCCTTTCTGGCTTACGCCAACTATATGACTGGCACATTGTTAGATAACTGCTCTCCCTGTCAATGTGCTATTTTGAGATGACGACTACATATCTGGCGAGACGTCATCAAAATCAAATCCTCCTAGAGGATTGCTATTATTGTAGCACGGATTAGTGAAAATGTCAATGGTAGGGGTTGTAATTTTGCGACGTTTTGTTATATACTGCCGCGTAGGCGGCGCCTTAACAAACCAAATTGGTCACAAGGCGGGAGAAAGGAGTGTTGAGTATGGTGGTGAAAATTGGACGTCTATGTCTCAGCCTTAGCTTAGAAGCTAAAGTTAGCCTCGCTCCAAAGAAGCAAGGCTAACTCCAACAAAATACATTTCTATCTTATCAATTTTAAATCGGAACGTCAAGCGCGTCGCCGCTGGAATGACTTGACTTTATTAGCTAAAAAGCATAAATAGTATTGACTTTTTTGGCAATGTGTGCTATAATTAGGAGATGGGGTGGAGTACTTTGTCAGTATTATCCCACAAAAAGTGACCCAGTAAAGAAAGTCTGCACGAGATGGAAGGGGTGGTAAAATGCAGACAGCGATAGAAATCGAGAAATTGGAGGCTTCTAAGCAGGAGAAAATTCTAAGAGAAAAGAAATGGTTGGCATGGCTGCTAAAAATCTGGGATGAAAGCGGGCGTGAGCCGAGCTGGATTACCGTAAAGAAAAGCTGGCCCGATGAGTATCAGCGGATTTTGCAGGAGTTTGGAGCTTGGGAGAGCGTCAGGATACGTCTGAAACAGGCATATGAACTGCGCGAACAGGCGAAGAACGAAAAGGAGTCGGCGGAACGCCGAAGTTTGAGAGTGGCGGAACATCTCATGACCTATTCTCTGGAAGATTATCTGAAAGGGATTATCAAAGTCCAGGAGCATCTAAAGATTAAACGGCTGCCCTCGCTACGTGAGGTCAGCCAATATGCGCGCATATTGGCAATTCCGCATGGAGAGTCGTATCAGCGGCGTTTCCTGAAGAAGGAAAACTGGGCAATTTGCCTGGACCGCTATCTCGAGACTAGCCTGGAGGAACGACCGCGGGTTTTAGAGGAAATGGAGCTGGAGCTCGAGGCGCAGAAAGTAGCGAAGCGACAGACAACAAAAGCGGAGCTACGGGCTAGCGGGGCAGAGGTGCGACCAGACAAGAAAGAATATGATGCGGACGATTGCCTAGAGGGGATTGTGCGCATGCAAGCTCACCTGGGTCTGGGGCCGAATGATTTGCCGTCGATGGCACAGGTCGGTCAGTGCACGAAAGAGATTGGCACGCCGGGCAAGAAGGCGATTTATCGGGTGCTCGGGAAGAAGGAGAACTGGGGGCCGATGCTGGTCGCTTACCGCGAGAAGAAGGCGATTGATAGTTTCCTAGCGACCTACAATGAGCTGGAAGTCACCAAGACAGTGAATTTAAGTTCCCTGTTTGAGCGAATGCTACAGGTGGCGACACCAGAGGAGAAGCTGCGACTGGAAGATCTGGCGGCAAAGCTGAAGGATGCGACGCGCAATCAACCGGTGAATTGCGAGATGATGTTTGAGCATAAAGATTACGAAGTCACCATCCGACCAAAGGGATAAGTTAGAGGCTTCGCCGAGTACGGTGGGGCCTTTTTGCTTGACAGAGTGGAGATTTGCGGTACAATGGAGGTATACTGATATTGACCGACCCGAAGAGGGGCGGTTTTTGCGTGGAGCTTGCGCGGGGGCTGCGGAGATGTATTGCAGATGTATATCAGTTGTATGTACAATGTACAGCAAATGTAAGACAAAGGAGTAAAATGGAAGGTTTGGATCTCAAACAGTTAGGCGCGATGGTGAACGTCATTGCGGAAGAAAAAGGTTTGCCGGAAGAGGCGGTCTTGGACGTCGTCCAGATGGCGATTGCGGCGGCATGGCGCAAGGATAATGGCGACAAAGACATGAACGTGCGCGCAATGTTGAATACGAAGACCGGCGAAGCGGTCGTGTATATTGAGCGCGAAGTGATTGAAGATGATGTCGCTTATAACCCGGCGACGGAGATTCCGCTAGCAGAGGCTCAGAAAATCAAGGCAGATGCGCAGATTGGCGATCTGATTGAAGAAAAAGAAGAGGTGAAGGATTTCGGACGCGTAGCAGCGATGACGGCGAAACAAGTAGTTGTCCAGAGACTACGCGAGGCAGAACGCGATGCGGTTTTGTCGGAGTTTGAGGATAAAATCGGTACGGTTATGACTGGGGTGGTGGCGCGAGTTGAGCCGCGAGTGGTACGGGTTGACCTCGGTAAGGCGACCGGGATTATGCCGCGCAGTGAACAAATTGATGGTGAATATTACACGGTCGGCGAGCGATTAAAGGTCTATATTAAGGGCGTCGAGCATGATGATGCGCGGGCGCAGCTGATTTTGTCGCGCGGGAGTGCGGAATTCATCGAGTATCTGTTCCGCCAGGAAGTGCCAGAGCTTGAAAATGGCTCGGTCGAGATTCGCGGAATTGCGCGCGAGGCGGGTCGCCGGACGAAGATTGCCGTCATGTCGACCGTGCCAGGGGTGGATCCGGTCGGGACGTTCGTTGGCGGGCGCGGGATTCGCGTGCAGGCGATTATGAACGAGATTGGCGACCGCGAGAAAATCGACATTATTAACTGGAGCGATAATCCGTCGGAGTATATTCGCGAGGCATTGAGCCCAGCGGAGATTATGAAAGTCGAGATCGACGGAAAGAAAGCGAAAGTTTATGTCACCGAGGACCAACAGTCGATTGCGATTGGTCGTCAGGGGCAAAACGTGCGGCTGGCGTCGAAGTTGACGGGGTATGACCTTGATATTGAACTAGCCAAGGCACCAGAAAAGAAGAAGCGCAAGAATGCGGAAGATTCCCTGTTAAATGCGCTGAGCGAGACGGACGAGGACGGCGCGGTAGAGGATGCGGACACTGAAGGCTTGGTTGATGCAGAACGTGAAAAAACCAATGAAAGGCTTGAACGAAGAAGTCAAGGTTGATGATACCGAAGAGACGAGCGGCGGGGTGGAGTAGGAAGTAAATTTGACATGAGAAAAGCGCCACTAAGTGGCGCTTTTTGATAAGACGGCCTCCTTTCAGAAAAATAGTTTAGATGTTGTCGAGCAATGAAACCCGCGGATCAGTAGTATCAGTAATGTCGATAAACTCTATGGTCATGTCTCCCCATGCTCCATAATGACCGGCTGAACCGTCACGATTACTGCGATGCTCGGGAGTAGCGGCGGTGTAGAAATTAACATCTAACCGGTAACCATCAAGCGACGTGTCAAAATCTCCGCCAGACGTTACCTGCGGGTGATCACTGCCATAAACAATCTGCAGATTGTCGGCAGCCGTGAACTGACAATAGCCACAATAAGTATAACCGTTATCAGACGACACAATTACAATAATCGTGCCGGTTTCACCGGCTTTTAGCGATGTCGGATAGTAGACGTCTGCCTTACAATCTGAGCCGTCAATAAAGACTTCGTCAGGTAACTGAAGGGTTGCCTGATAGCTGGTTGCAGTTTTCCACTCTGTGTTGGTCGAAAGCGCAGCTTTCACAGCTATACCGTCTAAGGACAGTGACACGGCAGGCAATAATAGCCAACCGAAATCGTCGGTTTCTTCAATTAGCTCGCCAGCAGTAACAAAAGGCTCTTTTGGCGCATCCTCGGGGCTGTTGGTGCCGACGCCTACGGGATAATCTGAAGACCAGGCTGCATCAAGTGCAGGGTTCTTTAGATAATCTACGTTGGCCGCCTGCTTCGCGCCAAGATGAAAACCAAACCCCACACAAATCAGAACCGCTACCATGGTCATTGCTACCGTCAATACTACATTTTTCTTCATTTTTATTCTCCTCCTTTTTATGTCGGAGGGGGTAGAAGGCTATCTGTTAATATGCCTAAGTACTCCCCTCATGTGCTTATTCTTTCATTGTAGCACAGATTGGCGAAAAAGTCAATACTTATTATGGTTATTTCTTGGGATAGAAGCAAGTTAGAGTATATAACGTTCTAGCTTTGTGTCAATGGGGCGGTTTTGCGCAGGTGTGGAAAAGTAATCGTCAGCGTAGCTGAGCTAACTTCAAGAAAACGGGCACAGTTTCCAAGTCGCATGGAGCGTAAACTACTTTTCATGATAGCTAATGAATCGAATGTACATGTTCTATCTCAAGCTCTTGGCTATTTTACAGAGATAATTTTGGAGCGTTAGTTTTTGTTTCATTTTATTCACCATTTCGTTCTTGACATTCACTGAATCGCTGGCTATACTGTAATTATAGATAAATAACGAACAGGAGGTATCATATGGCGAATGCAACAGAAAACACCGTGAATAAGAAACACACCGAGCGTAGTTCCCCGTATCCGAGCAGCAACCTTGAAACGGCGATCGAGGACGTGGCGACGCTACGCGAGAGACTAGGTAAAGGGCCTTATTCGCGCGAAGAGGCGGCGCAAGCCCTAGGTTATAAGGGTGTAAATGGGATTTCTGCTAGTAGAATTGCGTCTTGTGGATATTTCGGTTTATTGTCTCGTTCTGGAAGCACCTATTCCATGTCAGAATTAGCCGAAAGGATCCTTAACTACACTAGCAATGAAGAAAAAAATAAAGCAATCGTCGAAGCTTGTGAGACCCCTGCACTGTACAATAAGCTATTACAGTCTTATGCTGAACAGGCGCTACCGCAAATGCTCGAGAATATTCTTTCAAGAAATTATGGCATTTCAAGCAGGGCTGCGGAGACCGCAGCAAGGGTATTTCGCGAATCAGCAGCTTTCGCGGGCCGTCTTGAGCATGGAGTTATTCGGACAGATTCGATTCTAATGAATTCAGAAACAGAGAGTGCTGCGGATGTTACGCAGGAGGAATCCCCATCGAAAAACGAGCAGCCACCTCAAGATAAACCAAAAGCCTTAACGTCTAGAGATACAGGCAGCAAAAGTTTTGAGAAAGAGCGAGGGGTCTTTGAGTCTGGCGACGGTTGGGAGTTAAGCGCTTCGTGTAAATATAGCTCTGTACTACCACGAGATGTGCGAAAGAAGATTAATCAATTTTTGGAGATGGCTGACGATATTATCGATATGCTAAGCGAATTGAATCTCAAGAGTAATGAGGCGGCCAATGAAGACGAATAAATATAAACTAATCGTACCGAGTAGCCTTAGGCCAAAACCAGACAAATATGAACTGACCGTCGCAGAACTATGTACGAAGCTATTTCATAGTAACGTGGAGTTTGTGCCACGTAGTATCAGCTCTACGCCTGATATTAAGGTCGTCAATGGGGGCGATTTATGGGAAATTAAGAATATCAGAGGAAGAGGCAAGCATACAATTGAGGATAATCTACGAAAGGCAAAGAAGCAATCCGACAAAATTATTATTAGTTTATTGAAACCAGGGAGCATGGGCACAGCTCAGGCGTTAGCTAGAATCAAGTATTATTTGGCTCATAACTCTACCGGGATTAGGCGGATTATATTAATCACAAAAAATCAAAAGATTATTGACGTGTACTCCTAGGTATGATAGAATTATGGTATTGAAGGCATTTGCGTCCCTGTATTGGGACAATAGAGTGCCTTCTTTTTGATAGTAGGAATATACATCAATACCAAAATGGCGCACATCTGTGGGGGGACAGTATGTACGCCATTTTGGTTGCGGGAGTTGGATTTGAACCAACGACCTTTTGGTTATGAGCCAAACGAGCTACCAGGCTGCTCTATCCCGCGACGTAGTTTTATTTTATCACGCATTGGAGCTTCGCGCAAGGGCTTTTTTGGGCTTTTTGACATCTCGTGAAGCAGAGTCGTCGACGAATATATAGTACAACAGAGGTGGCATGAGGTATATTTGGAGAGCATTGGGGAGACCGGAGAAGAAATTGAGCGTGACGAGATAGGCAATAATCAGGGCAGCGAGCAGAGGCAGGGCGGGGTGTCGCCAAAAAGGGCTGGGTGGAGCTTTTTGGGCAGGATTTTTGGCGGTTTCGGAGATTTTTTCAGACTTCTGGGTACTTTCAGGAACTTTGGCAGCTTTGCCGTCGAGGAAGCGACGAGAGAAAAACTGCGGGAAGAAGGCAATTAACAGAGAGAAAATGGCCAGAGCGATGCCAACGAGACCGAGCTCAAGGAGTAGGGAGAAGCCTTGATGTTGGACAATTTCTTTCGGACTGTTGATATCTGTGATGAAAGAATTAAGATACATAGCGGTACCAGCGCCTCCGAGACCGACGCCAAAGAGAACGCTAGTCGGAGTAAGCGGAACGGAAGCGGTGCAGGCGGGCCCCGTTCCAGGCAAGAAGAAATGACAATGGAGGCCAATACTCAGGCTAGATTCGGCGTGTCCGGGGGCGGAAAGCCAGGTGTCGAGGGCCGCTCTATTAAGATTAAGGCGAGCGGTGGTGGATTCGGCGACATAACCCTCGAAATAGGGCTGATTTTCGGCATTTTCGGGCTCTTCTGGGGTAGCTTCCGTTGAGGCTTGATCCGTGGAAGGTCCGGAATCAGAGGGCGACTCTGGGGCTTCTGGGGAGCTAACAGGGGTGGATTCTGAGGAGTCTTCAACGCTTACTGACGGAGATTTGGGGCGAATGTCGATAATGCCAAGAGAGAGCTGGTGGATTGATTTAGAAACGCCATCGATGAAGCTGCCGTGAGTGGGGCCAATGACAGTAAAAATACCTTGGATGCCGGTAATCGCGAGGAAGGTCGCAATCGGGATAGCAACTAGGCTGGCGCGGAAAACATGGCGGCGAATGGCAAAAATAAGCATGATTACAAGCGCGACAGCGTAAGCGTAAATGGCGCCGCGGGAGAAGGTAAGGAAGAGGGTGGAGGAGAAAAGAATACACAACATGACAAGACTCTTCTTTTCTCCTCCACTTTGCACATTAAAAATCAGGAGATAGAGGGAGGTTAGAGTAGGGGCGAGGAGGAGGTTGCCCATGAATTGAGGTTCGATGGCGAGGCCGGAAGGGTGCGGAAAGCCAAAAGAGAGATAGGTACAGCCGCGGCACATGAGGGTGGTCTCGCGAGCGAGGCCGGCGATGTCGAGGAGGCATTGAATCCAGCAAATCAAACAGGCAATGACCGAGGCGATGAAAAAACTGCGGAGGCAATTGCGTTTAAAATTCCCCGGTAATTCTAGGAGGGGCAAAACGTAGATTAAAGAGAATACGGCAAAGAAAACTAGCCAAATAATGCCGGCGGTAAGGATGGCACGAGTAGGGTTTGCGGACCAGAAGATGGAAAGGGTGGCGAAAAATGGGAAAAGGGAGAAGAGGAAAAAACGCCGATCGGAAATAGCTAAAGAAACGTCGGTCGCATGCGTCTTTACGAAACCCGCTTCGTCGTCGCCCGTCGTTACGGGGACTCCTTGCTTCGCCCGCTCCCCGTTGGTCGCGGAGAGTTTCTTAGAAGACGTATGCGACCGACGTTTCTTCCCTATCCCTATCAGGCTAATGAAGGAGACGATGTCAAACAATACAAGCCAAATCAGGGGGAGGGAGAGTTCGAAGTTCATGGAGTTGGTTTCGCCGAGCTTGATAATAGGATAGTAGCTACAATAGAGGGCGGCCGGCAAGAGGTAGACGAGGACGATGAGAAAACGCTTGAGGTATTTCATGGTTATGCGCTCGGCTCGGAATTAGAGGTTTCGTCAGCTTCAGGATTTTGCAATTTGGCTGGCTTGGGTTGCTCGGACAGGGCAGTCGCGACGAGCTTCTTGATACCTTTTTGGAAATTTTGCGCCTTAAAAACTTGAGCAGTCTGCTTAATAACAGAGCGTTTAAATTTCTGCGTCTCGAAATCCTTAATAGCAGCGACTAGCGAATCAACGGTCTGCTCGTCGAAAAGCATGCCGTTCTTCCCTGGCTGGACGATGTCACGACTACCGCCCTCAGCATAGGCAATTACCGGACATCCAGCGGCCAAGGCCTCGACGGCGGCAATGCCGAAAGGCTCCATACTGGGGAAAATATAAGCGCTAGCATATTCGAGGTAGGCGGAAAGTTCGGTAGCGTTGATCCAAGGGATGAATTGGATATAGGGCGAATCCTTGGCGAGCTTGATAAGATTGGCATGTTCAGCGCCGTCACCAATCACGAGTAGAGGTTTTTTAAGTTCCATGCAAGCTTTAATCGCGAGATCGACACGCTTCCAGGGGGCTTGGCGACAAGAAATCACATAGTAGCCTGTGGAAAAGTCTGTGGATAACTTCGGGCGGCGATGAGTCTGGGAGAATTTCCCGACTTCGACTGGCGGAGCGACGACTTCGGCGACACGGTGATAATAATGCTCAATCTGTTCAGCGGCGTAGCTCGAAATCGTAACAAACTGGTCTGGGCGGCGAGCGGCACGGAAATCAGCCTTGCGTAAAGGTTTCACAAGGAGTTTAATCCCAAGGCGGGCGAGCGGATCGAGGAGGCCAAAGCCAGGGTGTTCGAGATACTTATCATACATTTGCCAATAATACTGAGTCGGAACATGACAATAACAGAGGTGGAATGCGGTTGAACTTGTACGCGCTGTACAAGTTCGCTGTCGGCGTGGCTTTTTACGGGTTTTAATACTCTTGGCTTCGGCGCCGGTAACGGAAATTACGAGGTCATAACCCGAGAGGTCGAGGTGCGAGAAATAAAGTTGACGCAGAGGACCGAGGAATTTGCGTAGACCGGCGGGAAAGATGTTGAGCCAACCGGTTTTGACTGTAGCGTCATTAAACCAGTTAATTCCCTTCTTACGGTACTGCGAGGTGTAAATCGGAGCGCTCGGATACATACGATGGAGCTCAAGCAAAACTTTTTCAGCGCCGCCAGGCGTGGTCAACCAATCACAAACGAGAGCAACTTTCATGGCTATTTTGCTCCTTTTCTAAACAAAACAGCGCCGATAGTGCGAAGCATGATACGAAAATCGAGAGCGAGCGACCAATTTTGGATATAGTAGATATCGAGAGCGCGACGCTCTTCGAAACTAATATCGCGGCGACCAGAGACCTGGGCGAGACCGGTGAGGCCAGATTTGACCGAGAGAAGCATAGAGCGATCGCCATAATGGCGCAACTCTCCGGGGACAAGGGCGCGTGGGCCGACGAAAGAAATGTCGCCTTTAAGTACATTAAAAAGCTGAGGTAGCTCATCGAGAGAACTAGAGCGGAGAAAATGACCGAGTTTCGTAATCCGGGGGTCGTCTGCAATCATGTCGCCATTCGCACGGTATTTTTTAATCAGCTGAGGTTTGCCCATTTTCTCGAAAGCGGCTTCGGGTGTCATGCCGGAATATTCGGGCTTCATGGAGCGGAATTTATAGATCTTCACGCGGCGGTTATAGCGCGAGAGGCGAGTGTCAGCATAGATCGCAGGGGCTTTTGGATCGGAGGCCTTCTCGAGAATCCAGATGATGAGCATCGGGATAGCAGCGATAGCGAGCGCGATTAGACTGAGTATAATATCGCAAGCGCGTTTCGCGGCACGGGCAGAGCCGGCAAGCGGTGTGACTTGAACGAGAATCGCAGGAGTATCACCGACCAATTCAAGTTCCCCCATCTGAGCGGTCAACATGGCGCTGGAAGGCACAAAATAATAGAGGAGGTGACGATTAACTGCCTGACGGTAAACGTACTCCGTATTACGATCGTCGGTCTGGAAAATCACGTCGGGTTTGGCGCGTTTCAAAGCCTCTTTGAGCGAGGAATATTGCTTGCGACGGAGGTCTCTAGGGATATATTTCGATGAAGCGACAACCCCAGCGAGCGTAAAACCAGATTCAGGAAAAGCAGCGATATAATTTGCGAGATACTCGGTGTTTTTCGTGCTACCAATGATGACGGCGCGAAGAGTAGCGCGGCGGGATTTGAGAGTAAGATTGCGAATCAAGCGGACGAGGCCGCGGAAGATAACTAAGAAAATGAAGCAAGAAAAAACGGCGTAAAATGCCATTGTGCGGACTGGGAAAATGTCAATTTGGAAAAAGAAGTCGTAGCTGATAATTGTCATCATACCGACGACCGAGGCGAGAAAGAGGCGGCAAATTTCGGACCAGCGATTCCTTTTTATAAAAATCGACTTACGATAGAGACCGAAAGCCGCAATGACGATAATGTATAGAGGGAGAAGCCAGAGCATCGAAATAGCGAATTCAAGAGGCTCGGATTCAAAGTAAAACGGACGCTGATCGAGGTGGGTGCGGACGAGATAAGCAACCAAGAAAGATAAGAGAACAGCAAAAGCATCGCCCAGAACTAGAAAAACATGGAAAATAAGGCCAAAATCCTTTTTCATAGACCTATTATAACATATTTTATCTATAATAACCTACTGTATTGAAAGTACAACTAGGTATAGTATAGCGCCTACTTCCAGAGCCCCTCGTAAGCCTTTGCCACCTTGCTTGGCGAGCCTTCACTTACTATTTTACCGCCCTCAATCATGACTGCTCGGTCACAAAACTTTAAGACGTTTTCCATTGAATGCGTGACTAAGATGACGGTCTGCTTACCATGTAGAGACTCGAAATAATCATTACATTTTTTCTGAAAATCAGCATCACCAACAGCTAGAACTTCATCAAGAATCAATATATCACCCTTGGCTCGGATAGCAATCGAAAAAGCGAGTCGAACCTGCATGCCAGATGAGTAATTTTTTAATTTCTGATCCATGAAATCTTTTAGCTCGGCAAATTCAACGATGTCATCATACATAGCGTCAATTTCAGCATTGCTAAATCCGAGCATGGCGCCGTTCAGATAAACATTCTCGCGCCCAGTAAGTTCAAAATTGAAGCCGACACCTAGCTCAATAAAAGGGACTAGTCGACCGTTAATCCAAACATCGCCAGCGCTAGGATAATAAATTCCAGCAATAATCTTGAGCAAAGTTGATTTACCTGAGCCATTACGACCGACGATACCAACGAATTCGCCTTTTTTCACTTCAAGATTAATGCCGTCTAGGACTTTTTGCTCAGTAAAACCTTTAACCCCCTTAAGACGATTAAATATCGCTTGCTTCAACCCCCAAGCACGTTCAGTGGGGAGTTGGAAGGTCTTATGCAAATCGCGAACTTGGATAGCGATGTCGCTCTTAGGATCAATTGCTTCTCGACGACTACCGATAGATTGTTTCGACATTAGATTTCCTCCGCAAAAAACTTAGACTTTTTCCGAAACACGAGAGATCCGATCAATAATACGACCATGACGATAAGAATCGCAACTAGGCCACCCCAAATACCAATATAGTTCCAAGATGTCACGGTCTCTGGGGTAATAAGGCAAAAACGAACATCTTGAATGACCTGCGCAATAGGGTCGATAAGGATAACATTAGCTGCCAATCTACTCGTAGAGGCAATCATTGAAATAGGATAAATAATCGGGATGGCATAGAATAGTGCCTGCAAAATCACCTCCCAGATCGAGCCGATATCACGATATTTGACGTTGATAGCCCCAAGGAGAAAGGCGATACCAAGAGCAAAGAGGTATAATTCCAGAATAAGAAACGGAACTAAGAGCCAGGATAAGCTCGGAGTGACGCCGTTTAATAGCGCAAAAATTACGATGACGACAAGATTAATGCTAACATTGATGACGGCAGTTAACGTAGCCGCGACAACAATGATGTATTTCGGGAAGCTGATTTTACGAATCAGATCGCCGCGTGAAACCATGGCTTGAATACCCTGGTTGGCGCATTCGGTGAAAAAATTCCAGAGAACGGTACCAGTCAAGAGGTAGACTGGGTAGTGCGGGATATCGTTACCAAAGCGTAGCAATTTCGCAAAAACTATATAAAGAATAGCAAAAAGGAGCAGTGGACGTAATAGAGCCCATAAGTACCCGAGAACTGAACCTTGATAGCGCAATTTAAAGTCGGTTTTCGTTAATTCTTTGAGGAGAATGCGGTTACGTTTATTCCAAACTTGAGGGATCTTCATGGGGTAATTATATCATAAGTATGGTAAAATGGTAAGATGAAAGAGCCACACTCTCCTCTGGTTTCAATTATAATCCCAGTATGGAATACGGGAGATTCTGTCGTAAAAATTATAAAAAAGCTTTTGAACCAAGCATATAGGCATATTGAGATAATCGTAATTGATGACGGTTCCACTGATGATAGCCTGGAGAAACTCAAGCAGTTACAGCAAGACGTGCGGGACGACCGCTTGAAAATATTTCATCAGGAGAATGCGGGTCCGAGTGCAGCGAGAAATCATGGACTAGAAAAAGTAAGGGGCGAGTATATATGCTTTATAGATTCAGATGATGATTTTGACGATAAATTAATCACAAAGCTAGTGGCGAGTATGGTCAGTAACACCTTGACCGCTCTAGCAGTGGCTGGGAAGCGCTATACTAATTTAACTAATAATACTGTCAAATTGACTTGTGTTAGTAGGCGACATAAACGCCGTGAGCACGAGAGTTTGGCGACATACATAATTTGGCTCATGCTGTTGGACGGGCGAATGTATAACGTAACTGGTAAAATTTACAAGGCCGAACCAATACGTAAATATAATCTCAGATTCGCCGAGGACTGGAACTTCGCAGAAGATACGAAATTCGTATTAGAATACTTAGAAGTGGCAAAGGGTGAGATTGAGTTTATACTTGAACCACTATACTGGTATAATTTTGGGACAGAAACAAGCGTCGTAAAAACATCAGCGTTAAAATGGTGTAATTGGCAAAAGAGTTATCAGCATTTACGGGAATGGGCGAGACGCATCAATCGACAGCGAATAAGGCTCTCAACAAGCATATTATTACTACTGATTGGATTGCGCTGGAGGATTTCGCATATTCGTTCCGTACGACGCTCTAGGTCTAAGTAAGAGGCGTATGCGTATGCGTCTGCTTTATTTCTCTGTGGAGCGAAGAGCCTCGTCGATTGCCGTCGCGCGCTGAGGCCAAGTGTTTTCTGTAGCCTGTTCAACTAAGCGTGCTCGGCAATCTGGATTATCATGATCAAGAATGGCCTGTTGTAGTTTGTTCTCGAAATCAGCATTGTCTTTCGCAAGATATACATAATCATATCCGCGGCACTCTTGTAGGTCTCTGGTGCAGACCGTAGGTAATCCAGTAGCCATATATTCAAAGAGCTTTACTGGAGAGGTAGCCTTAGCGATTTCGCCGTTCTTGAATGGAATAATTGCACAGTCAAAATGTTTAGCGTAATCAATGAGCTTATCATATGGCTTAGCGCCCAGGCAATGAATGTTATCTGCCGGCTTTAGCTCGGCAAGAGCACCGCCGTAATCCATTCCAACCAGAACAATCTCCCACTCTGGGTGATTCACTGCCACCTGATGAATAAGATCAAAATCAATCCAAGGGGCAAGCGCACCATAGAAGCCGACAATAGGATGATTTTTTTGGATAATTGGCTTTAAATCTTTGGGCTCGTCATCATTTTGGGTGCGATAATCGAAATGCTCAATAATCACCCCATTTGGAGCCATGACGATTGGACAGCTTTTGGTCTTGAGATGTTCGGTAATTTCCTTTTGGAGTTGCTTGGCGGTTACACTGCAGACGGCAGGATTGAGTTTTGGCAATTGCTCCCAAATTTCACGCTGAGCAGTAAGATCGCCAGAAATATCTTCGTGAAAGTCGTCAATATAGTCGTAGATTAAGCGATATCCCCATCCTAAAACTTGTTTTAAGTCCGAGAAGGGCATACTCATGGTATTGGGAAGAAGGAAATAGCGGTGTTTTGCTCGGATCTGCGATAGATATTTGTGACTATTGATAGTAATTATGTTGTCCGTAATCTTACGATAGGAACATGTCAGATTTGTGGGCTCTAGATAAATTACAAGGTATCCAAGATCGGCAAAACTTTGCGCTAAGTGATGTGGACGCTGTTTAATTTTTGTGTGATACGCAATACTATCGATGACTATTACACGATCGTGACCAGCGGCAAGCTTGGCAACCTGCGCAGCATTCTCCTTAACCCAACGATCCTTGCGTCCGTGGGCTATTTTACGTACGCCACGCATAGTAGAATTAATGACTTCTCGTCGTTTTGTTTCTATTGGCAAGACTTGGTTGTATAGGTTTCCTAATCGATCGGCGGCACGAAAACGGCGCGAGTTAACGAGGCGACGTAAAGCTTCATTTTCGCGCTGGAGTTGTTCGTTGCGTTTCTTCAACTCATCAATTTCACTGGACATTCTTTCCTCCCGAAATAATAGTTTTTACAATACGACTACTGGCGTTACCATCACCGTACGGATTGGCTGCTTGAGACATTTTATCATACTCAACTTTATCGCTCAATAATTGCTTTGCGGCGTTATATATATCCTCTTCATCGGTACCAACAAGTTTCAAGGTGCCAGCTTCAACGCCTTCGGGACGCTCAGTGGTATCACGCAGCACAAGAACTGGCTTACCAAGCGATGGAGCTTCCTCCTGTACTCCTCCGCTATCGGACATAATAAAATAAGCTCGCTCCATGAAATTATGAAAATCTAGGACATCAAGCGGTTCAATGAGGCGTACCTTATCATTGTCTCCGAGGATTTCGTGAGCAACTTCTTGGACCTTGGGATTTAGATGTACTGGATAAACTACCTTTACGTCATCAAATTCATCCACGAGTCGTTTAACGGCACGAAAAATATGGCGCATAGGGTCTCCAAGGTTTTCCCGACGATGAGCCGTAAGCAAAATCAAACGATCATTCCCTACCCAATCTAATATTTCATGCTTGTATTCTGGGCGTACAGTAGTCTTAAGAGCGTCAATCGCGGTATTGCCCGTAACATAAATATGCTGATCCTGGTTTAAATCTTTGCGAAGATGTTGTTCGCTAGTATTAGTCGGAGCAAAAAGATACTCCGCAATACGGTCGATAATTTGGCGATTCATCTCTTCCGGGAAAGGTGAATACCTTTGGTACGTACGTAGACCAGCCTCAACATGGCCAACAGGAACTTGCTGGTAGAAAGCAGCAAGCGCGGCAGCCATAGCGGTAGTAGTGTCACCATGTACTAGAACGAGATCGGGCTGCTCTTTAATAATAACCTCCTCAATGCCACGGAGGACCGATGCAGTAATATGGGTCAATGTCTGACCCTGCTTCATAATATCGAGATCATAATCTGGAGTAATCTGAAAAATTTCGAGGACTTGGTCGAGCATAGTGCGATGTTGCGCCGTTACGCAGACAACGGAAGTAATTTCTGGGTGTCGCTCGAGCTCCTTAACTACGGGCGCCATCTTAATTGCTTCAGGGCGTGTGCCGAAAATGGATAAAACTTTTTTCATTGTTCCATTATAGCACAAGAGGGGAGGTTATGGCAAAAGTGCCCTGCTTTCGTTCCGTATTTGAGATAACTAGACTGAGTCGGGCCCCAATCAAAAGGCGTGAGCTGAACAAATTTAAATAGTGGCGATGGAGTCATATCATAGGTATTGGTCGGATCGATACGAATAAATTCGTCCGCATCGATATTTACATTCTCGGAGACGATAGGACGGATGGCCTTAAAGTACGAAACTATACCATAGGACATATCGACGGTCATAATTAAAGAAATCACAGCAAGAGCTATACCTATGAAGCGGAAAACTTTGGGGGTCTTTTGACTGAAGTTGAGATAGTTCTGATAGAAAAAGATCGCGATACTAGCAAAGATGGCAGTATACACCGGCATCATGAAGCGCGGGTAAAGATCGTCGTGAACCTTGATTAATGAGGCGGCACCAATAAAAAGAATATCAAAGGCGAAAAGGCTACATTGTAGAGCAAAACGACCATGGCTGTGAGTCTTATTTGCCTGAACGAACTCATGGAGAAGAATGAAAAGTACAAAAATCAAACCAAATGTTAGATAACGTATGTTGTACCAAGCATGCCAGATTATTTTGCCAAAAGTTTTGATCGGGTTTGAGAATAATCCTCCAAGCGAGATATAATCATAAATTTCACTATAGGCACCTCCTGTACGAGCCGACAATCCAGCCCCAAGATAAAAGAAGAGAAGGCCAAAAATGATACCAATTACTCCGGTAATTTGGAGATGGTAGCATCTCCAAAACTCTTTCCAGGTAAGAGTTTTGGAGATTTTGAGATAGATGGCGAGACCAACCAGCACAATTAGAACAGCAATCGGCGTAATCTCGGTAGAAATACCAAGAAGAAAGCCAAGAATTAGCATACCGATGTAAGCGAGGGGATTATTGGAACGCGAGGCGAAACGGTACGGTAAAAGAAAGACGACGAAAACGAGCGTAGCAAGAATGTAGTTATGAACATAGGAAAAGCGATAGAGAAAAACTTCTGCCATTTCGAAGCCCATCAATACAATAAAGAGGCCGAGGTAGATAATAACGTCTTTCCATTGAAGCTTTGGGTGACGGCGAAGTACAAAAGCGGTTAATGCATAGATTAAACCCGCGGACATCGCTGCGGTCAATAGACGAAAACAAAGATCAAAACCAAAACTAACTTGAGTGGTCATAAACTGCATAACAATGCGCTGATAGAACTCACCAAGCCGCGGGATAAAATGATAAACGTGAGAAAAAATATCTGGCAGTGCTTGATGATAGTGCCAACGAGTATGGAGGATATCTTCATAAGTTTTGGTCATGAAGATGTAGAATATAACAAAAAAGAGCGGAACGATAGCATAACACGTAATATAGAATATTTTTATAAGAGTGAGATTGCGTTCCTTTTGCTGTTTGTGGTGAGTCTGGGTTGTCGGAGATACTTTTCCTGTCATATGTTTATTGTATCATAGGTTCCTCGATTTCAAAGGTGGACAACGCAAAAAGTGTAGATGGCGTGATATAATATAGCTATGAAAAGGGTTTTGTTTGTATCTGATTATTTTACGCATGGAGGGCTAGAGACGCGCACCCTAGAGTTAGTTAGTTTTTACAAAAAGCATGGAATAGAATCTTTCTTGGCATGTGACGTATTAGCTCCAGAGCATAAAGCCGTATTTGAAGATACATTGCAGTTACCATTGCTGGATACTAGCTTTTATACCATAGTCCAAAACACAGACGCATTAGTTAATTTTTGCAAAACTAACGAAATTGATATGATCGATTGTCAACCTTGGCATTGTTTTATTCCAGCAGTTTTAGCATCCGGGATTCAGCATTTGCCGATAAGCTACACGGCTCATAGTATTTACGCTCTACCTTCAATTGACGACATACTAAATCCATTTTTTTATAGCCTACTAGAGTTAAAACGTCCTCAGTGTTTTGTAGTGTCAGATTTTTTGCTGGACTATTATAAAGATAAATTCGTAGATTGCAATACAAACGTGGCGAGAAATGGGGTATCTTTGTCGAATTTACCGAAATTAAAAATTGGCAACAACAATAAATGGGCTTACGCCTCAAGATTGTCGCCCGAAAAAACAAAGCCCCTGCTTGATTCCCTACCAATCATAGAACGTTCAGGAGTCAAACAACTAGATATTTTTGGAGACGGTGAATGTAAGGGTCAAATAGAGAAATACATCGCGGAGCATCCTGAAGGAAGTTTGAAAATTAATTTGCGTGGTTGGTGTCAAGATTTGCAAGAGGAACTGGCACCAAACGGCTATACGGGTTTCTTTGGTATGGATCGAGCGGCAATTGAGGCAATGGCGATCGGTCTCCCGGTAGTGATTTTGGGATTTAATGGGTTTGGTCCGGCGGTTCACGAAGAGACTTTTGTGAGCTTGCTGTCCCAGAATTTCTCTAGTCATGACAGGACGCTGAGCGAAGAAGAAGTATTGCGAAATATTGCAGACGTCCAAAAGCGACCGAAAAAATATAATGTAGAAGAATTAGTCAAAAAATATTTGGATTCTGATCAGCTGTGGGATGGATATTTGAATATAGTTAAAAATATTCCCCTAGATTTAGGGCGTGACAGTATGATAGAGTTCTGGTGGGAAAAATTTTATAAAAGCGTTTTACTGGAGCGAACTTTATCTAGTAAAGAAGAGCAGATTCGTGACTTGAACCAGCGTATACATGAATTACAAGATACTTATCCCCAGAAATTAGCACGAAAGTTTAGGGATATTACTAGGAAGACTGGGGATTAGTTTCTCATAATGTGAACTAGTGACTAGGAACAAATTGCCAAATTTGAGCGTTAGTGCCGTTGTCAAACCATAGTTGAATATTGTTGCCACTATAGCTGTCGCCGTTTTGGGAATCGATAGCGTACCCCGTATTGCAAGCTGACGATAAACTGTAATAATCAGTAGTGCGGAGAGTAAGCTTCCAGTCCTGAGCGCAAACTTGGGGGTTATGATCGTAGAGCTGAATATTATTGCCGCTATAAGTACTGCTATTCACTAGGTCAAGTGCTTTGCCCGACATCACATTACGAATAGCGTAACTATCTGTGGCGCGGTTATAAGTAATTTGCCATTTTTGAGCATCAGTGTCATTGCTAAACCAAAGTTGAATGTTGGCACCGTTACGGTCTTGGGCTGAGGCGACGTCAAGAACTTGGCCAGATTGTAATCCGCTATGAATTGTATAGACACCGTCAGGAATCGCTTGTTCCCACTGAACGAATTTCCAATGTTGAGCTTCCGTATTGTTACTAAACCAAAGTTGAATGTTGGCGCCATCAGACGGTATGCCACTGCTGAGATCTATAGTATAGTCTACGGCGCAAGCCGAGGCAATCGTATAGCTCCCGTCGTTATTTGGAATGAATTTCCAACGCTGTGCGCATGTGCCGTTATAGTCATATAGCTGAATATTAGCACCGGTACGAACACTCGCATTGTCAAGATCAATAGCTCGCCCGGTCGCCGCATTACGGATGCTATAGGAATCTGTATTTGCGAGATACTCCACATGCCACTTTTGAGCTTCTGTATTGTTACTAAACCAAAGTTGAATGTTGTCTTTGTTTTGGTTCTTTCCGCCAGAAACATCTATAGAACGTCCACTATCCTTCATACTACGAATTGTGTAATATCCGTCTGCAACGGTTTGACCGGTATATAACTGGAATTTTTGAGCATTAGTGTTGTTGGTTAGCCAAAGCTGAATATTTGTACCTATAGATGAGCTGGCGTTACTCATGTCAATAACCATCCCAGGCATACAGGCAGACTCAAAAGTCAACCCGCCGCCAGATGTACGAAAAATCTTCCATTTCTGCGCACACGTACCATTACTAAACCAGGTCTGAATATTGGTGCCCTGCTCCATACTAGCATTGTCCACGTCTAAAACTTCACCGCTACCTAAGTGGGTTAAAGTATAATAACCATCACTTTCGCGCTTAACATTCCATTGATCGGAGTCAGTCAGCTGAACATTTTTACCCTGAACACCTAATCTGGCTTTAATGTTAGAGATTGGGGCGAAACTGTACACTCCTTCTGGGATATCTGCTACGACGCCATCTACGGATACTTGTGTGCTGCCGAACCAATCCATAAAATAAAGGTAGAAATTACGGTTACCATAAGCACCACAAACGTCGCCCGTACCATAACCAGCGTTCAAAGCGGAGGCGTTTGGCTGATATGGCGTATAGCGGTAGAGGGCAGAGGTGGCGCGGTTCTCGATATAGACATTCGTACCACCGCAACCAGGATTAGGATTATACTGGACATAAACCGTTTTATAGGCGGGGTAATTAGACCAGCCACCATTTAAAACTTCACGGAACATACTAGCAGCATTGCGAACCTGATTCTTGAAGCCATAATATTTGGTGCTACAAGCGGCAGTGTCGGGACAACCAAAACCAGTAGCGGCTCGATACTGAACCTGGTTTGGGTAGGTATCCGTAATTAAGCCTTGCTCTTTCTGGAGTAATACGAGGAGGACCTGGGGGTTGATCTTATAATCTTGGGCGGCCTGATGAATGATTTCAGCGGCCGTTTGGCCAGAACCAATTACCTCGCCATCGCCGAAACGCTCTTCGGAAAGACAGATGAAGTGACCGTTCTCAAAATGCCAACTATTATTCGGATAAGCGGCCTTTAGGCGCAGGTATTTATTATAGTCGTAATCGTTGCAAGGATTCTTAGATGTGAGAAAGTTTTGAATATCGCTAACCGACATGGAGTTATAATTTGACATTACGGCATCACTAATAATGTTGCCAGCACTAAATCCGGCGGTTGAAGCGGCAGAGGTCTTTTGCATACCACGCATTGCGAAAAAACCAAAACTCGCCATCATACAGAAAACGAAAACAGTAAAAACCGTAAGACGATACTTTTTTAATGCTTTATAATCTAATTTCAAACTCATAGGCTATACTCTCCCGTAATAGTTCCCTGCTTATCGCCACTAATGAGAGTAATTTCAATCTGATAGACGCCAGGTATAACATCAATATTAAAGTCACCGCAAGCCGAGGTTGAAGCAGCCGCAAAAATGTTAGACGTAGCAGTATAGATCTGACCGTTGCTGCCGGTAAGCTTAAGTTCACAACTGCCCTCGCTAAGGTATTGATTAATCATAGTACCAATACCGTCGTGTGAAGCGTAAGTGATACTACCGCTCAGTTCGTTAGAGCGATTAGGATTCTCGCCTTCGTATTGGATGGTAACTTGGTCGGGATCAGAATAAGGTTCATCCTCATCAATATGTTGGCCGTCGTCTATAGGTGCTTGAGACTCAGAAATATCATTTTGCGCGGCGTCACTATCTTTGATGGCGTCTGGCTGCTGGCCAGGTTTAACTAGAAAAATAATAGTACAAACAATAGCAGCGATAATCACGATAATAACTAGCATCAAAAACCAGGCTCGGCGATAAAGCGGTAAACGGTGCTGAGCATTAGTAGTTGAATTTTGTTTTTTTGTTTTTGTCATAACCTGTTTTCTCCTGGCTTAATTTTAACAAAGACCTTTATAATGTCAACCTCCTTTAGTTTTAGTAACAGAAAATATACATTCTTCCCTGTTGTCCAGAGTATAGCAGAAGAGACGACAAAAAAGCAAGCAATAGCATGATGTTTTCGTTTTAATTACTCTGCAGCCCCAATGACAATGACAATACTAGCATCGCCTGGATAGATATCCCCAGGCAACTCAGCGGCAGACTGAGCCGAGATTCCGTAACGTTCTTCAAGAGCAGCTTTGGTAGCAGACATAGCTTCGTCCATAACAAAGACACAGTATTTTTCAGTACAGTCACCGACCGCCGCGTCATCAATCTCGCTAATCGTATAACCCTCGTCTTCGAGGCGGGTTTGTTCGGCGCCAGCAACGCCAGGAGTTTCTGTAGCGTTGTAAATTGCAATCGTAGCCCCTTCGCGGACTGCCGGATTGCTACTAAACATCTTGTCGACATAAGCATGAATTTCACGATACATGCCAGCACCGAGATCTGGAATAACATATGAAATTCCACCAATTTCTGCGGTTTTAACATAATATATATTGTTATCGTAGTCGACAAGCGAGACATTGCGAATATCGGCTGGATTAAACCCAGCCATAAGACTGAGGCCTGCCTTGATGTTATCGGAGGAGAAGTTAGTACGGAGGTTATCCCCAAGGATGTTTAGGAGGTTAAAGGCCTCAGTGAGACCGACGCCATTGTCAATCATTTTCTGGACGATACCTTCGACGATTTTTTGTTGGCTGTTGCCGCGAGTAAAGTCGCCACCCTGGGTGCCATAGCGGGCACGAGCGATACCAAGTGCCGTCTCACCATCAACTTGAGCTGGTACGCCAGCCTGCATCACGACGCCAGTATTCCAGTAATCAGCAATATCCTCATCGAGTGTAACTGTAATACCGCCGAGTGCATCAATAATTTGTACCAATGAGCCCCAGTTGACATGTGCCCAATATTGAAAATCGATACCTAAAACTTCCCCAAGTTGCTCCTCTAGGGCTTCGGCACCAGCGGTCTCATCGGCACCGTCAGCATTATTACAAGTATATACTTCATTCACCTTGCCCGCGAAACAAGCCTGTGAAACTTTCAGGTCGCGCGGAATGCTAAGTAATGCAACATCCTTGGTCTCCTGATCGAAGCTGATCACCATAATCGAATCAGTCAAGTCAGCACCTTCGTGCTGCGTGTTGCCAACGTCACCATTCATATTATAGCCCTCAGTACCAAAAACCAAGACATTCGTACGGCCGTGCTCGTCGGTCTCAAACGGCACGGTTTCCGACATCATAGAACCGATTACATCCCAAAGGCCCGAATTACCATTCGTGAGACGTGCGATAATACTGTCGCCCCAGATAAAGAACACGACTCCAGCAACTACTAGTAGTAAAAACAGGGTTATGAGGATGCGGCGGCGAATTTTGTGTTTCTTCTTCGGTTTACCGTCTTTTCCTTTTTTACCTTTCTTATCCTTTTTGGATTTTTTCGGCAGCTCTTCTATTGCTTCATCAAGTAACGAGTTTTCTTGCACCAAGCCCAAATCGTCGCCGTCATCCGACTTTTTGTCGCCAAATTCATTAAGCAATTCCGACCAATCGTCATTACTTGCGTCAGTGAAATCATTATCATTTACTTCTGATAGATCTAGACCTTCGACCGGGCTGAGAAAATCCTCGTCAGCCGCAACCTTACGCTTGCGGGTAGCAGTCGGTCTTGTGATATCGGTCGTACGACGAGTATGTACGGTGGTCTTAGTCCTTGGACGTGGCGCAGCAGTGCCACTCGGCTTCGATGAGCGCGCGGAACGCACAGTCAATCCATCAATTGAGGTTCTACCCATTTTACTCCCGTTGACCTAATTATGCTTATAATCTATAATCTATTTTAACATATGACGACTAAATTAACCAAAAAACAAGCGCTTATTATTGAATTTATTAGTGATTATACGGGGTCACACGGGGTTTCTCCGACTTATCGTGAAATTATGACTGCATTAGGGTTATCCTCGGTATCGGCGGTGGCGGAACATATTGATAATCTGGTGAAAAAACGAGCTTTGAAGAAAGTGCCAGGAGCGGCGCGCTCATTAGAAGTAGTTGACTTGACTCATCCAGAGACAGTGGAGTTGTTTCAGCATTATTTGATTACAGCAACGCCAGAAGAATCTCAAGTTTTACGTGAAGCAGCAGAAATCTTAGGATTAGAATTGTAAGACATCTGCAGTACATTGTACATACAATGTATGTACAATTTATTGATTTGGCGTGATTTTTTCGATAATAAGTTGGCGTTCGCGACCTTCGCCCTCGGAATGAGTAGCAATATCGGAGTAATCTTGAGCGACTTTATGAACGATACGGCGGTCAGCGGCATTAAGGTTAAGGCGGCGTGATTCCCCAGTCTGACGAACAGTACGAATCCATTCTTCAGCCTGCTCGGCAATGTGTTCAGCCCGCTGTCGCTTATAATCGGCAACGTCGACATTGACGCGAGTCAGGTCAGCATCGCGACTAGTTAGAGCCATGGAGACGATATGTTGGAGGGCACGAAGATTATTAGCTTCACGGCCAATTAATAACGAGTTCATTGAAGTTGATGGGATAGCAAGTTGAATCACCTCATCATCGAGGGTAGAGTCTACCGCAACGTTAATCCCGAAAAAGGACAACAAATCTTCGAGGTATTTAGTGGCAAAACGGATTGATTCGTCTTTGTTCATGTATTTTCTCCTATTTACTTCCTATGCCCACGTTTTTTGCTCTTGGCGGTGATTTTGGTAATCTTAGCACCGTCACGCTTCTCCTTAACAACTTGACCTTCTTCAATTTTGTTAAGCTCACGAATAATTTTCTTATCGGCAGAAATCTCCATTTCTTCAGTCTTTTTGCCGAGGATGTATTTTTGCTGAATTCCAGTCATAATATTACTAATGAAATAATAGAATACTAGGGCGCCAGGAAGATTAATCATAATTAAGAACATCATGATTGGCATCATCTTGGACATTTGACCAGACATCACGGCGTTTAGCTCGGTCTGATCAGGCTCTTTGCCGTCGGCAGCCTCTTTCATAATTTGACGGAAAGATTTAGATTTCTGAGACTTCTTTGATGGGAGCTGCTGGCGGGAGACCCAGTACTGAGAGAAAGCGGAGGCGACTGCGAAGAGCAGGATAATAAAGGCATTAACTGAACCAAACCCAGGGCGAGCATCAAGATCTAGGAGATGAAAGAGCTTGGGATGAAAATCGTAAGTCGAGACTGGCGTGTCGTTGATTTTTTGAGTTTTCTCTTCTTCACTCAGATTACTATCGTTACGAATATTTTGTACTGTTTCTTGATAAGCGAGATATGGCTCTTGAAGCTCAATGACTTCGTTCACACTGTCAATTTCGCGGACGAACCCATAAGCACGCTTGTCGAGATTATCAGACAAAGTCGGCTGAACCATGACGCGCACGGCGGTGTAGAGAGCGATGAAAATAGGTAGTTGAATAAATATAGTCAACATCGAACGGAAAGGCTTGATGTTATTGCGTTTGTAGAGGTCCATCATCTGGAGCGATTCAAGCTGACGGTTACCGTTACAGTTCTTTTTGATTTCGGCAAGCTCGGGTTGGATTTTGCGCATTAGGCGAGTTTGGTGGAGCTGGCGCTTTACGAGAGGCCAGACACAAATCTTAACTAGAATAGTAAAAT
>CANBEI010000007.1 GCA_947367565.1 uncultured Candidatus Saccharibacteria bacterium | reverse complement strand
TCGCGTTGGTAATAATGGTAACGAAGCTGCTCTCTGGTCACTTGTATCCATCTCATCCACTCGTGTTTACATCTTCGACTCAAATCACGCAATCGTCTTCCCATCAGGCAGTGACAACTCTCGTTGGTATGGCCTCCCCCTCCGCTGCCGCTAACGATTACTGCACCCTTTCGACTTGCCTATTTCACTAGCCTTTTACGAACCCCCATGATGGTATAATATACATATGGATAGTAGCATGGTCGCGATTATGACTGCCCTGCAGAGATGGAACCCCGTCCAAAATAGCGGGCGTCGCAAATCGGGTAGAGGTCTATGGTATTGGGTAATTGTTTTTCCAATTAAGTGGTGCATGATATTAGTCTTCGGGATGATGCTCTTACTGATTGCACTATCGGTTGGGATGATTGCGGCCATACCTTGGATAATCGTACGAAGCATGCAACATAAGTCTCTCAAGCCGGGCTTTTTGAAGAAATCTACCAATAAAGTAAATCAGTAACTCATCCCCTCGCTGCCTTGATCTCTAGACCGATGTTTTATACTTCCTCTTTCCTCCATTAGGCACTACCTGGGTAGAGGCAGCGGAGGGGGAAACCATCGCGACGCTGCGAGTCGTTTGATAGGTAGATGCTGCTGAAGTTGAAAGCTATACCATAGGCATTAGTAGCGGATCTAGAAGTATGAGACCAGAAGTAACCGAACCGACCGACGAAATCCGTGGCTCCACTACCAATATTCGCCCGCCCACTACGGACAAAAGCCAATGGTAAATTCCAACTTGTACACGGTGTACAAGTTCAATCTCATTCTAACAGAGATGACTTAATGTTTTATAATCCTTAATTAAGCAGATTATAATTACTCTAGCTATACTTTCTGGAATATAAAGGCGTTGAACCGGATTTTAGGCTTCAGTTTTAGCAAAAAGTCAAGCATCCGAGCAAAGAGCTTGAGCTCGCTCAAGCTCTTTTAAGGATGTGCAGGCTTTTCTTTCAGCATGGCTGAAAGCGTTTTTAAACTACATGTCACACCTAGACTCCAGACTAGCATAAGATTGAAAAATTTAGCAAACATATGGTCTTCTCTGTACCATTTTCGATTTTATCTTACTCACATTCTTTATCTTATACATCAGTCCACATTCACTCCCATACCCCTTGTTTTATCAATAATTCACCCAAACTCCAGAAATCCCCTTTCGCCGTCTGGGCAATCGCATCACCAGCATAAGCCCCTGATACATTTCTCATGATAATAACATCCTCCAAACCCTCCACTTTCCCCTGCGACTCAACTCGATGCTCCTCTAAAACTTTCACTAGCGGAATATATTCCACCGTACCGTCCTCCATCAGGAAAAAGACCGTCTCTCGTCCAACCATCTGCCCAAAGCTCGTCATAACAATATCAACCACCTTGTCAGCGTCAATTCCATCAACCGAAATTCGCTCGGAGTTATATGCCGCAGTTTCCGGATCACAAGACAAATTACTACCATAGAAATAACCTAATTTATCCCAATCCACCGACGCATAGAGCGTATCACCTACTTCCAACCCCGCATCATTGCTCTCAAATACCTGTTCAAAAATCACACTCATCCCTTTACCTTGATCCGCCACCTGCCTAATCCATCGTTCAGGGCGTTCTGTTTTATACTTCTCCCCCACCAGTTTCAAATCCGCCGTCGTAGTCGCTCCGTCCACTACCTCAGCCGTCGTGACACTCTCTGTCACTTCCACTCCCGAATTTCTATTTTTTTCTTGGCACCAAAGCACACCAAACGTCACTCCCGCAATCATCGTTATCACCAGCGCCACCACTAATACCACAATCCCCCACTTTCCCCTCTTCATACCCACCTGTAAACCACCTCCAACATCCTGTTTTTCGCTATTTTCCATTTTTCTCCTTTCTATTTTTATTATGTCTTACATTTACACTACATCATTCATACAACGTTAATACACCAGCATTACATTGTACATACATCACCTTACCTTAAACACCGTCTCATCCACTTCTTCCTTAGCCTCTCCCGTATCCTTCGGCTCTAAAATCTCATCCGCCTCAACTTCTTCCATCTCAGCTACCTCTTCCTTATTGGCACTAATCTCCGCTTTCTTCTTCCTCCAGCTCTCCAAGAAACCAATTTTCTCATTCGCGGCGTTCACGCCACCCATACCACCATTCAGCTCTGCCACTTCCGTCTTCTGCGTCTTCCATCTCTCCTGAATCTCTTGCTCGACTTCCGCTCGCGTCCGTCCATACCGCGCCGCCGTATATGCCTTCATGCTCTCCATTAGCTGCGGATTCGGCTCTCCCATCGACGGCAACAAACTCATCGTGAACGGCGCACTCGGAATATTGTACATCATCACCGTCGCAATCGCCTGATAGTTCCCCTGTTTATGTAAATCCTCTGCATTAAACACCGGCGTAAACGCTTTTTCCATCAACTCCGCGTCCGTCACCCCGAGCCGCCCCGACATAATCGTTCCTACGTTCCCCAGAATCCCCTCCCGAATCTTATCCGTAAGCTGCGTCATAAACTGATTTGCCAAAAACAGATTCAGCCGATATTTCCGCGCCTCACTAAGAATCGACTCGAAACTCTCCGTCGCAAAGTTCTGAAACTCATCTACAAAGAGACAGAAATCTTTCCGTTCATCCTCTGGAATATCCGCCCGACTCATCGC
This sequence comes from uncultured Candidatus Saccharibacteria bacterium, assembly GCA_947367565.1. Taxonomy (GTDB): domain Bacteria; phylum Patescibacteriota; class Saccharimonadia; order Saccharimonadales; family Saccharimonadaceae; genus Nanosyncoccus. The sequence goes on along the minus strand of CANBEI010000007.1, from coordinate 32,047 downwards.
CGCCTGCTGGAACTTCATCACCAAAATCATACCCAACAAGTTCGAGTTAATATCCCCCAACTTCCCTTTCGACAGGTTCACCAAGAAAATCTTCTTCTCGTCCATAATCTGCCGGATATTAAACCCACTCTTCGCCTGCCCAAGAATATTCCGCATAATTGTATTCGACAGGAACGGCCCCCATTTCGACGAGAACCACGTTATAACCTCCCCCGCGTCATTGCTTTTTTGCGAAGCCGGAAATTCCTTCGTCCAGTAATCATACACCGCCTTATCCTTCACATATTTCAGCTTACTTTTCACAAACTCCGGATCCGTAAAACACTGCGGAATATCAATAAATGTCGCCCCATTCGGGTCCGCCATTAGCAACAACGCCGCATTTCGGAACATATGCTGCCCACGCGGTCCGAAATACCCCTGATTATTCGGGTCAAACAGGCTCGTGAGCATCGAAATCCCCTCCTGCACGATAAAATCCTTCTGATCCTCACTTGCATATTCAAACATATTCATCCCAATTGGATGTTCAATGTCCGCCGGCTCAAAGTATATCACATCATCAATCCGCTCTTCCGGCACCTTACTCAGAAGCAATTCCGCCGCATCCCCATGCGGATCGATAAAGGCAAACCCTCGCCCATCCAACATATCCTGATACGCTACGTTCGTCAGCAAAACCGATTTACCCATACCTGTCGACCCGATGACGTATGTATGTCGTCGCCGATCATTTTCGCTCAACCGTATTTCTTTCTGCACTCCGCGAAACTCATTTACTCCAAGCAGTACCCCTTCGTCCACCAATTTCGCCGGCCCATCCACCTGTTTCGTCGCCTGCCGCTGCACCTGCGAAGTCGGAATCGCATTCTGCGCCGGCAAATGAAAAATCGACGCCAGCTCCACGCTATTTAAGATATTCTCTTTCGTTCCCTGCGGAAACAGCCGAAATATATAATCTACCGCCAACTTCCGCGGATCTTTCAATATATCATACTGAAACCCATTATAACTTTGCGAATCAAACTGCGAAAATGCCGCCACTAGCCCCGACAACATCGCCTCCGATCGTTCTTTCGTACTCGCGCTCGCCACCACCCGCACTAGCGTTTCAAATCCCGGATATTTCGTCTTATTTTCAATCACATTGATTTCTTCCTGTTGCAGATTCGTCAGCGCTTCTTTATTTTCATCATCATGTTCTGGCGGATGCACAAACGCTTGTACAAAATCCTTGATCAGCGTAAAAATCCCCGCCACAATCTTCCGCCCCGTATCCCCACTTTTTTTACCATCTTTTATATTTTGTACCCAGTCGGTCGATTTTTTTGTCCAACCTCCGTCCGTCGGTCGGAACAACAGCTGCATCGCCAAGCCTTCCCCATTTTTCGTTACCGACATCGCGTTCAAAATTGCGAGACTCGCATCCCGCTGCGTGTCTTCATATGTACTAATCGGATATACAAAATCTTTTTTCAGTCGCATTTCCCCACCCGCGATCTGATCCGTCGTAATCTCCTGCGCAAAAATACTATCCTGCTCGATCTCCTCCAGCCGCGCCGACGGATACGCCGAAATCACCGCCTGCTTCACCGTCTCTGTAATCACTGCCGGTACTACCGCATAATATTTAATCAACCCGTTCGCCGCCACGACTTCAAACGAAATATGCCGCTGCCCAAAAACTTTACTCTTAAACCCCTTTGTCACTGTCGACGCAATAATCGAATACATCACTTGCGCCTGACTCAAAGCCTCATTCGTCACGTCTCGTTCATCTCGCCCCCCACCTTGAATGTCGTCCGTCGACGGTGGCAGATGAATCAACATCGGCACCATCTTCAGTCCCCGCTCATAGTTCTTCGCTCGCCGCTCCTTGTTCAGATGTACTCCCCAAACCATCCCCACCGCGAACACTACTACCCCGATTCCAACTATCACATACAACATCAGTTCCGATCTCCAATTCTCCGCCCAAAAATCCCTAGGACAATATTGACCCACTTCCGATACAATCTCTCCAAATCACTCACCCGAAAGCTCTTCTGATTGACTAACTTATCCACCTCCGGAGCTACCATTCGCGCCACCCCCTCCTGATTTTTTGCGACAATCCGATTTTCAAAGCCCAGACCCTCCCCAGCCTCATTCCGCGCATCTTCCAAATCATCTGCCAACCGCTCTCGTGTCTGGATCTTACTCTCTTCCCCAACAAATTCCTGCGCCTGCGTCAACTCCTGCTCATCTCGCGCCACTTCTCCTACTGCCGACAAAATCTCTCTACCAAAGCCCACAGGTTGTTCCATATTCCGCACCTCGGCTTCGGCCTGCATCGCAGGCATCGCCTCCTGACGCCTCATATCTTCCGCACCCGCCGGCACAACCAAATCCGTCACCCGATCAATCTCCGCCGTCAAATCTCGCGCTCGCACCTTCTCCCGACTCTGGCTACCATTATTCATATGCTTATTTTATCATAAAATTAGTGTTCAAAACTACTTTTTACTTACTAAAAAGCACCCCAACAGTACGAATATAACCGTCAACCCCACCGTCAACCAGCTCATCGACCCCATCGACTGTGCCAACATCAGCATAATCGGCCCAAACGCCACCACCGCCCCGTAAACATATTCTTTCTTCCCTAATTGCGACCGTGTCAGCCTCGCAAAAAACCGCACCAAAGCTAGTGCGACTCCAAACATCAAAATATAAAACGTTGTAAAAAATACCAAAACACCGAACGGACCCACCCCAGCTGGCGTCGTGAAATTCAGCATCACCAATAAAATTACAGCAGCTAACAGACTCATTACCGGCACTAAATGCTTTGGCATAAGCCTATTATACCACAAAAACCTTATGGTTGAAGTAACCATCCCCATCATCATTCCCCGCCGTACACACCAAAAACCGCCAATATATCTGTATCAGTATTTCCTACAACATCCGCACGATGCTTACTTCTCCCAAATTCCCTAGGTCTACCAGCCTAGCTACCAGAGGCAGTCTCAATCCTACCTCAAAAAGACTATCAGAATAGATACGCTAGCCCTGCGAGAAACCTTTGGCTCCGTCCCAGAGCGAAGTGTATCTATTCTAGGTGAGAATGGGTGAGTTATCTGGCGTTAAAACATCGTTACTTTGGGCCACAACTCTGCCCATTCTCTATTGTTGACCGCTCCACATCTAGTGGGGCATATGTCCAATTGGTCTCATTCGCTGTTATTTTTATGTCAATGTACGAACAGTGAATGTTTCCAATGCGCTCCGCGTCTAATTACCTTCTGACAATTTTTGGTTCAGCTAGGGCACCCCTAGGAGCCTCAAGGCTATTCTGTTGCGTGAAAATCACGCTCTAGAACAGTCTTTCGGTTCCATCGGGGCGATCGTATCAACTAGTCCCTGCAGGCTCTGGAAAGGGTGTAGAGTGTTCCTTTCGGACGACCCCGCCCTTCGCCCACATTACCGCTTGCGCGGGAGGACGGCGAACGATCGCCCTAGTGAAGTGAATAGGGGTTAGCCTATTTACTCCTCAAGGTCGCTTGCTGACCTTGAAGCTTAGCGGAAGAAGATTCCCTATTTACTGAAAATCTCTCACTTCTGCGTCACCTCAAGGAAACTGCCCTTGGCAATTCCGCAAGCTCCAGGTAATTCCTAAGAGTGTAATTTATGGCTAGAAATTACCTTTTCGCTCGTGGAATGTCCACCGAAGGTTTCTAGAATCGCTTGCGCTTATGACTTGTTAATCTACAATTTTATTCTTCGTTTTTGTGTTCTTTTTGAACTGTCTTCATCATAGCACGCTTATGCTAAAATTTCAATACTTTTTGCGCAAAATAACGTTGTTATTATTACAACATTACCCATTTTATATCTGTTATAACTACTCAGTATCTATGTTGTAAACCTTACAACAATACGCTACAATTCCCTATACACCTCGCTCAAGTCGTAAAATAACAAAAAATGGAAGCCATATCTTCCATTAGCACCCCTAAAACCAAGAAGAAAGACCGGTAACTGCGAGGAAAACCGGTCTTTCGTAGAGTGTGGAGTTATTTTTTGGAGCTCCCTTTCGGGAGTTTTTGAACTATTTTTATTTTTGGTTCCTTGTATAACATTTTTGTTCAGGAACTATCCCTATTATATGCCGACAAAACGCTTAAGTCAACCACTTTTTGTATAATTTTTTTATGATTTTTTGTGGAGTTTTCCACAGGATATTTTAGAACCTTCTGTTACAACTCTGCCGCCGAATCGGCAACATTTCCACGTAATTCGACCACCATGACCCACATCCAGCCATACAAAAAACCGCCCTCACATTCGCGACAGCGGTCTCAAAAACTCGTTGGTGGAGCTGCCGGATACTGCCTCCGGGTCCGAAAAACCTCCATGATACCATTCTACACGCTTAGTCTACTGTTTCGTCGGTATAATCCTATAGCTGCAATAGACGAAACTATAGGTACCCTGATCTAGATTGTCGGAATCGAGACGATCACCCTCTCATCTTATCACCGTAATCTAATAATCCTCGACCTACGGAGACTCGGCCTCAGACCAGCTTAAAATATTATATCTTTAAGCAAACGCAGGTGCGTAAAGCACATGCTTGTTAGTGTTCTTTGCACTTATTAACAATACTTACGGTATTACTCGACGTGCCTGATATCTGTTAATTATTCGTCTAAGCTTTGTCAGCCCCAACTAACCTTATCATACTACAGTTACTAGAGAAGCGCAAGAGGTTTCAAGTAAATCGTTGTCAGAAATACTAAAACTGATACAATTCGCTTATCATTAAACATTTTATACAATCGTTGTAAGAATTACTTTAACAGATACAAAACCGGCGGGGGTTGTATTTTTCTAATATTTCCACTAGGCTAAGCGCATGATTGCAAAAGTATATTCCGCCATCCCCCAAGGTTATGACGGTCACCTCGTAGAAGTCGAAGGCGACGTCAGTCGTAGTCTCCCCACCTTCAATATCGTCGGCATGGCTAATAAAACCGTCTCAGAAGCTCGCGAACGCGTTCGCGCGGCGCTCGTCAATTCTGGCTTTCGCTTCCCTGATAAACGCGTCACGATCAATCTTGCTCCCGCCGAACTCGCAAAAGACGGTACGCACCTCGATTTACCCATCGCATTGGCCATTCTCGTGCTTTCTCAGCAACTTTTACTCGGAGACCTATACGAACGGCTCTTTGTCGGCGAATTATCCTTAAATGGCCAAACAAAGCCCGTCAGAGGCATAATAAACATCGTCGAGGCCGCCGTTATTGCTGGCTTTAAAGAAATCTATGTGCCTACAGCCAATCTCCCTCAAGCCACTCTCGTCTCGAAAGCCACCGTCATAGGTGTTAGTAATCTCGAAGCACTCTTTCTCCACCTCAAAGGAGCAAAACCGCTGCCTGTATACAAAAATAGTAGCCTGAACACTAATTTTAGTACTCAAACCCCCTCTACCCCCGTTTCAAGCCATGTTGTGAAAAATACTTATTCTGGAGTGGAACATGAAGAGTCGCTATCCACCAAAGCTAAACATTCAGAGCCATCAAACATTGTAAAAAATACAAAAACAGGCGAAAATATCATAAACTTATTACAATATAAGTCTAATGTTGTGAAAAATAATACAACAGAGAGTAGTTCTAATAAAAACCTGTCCGTTGTAAGAAATACTGAAACAGATTTCCTATCTAGCCCTCAATCGATCGTTGTTAGAAATACTAAAATAGAGGTAAATCAGTCCCCTTACCTCTTGGACCACATCCACGGGCAAGCTCTCGCCAAACGCGCACTTATCATCGCCATCGCTGGTAACCACAACCTTCTATTCTCTGGCCCACCAGGCTCAGGCAAAACCATGCTCGCCAAAGTCGCCCAAAATCTCCTACCGCCGCCCTCTCCCGAAGAGCAAATTGAAATCGCCAAGCTCCATGGGCTAACGCAAGCCGATTCAGATGTACCTACGGCACGCCCTTTCCGCTCTCCACACCACACCGCCAGCACCACCGCCATCATCGGAGGCGGTGCCAATGCCTTGCCTGGAGAAATCTCCCTCGCCCACCGTGGTATCCTTTTCCTCGATGAAATCCCCGAATACACCCGACCAGTCCTCGAATCACTACGCCAGCCCCTAGAAGACGGGCAAATTACTATCACCCGCGCAAACAGCCACGCTACCTACCCCGCCAGTTTTATCCTCATTGGCACCATGAACCCCTGTCCCTGCGGCTATTTTGGCGACCCCGACCACCTCTGTACTTGCCACCCCGCCCAAATCTCCAATTACCAGAAACGTCTCTCTGGCCCCATCCTTGATCGCATCGACCTTCTCGTTCAGGTCAAAAAACTTTCAAACCAAGACCTTCTACCTACCGTTGTCAAAAATAACAAAACAGGCACAGAACATCTTAATGCCCAGGCCCAAATCAATATCGCCCACACTCGCCAAGCCAAACGCTACCATCAATCCGGAAAATACAACAGCTCCTTGTCGCCTCCAGAAATCAGCCACTTCCTTCAGCTCTCAAACTCCGCCGAGCAACTTCTCCAAACCGCCGCAAATAAGCTTGATCTCTCCGCTCGTGGCTATTTCAAAACCGTCAAACTCGCCCAAACCATCGCCGACCTCGACGAATCCGACATCATCACTCCAGAACACATCGCTGAAGCACTCACTTTTCGCGAGCACCCACCCAAATAATCATCAATCGACACCAAACTCCCCCACAATTCACTTCAAAAACACAACATTGCGCTTGTAATCCCCTGTAAAATTTGTTATAATGGTCTCAGTTCAAAGTTAAGCGAAAGGAATTAAACCATTAGTAGAACATCACGCACAAAACTCAACGGAGAAATCCGTTACCCTTCTGTCCGCGTTATTGGTACTAATGGAGAGCAACTCGGCATCATGTCGAGCAAAGACGCTCAGGCTCTCGCTCGCGAACAAGGAGTTGACTTAGTTGAAATCGCAGCTAATGCCGACCCACCCGTTGTCAAAATCATCGATTGGGGCAAATACCAATACCAAAAGATGAAAGAAGAGGCCAAGAATCGCAAAAAAGCCCGTGAAAAACAATCCGAGCTTAAAACGATGAAAATTGGACTCAAGATCAGCGACAACGATTTGAACATTAAGGTCCGCAAGATTAAAAGTTTTCTCGAAGACGGAGACCGCGTCAAAATAATGGTCATCTTCCGTGGTCGCGAAATGGCTCACAAAGAGCTTGGCCAAGCTATGATCGACAAGATTACTGAACGCATCTCCGAAGAAACCGAAATCGTCGTTGAGGGTAAACCTCAATTCGCCGGACGCAATCTATCGATTAGTGTACGCAAAAAATAACACTATCGAAACCAAAATACTAGATCGAATACGGAAGAAGTAATTTCCTACTTCCACGATTCCCTAGTTGCACCTCAATATCAACCGATTCCGTGCAGCATTGAACAATAGCGCCTAGACATTAGCACTATCATATAGTGACTGCCAGAATCATTAACTAAAGGAAAACCTATATGCCAAAACTCAAAACGCATAAAGGCACCGCCAAGCGCGTGAAAATCACCGGATCCGGCAAGATTGCTCGCGAACGGGCCTACGGCAACCATATTCTTGCCAAAAAATCCAAAGCTCGCAAACGCAATATGAAAACTGCAGCTTTCGTTAAAGGCAAGATCGCAAAAAACGTTAAGAATGCATTAGGAGTTTAATTATGAGAGTAAAACGTGGTGTACCCGCTCGGGCGAAACACAAGAAGATCCTCAATGCCGCCAAAGGGATGCAACATTACCGCACCCGCAGCTATCGCCTAGCAAAACAAGGTGTAATCAAATCCCTACGTTACAGCTACCGCGATCGCCGCAACCGTAAACGCGATTTGCGCGCAATTTGGATTACCCGTATCAACAACGCTGCTCGCGAACTTGGAATTTCTTATTCCCAGCTCATGGCCGGCCTCAAACAACAAGGCGTCGCGATTGATCGCAAAATTCTCGCCGAACTCGCCGTTAACCAACCAAAAGCTTTCGAAACAGTAGTTAAGAGCGTGAAGGAGAAGAAATAATGGCAGTTTGTGAAATTAGCGGCAAGGGCAAGATGTACGGTCATAATGTTTCGTTTTCGCAACACAAGACCCGCAAAGTCTTCAAGCCAAACGTCCAAAAACGCACTTTGATTATTGATGGCAAAAAAGTCCGCGTCAATGTCGCAACTTCGACTTTGCGCACTTTGAAGAAAAAAGGCATCATCAAATAATCCAAGAAACATAGATGCTAAAAATACCACCTCTAGAGGTGGTATTTTTAGTCTGAGCCGTCAGTAAGCCGGGTTCTGTAATTCCCTCTCTCGAAGGAACTGGCGACCATCTATCTAGACCAAAAATTGCTCTCTGGTTCTAGCGGTGAGCGTGCATCCTCGGACCAAGGTTTTTTAGCACTCCTTGCAGCTGGTAGGGTTTGCCTCCCGCCTATGTCACCATAAGCGACTGTGGGCTCTTACCCCACTCTTTTCACCCTTGCCCAATCTGGGCGGTATCGTTTCTGTGGTACTTTCCCTATCCTCGCGGACGGTCGTTGTTAACGACTACCATGTCCTGTGCTGCCCGGACTTTCCTCTTGTAAAACAAGCGGCCACCTTTCGGGCTCCCTCCTATACTAACATAAAATTCGAAAAAATACAAAACAACTATGTTACAATATCCCTGTGGATAGATAAGTCCATGGGTGCTAAAAGTAACCAACGAGATCATGCTCCAGTTACTCTCAGCCCTCGTATCAAAGATCGTGGAGTGCTCTCACATATTCATTTAGGAGAATCAAGAGACCAATTATTGACCTCAACTATGGCTGCGGTCAATCTCAGTCACTCCTTCGCCCATACCTCTAACGGTATACTGATTGCTCTGGCTTTTGTCCGTAGCGGGAACGTCAATCTAAATAGCGGATCAGCTAACAACGTCGGCAACAACGCTCAACTCTGGTCGCGTACGTCCCTCTCGTCTACCAACGCCTACAACTTGAATACAAACCCAGGCAACGTCAATCCGTCAAATAACGGCAATCGTTACATCGGTCGCTCCCTCCGCTGCCTCTAGACTGCCCCGGTTCAGTGCCGATCTTTCTCAAAAATCCTCACTTGAGGATTTTTTGACGCCTATTCCGCAAACTGTCGATCAATCGCCAAATTCGCCTGCGCATCCGCCTCTTGATTCTGCTCTCGCGCCACATGCATAAAAGCACACGCCTCAAAATTCTCCAGCATCCTCTGAATATCGTCATAAATCGGCAACAAATCTCGATTTTTCACCTTATAAATACCATTCATCTGATTCACCATCATCAGATTATCACTCACAAACCGCACCGTCTTCAACCCTAATTCAATCGCCTGCTCACACCCCTCTTTCAGCGCATAATATTCCGCAATCCGCGAACTTGCAAACCCGATAAACTCCCCACCTTGACGTAAAACTTGCCCATTTTCACCCACAATATGATAACCAATCCCCGACGGCCCCGGATTTCCACGGCTGCTACCATCTACATATACCGTCGCGCTATTCGCTACCTCTTTATAATTGGCCCGTGCATAGTTCCGGCTCTCCATCCCCAACACAATCGCACTCGCCTCGTCCAAACGATAATTCCCCATCTCCTCCGGCTTAATATATTTATACGCCGAATATCGCTCTTTCGCCTTAATCTTCGCCCCCTCATTCAGCCACACATTATATACAATATACAAATTGCTCAACTGGCTCGAGCCCACCCCCGGATTTTGCGACATAAAAGTCACTACGTCATGCAACAACGTCTTCTTCGTCAACTCCACCCCTAGGTACTCTTCCAGAGTTCGTTCTATCGCCTCTTCCGGCTGCTCACCAAACTTAATCTTCCCCGTTGGCAGCTCCCACATCGGCGCCGAATCGCTCCGACCTTGACTCTTCTTCATAATCAGCGTCTCCCCCTCCTGCTGAATCATCGCGACTACCCGAATTCGTTGTTTCATTGGTTACTTCCCACCATTCTCTTGCTTTGTCTTACATTTGCATTACATTGTATGTACATCGTATATACAATGTAATACCCACCTCTTAACATGTACGATTTAAGAATGCTCTTAAGGCCTTGGGGCGATGTTTTCCCTTGTGTATGTACAAGGTGGGTAAAATCTTATGCGACACTTCCACGGAAGTGAGCCACGAAATCCCGAAACATGATTATTCAGGAAAATCATGCCGCCACCAAGGCTAATTCCATTATATCATATCTTACCGTACTCCGACAATCCAATAAAATACCTCTAGTATCCCATTAATCGCCCCTCCCATAATCGCGCTAATCACCCCAGGCGCCAGCACGACCAAAAACATCACAACCAAAATTCCCCATCTCTCCATTTGCGCCATCACATTCCGCACCCCATCCGGCGCGATCGCATATAATACTCGCGAACCATCTAGCGGCGGTATTGGAATCAAGTTAAATACTCCAAAACCAAGATTAATCGTCACCACATCCGCCAAAATCTCGCCCCAAATCCCCACCCCTGTCATAAATGCTCCAGTATAATACCCAATCAAGAATCCCACCAACGCCAAAACAAAATTCGTCAGTGGACCCGCAATCGCCACTAGCGCCATCCCCCACACCCCATGTTTTAAGTTTCGTGAATTTACCGGCACTGGCTTCGCTCCGCCAAACACCGGTCCGCCCGAAATAAACATCATTAACGGCAACAGAATCGACAAAAACGGATCAAGGTGTTTTGTCGGATTCAAAGTCAATCTCCCCTCCGACTTCGCCGTATCATCACCCAGCCAGTATGCCACCAATCCATGCGCCAACTCATGAAAAATCATCGAAACTAGCACTATTACAAATGCAATCAGAACTCCAACAACATATTCCGTCATTATGTCAACGCCACAACTTCTAATGCGCTCGGTAAACTATCCAGGCTCTTCACTTTCAACTTCTTTTCCGCTCGTGCCGCCACCTTCAGTTCCACCGCCATTCCATCAATATTCCCCAGCGCCACCACAACCCTCGGTTCAATCTCCCTTACCGCCCTGACGCTACTCGTACAAAGCACATTTGACACCCCCAGCTCATCCAGAGCATTTGCATCTTCCGCCGCACCAATAATCCCCACATGTACATTCCCAATCACAACGTCATAAATCGTCTGCCCTGCCCCCACTGCAATCCCTCGAATCGCCGCCTCACCAATCTCAAACTCCCCTGGTCCAACAATCTTCCCTACTGGCAAATCCGCATCAATCGTCTCGTCCGCTAGATTAAACTTGATCGCCTTAGTCTTCGTCGTAATTACTACCTGATCTGGGTCTTTACTCTCAATTTCAAACATTTTCCTCCTTTTCCGCCTTATTTTACCATATTTTAATCCACACTCATCTTACATCTGCATTACACTGTACATACAACGTCTTACATTCACCCCTTTATCATACCTTCTGGATCATACAACTCTGTAATCTCCATCTCTAGTAACTCATTGATAAACCGATCCCGTACACTCTTGCGATACAAATAGTCTTCTCGGTCCATAATCACATAGTTCATCGGTCGCCCCTGGCGCTTCTCTACCACTTCCGCCCAACGCGTCAACTTCTTCGTCCGATCATCTCCCACTACCAGCATATCAATCCCATCCTGCCCCGGCAAACGATTAACCACAATCAATCCGCTCAGATACTTTGTTACTGGCTTTATCACCTCTTCCCAATCATTATTCCTTCTCAGCACCCTACGTACTTCGACAACACTCGCTCCGCCCCCGCTCACTGGCACTTTCCTTGGCGAAAAAATCTCCTGGAACGCATGCGCATACGGACTCTTCATATTCGCCGAATAATACACCTTATTATCATATGTCTCACTCTTAACGATTCCAATCCCCTCAAGATTTATCAGTTCCCGCCTCACTGAATTAATCTGTTCTTCAATCACCCGCGTAATCTCACGCACATAATACGACTTACTCGTGTCAGAAAAGAACAAATCCAATAGCTTCGCCCGAGTTTTCGATCCGAACAATTTTTCGATTGGCGCGCTATCTTCTTTGCTCATCTTGTATACATTTTATCACATACGGCTCTATTTCCGCAAGTGGCAACCATACTATATTTTTGTTCCGCTTGAACCAAGTTAGCTGTCTTTTGGCTAAATGCCAATCGTCATATGTACACAATTCTTTCGCTCGTTCTAAGTCATATTCCCCTTGTAAATACGCCCAGGCAAACTGATATATATTACTTTTCATTGCCTGAGTATTCCAATTATACAACGCCGTCAACTTTTTTGTCTCATCAAACAATTCCTGAACAAATAATTTATCCACCCTCTGCGCAATTCTTGCTCGCAATTTTTCTACATCCCACTTTACGCCTATGATTAAATAATTTGAACAAACCTCCTTTCGGTCACTCTGTTCACGCTTCCTTTCCTCAGAAAAACTATAATCATACACCAAAGCATCAATATATAACCCTGTTCCCCCAACTACTATTGGCAAATTTCCCCGCGCCCGAATCTCGACTATCTTTTCCTCCGCATATCGCTTCCAATCCGCCACCGTGAACCTCTCACCTGGCTTTACCAAATCCAACCCCCAATGCGGAACACCCTGCTGCTCCTCCATACTCGGTTTCGCCGTTCCAATGTCCATTCCCCGATAAATCGCCCGCGAATCCGCCGAAATCACTTCCGTCCCCCTAAATCCACCAAATACCCCCTCCGGCGACGCTTGCGCCCTCCGCTCTATCTCCTTCGCAATCTCAATCGCCACCCCAGTCTTACCGCTCGCTGTCGGCCCAGCAATCACTATCGTTTTATTCATAAAATTTCTCATTTTTTACTTTTAGAGTATCCGGGACTTGCATATCTCATAAATGAGTGCTAGAATGAGGTTATAAAGTAATTTGAATTACCCTTGCTAGTTATCGGCGAGGGTAATTTCGATCACAAAGCGTAATCGACCGATATTCACGGCAATCACCATACATCACTCCTTCCACAAAACTTAAAGTTAATATACGTTGGCGCCCCAGATACTCTATACCCACCCTATCATAAATTCGACAAATTTAGCAAGCACGAGTTCAATCGAAACTACATTTTCTCCCCGTTCGACAGTGATCGTAAAATTCCTCATCAGAGATCCCATACTCCGGTCTCGTATATTCATACAATGCCCATCGCTCATCTTCTAACTTTTTCGGCAGCATCCCCGCCCTCTGTCCATTCAAAGCAAGCACTCGCTTCAGATCCTGCAATAGTTCTTCCTCACTCAGATACCTATGTACTCCTGAATATTCCACCTTCGTACCGCGAAACATCGGCTCAAACCAACACCACGCATCTCCATCTTGATAAACTAAAATCGAATGTGACGGACAACAATCATCCGTCAAGTAATAATATAACAAATATGTTCGCACATCGTAGCCATGCCTTTCAAACCATCCCCGTTGTAATTCCGTCTGATCCCAACAATTCCCTACATGATGTCGTACCAACTCTATTGGAGATTGCAATTTCCCCGCAAATCCTCCTGCATTGTACCCAAAATAGCCCAAATACTGACAAAAATCAAAAAACTCCGCAAATTCATATCCCAATACGATATCTATATCAAAAACTCCACCAAAACGGTCTCGTAGAGCCTCTAGTGCACCCACAAGACCATTTTTCGACGCCATACCAGCAGCTTCGGCTACTTTTCGCTCCTTGCTACCAACCACCCCGTCAGCTCATCCAATTTCACCTTCTCTTCCCCTTCACGCGTCCTTACGCTTACCACCCTATCCGCTGCGTCCTTCTCGCCAATAATCAGCACTACCGGAATCTTCATCTCCGTCGCACGCTTAATCTTCTTCCCGAGACTATCGTCACTCCGGTCAACCTCATACCGTAACCGATTATTCTTTACCGGCTCCTCCAGCACTACCCCTTTTAACACTTCCTCAACTTCCTTCACATACTCTTCAGCCCCAGCATTCACTGTCAGAACTCTCACCATCTCTGGTGCACACCACAACGGGAACCATCCTGCTGTATGTTCGATAAAGATACTCATAAACCGCTCAATCGCCCCCAAAAGCGCACAATGTACCATAATCGGTGTCTTCTTACTTCCATCCTGCGCCGTATACTCCAATCCAAACCGCTCTGGCATTGCATAGTCCAGCTGCACCGTCGCGAGCTGCCATTCCCGCCCTAGAGCATCCACTGCCATGAAATCCATCTTCGGCCCATACATCGCCGCCTCACCAATCCCGACAAAATACTCCATCTCAAACTTCTTCGCCATTCGCTCAATCGCCGCCTGCGCCTTCTCCCACATCTCCGGATCACCGATATATGCATCCTTATCATCCCGAAAACTCAACCGGAGTGTCAACTTCATTCCTACTCGTTTATACAAATCTTTTGCACTCTCAATCAGCTCACCAAACACCTGTTCAATTTGATCTTCTGTACAGAAAACATGCGAATCATCTTGCGTAATCGCCCGCACCCGGCTAAGACCTCCTAATTCCCCCTTCCGCTCATCCCGATACACCATCGTCGTCTCAAGATACTTCACTGGGAGTTCTTTATAACTTCTCGGCGCACTCGCAAAAATCTGCGTATGATGCGGACAACTCACCGGCTTCACCGCCAAATTATCGCCCGATTCTTGGCTAATAAACTGCAGTAACTCCGGGAATTTCTGATAATGTCCGCTCGTCTTATAGAGGTCAACATTCGCAATGTGCGGAATACACACTTTCCGATACCCGCAGCGCACCCGATACCCCTGCGCAAGTTCATTCAACATATCGCGCAAAATCGTCCCTCGCGGCGTAAATAGCGGCAATCCCGACCCAACAAGTTCCGAAAACGCAAACAAATCCAACTCCTTCCCCAACTTCCTGTGGTCACGCTTCTTTGCTTCTTCCTGCTGTTCAAAATACTTATTCAGTTCTTCTTCCGTCTCGAACGCCACCCCATAAATCCGCGTCAACATCTCGCGCTTCTCATCTCCCCGCCAATACGCCCCCGCGACTCTATCTAGCTTAAACGCGCCAATCTCTCCCAGATTTTCAACATGCGGCCCCTTACATAAATCACTGAACAGCACTTCCCCGCTCCGAGCATCTTTCAAATCATAAAACGTAATCGTCTCCCCCTCGGGTAACTCCTCAATCAATTCCACCTTAAACTTCTGCCCATTATCACGAGCCCATTCCAAGACCTCTTCCCGCGAAACCTCTCTCTGCACCATTTCGCAACCTCGCGCGATAATTCCCCGCATTTTCTTCTCGATTTTCGCAAGATCGGCCTCCGATACTTTCGTCTCACCGAAATCAATATCGTAATAAAATCCGTTCTGGGTCGCTGGACCAATCCCGAAAACTGTTGTCGGATAAAGCTCCCGCACCGCTGCCGCCAACACATGGCTCAGCGTATGGCGCATTTTTTCGACTTGTTCGTTCGAAGCTTCCATAGCTTTATCCTTTCTTCTATCTTCTAGAATTATTTTATTTCCATAATTATACCACGAAAAGCCACCGATCTCACTATCGATGGCTTAATTCTGGGAGGCTAGTTCTTTATCTGAAATATTAATCATTTCACCTATTCCACCGGCTTTTCACCCGTAATCAAATACGAATAATCTTTCGCATCAGGTGGATTGATATAATTCGGATCAGTTAATTTCACTTTATACTGCATCGCATAGACATGCAACAGCATCGTAATATTTTCTCGCATTATCCACAGCAGCGGCCGCAATTTTGGATACTTTCGTTTCGCACGCTTCAATACTGGCATTCGCAATAAATCCGCCTCTACGACATTCTTGCGAATCTTATCTTCTGAAAACGTTGGCAGCATTGTTGAAAAGTTATAGTACATATCTGCACCTTTGCAAATTACCGATCTCCAGCATTCTAATAACTCGTTCGCATACCGTCTTTTTTGTTCAAATTTCGTCTCGCCCGGAAACCTTTCTGAAATAGTCATATACTTAACCCCGCGCAAAACCTCATCTGTAAACGGCATACTCTCAACTGCAATATTTAATTCTTCTGGCACATCATGTAGCAAAATCGTCGCAATCGTCGCATCATCAATTGGCGAATCTTGACCACCAGATAGCGCTCGAAGAGATAAGGCATAACACGCCATGCTTAAAGGATGCACCTCATACCTCTGCCCATCACTTCGAAAATGGTGAGCGTGTGCTTCTCTCATGTAAGTCAAGGCTTCAATGCTCTCAGTCATATTCGCTCCAGTCACCACGCCATTTACAAATACATACATCTTATCCGCCGGGAATAATCTACCGTAACAACCTTCATTCATCGTATTTGGTAGCATTTCTACCTCCTTTCTAAAGAACCTCGCCCCCGACAACACTTTGATTATATCACATATCCTAACAGCTTAATGACGCCGCTTCTTTTTCTTCCCCGACTTTACCTCGCGCATATACCCCACCACCGACGCCACAAACATGAAGAACTCACACAGAACTCCAAAAATCGAACCGACAAATCCATTATACGTCATCCAGCAAAACGCTACTGGTATCCCCAAGAGTTTATACACTTTCGTATTTCCCTGCCAAAAAATCGAAATCTCATATAGCACCGTCGCCGCCACCGACAACAAGCTTAGCGGCCCATCATAGGTCAAAACCGCCAATACTGCAATCAACGCCAACACAATCACGAGTACAATATAGTCTCTCAATGTCAGCCTATTTTTCGTACCCTCAGCATGCTCGTCCCATAAATAATAAAAATTCGCAAGCAAAATCACTACCGACATCGCCATGCCCAAATCCGCGCCTAAAAGCAAAAACACTATAATTCCTGTCGCCATCGACGCAATATCCAATAGAACGATTGCCTTACGATTCTTCGCCAAATACGACGCCCCCAATAGAGCATACTCCACCACGGTCAAAATCTGCGACCATATATAAACTGCCGTTAATTCCATAAGCATTATTATACTATATAATGCACAATAAAATCTAATCTCTACACTCATTTTTATGTTATAATAGCCGTATTGGGTCGCTAGCTCAGTTGGCTAGAGCGCCTCGTTTACACCGAGGAGGTCGGGGGTTCGAGCCCCTCGCGACCCACCATATAAATAAGTGGAGCTAAAGCTCCACTTATTTATATGGTAATCCCCCCACAAGGAGGACGCGAACCCAAGCGCTCCGCGCAAGTTCGCAACGCAGAAGTGACCACTACAACTACAGGGGCTTGCATAGCAAATCTAAACCCCTAGCAGCTCCACAAATATATCATCACACGCATATTATTCCACATCGCCAAGAATAACAATATCTCACCACCTGAATAATATCTCTATGGGGCGACAAAAATTGCCTTATTTATAAAACTTTGATAGAATAAGAATTACAAGTATGGTTACTTTCGTTTTCGGACGAAAGTAATTTTTATTTTCAGGTCAGCGTCAAGTTTAATGAACCCGCACTTAATCCGTACTTTCATACTGCACTCCTTTCTCCCACCTATGACCAAGTTAAGCTACATGTCGCCCCTAGGATTCAGACTAGCATAAAAATAAAAATTTTAGCAAGCATAAGACCAATAGCAGTGTTCCTGTCTACTAAATCCAGATAATAAGGTGGACATCTTGTCCACCTTATTATCTGGCGGAAGGGACAGGAAAGTTTTCCCTGTTACCCTCCCTTTAAAATAAAAACAAGAGAGCAAGCTCTCTTGTTTTTATTTTGGCGGGGCGTAATATCCGAAGTTATAACTCTCTACGAGGATAACAATGGACTTTAAATCGTCCCTAGTCCATTGTATCAGATTTCTCTAGTAATTTCTACAACGAAATACTACATTTTTTCTTGATATTATCAAATTATGACTAACACAAACAATTTAATCCCCTTTCAAAAAGGATATGATTCAAGACGACAGAACGGGAGAAAAACTGGTTCAAGAAACGTTTCAACAGTCGTCAAAGAGTTGCTCGATTTAGAACCGTCAGAAATTACCAACGATAAAATCAGATCTCTCGTCAAAAAGCAAAATGCAAAATCCGTAAAAGAAGCAATCTTATCAGTTGCTATTATCAAATCTCTTAACGGAGATATCCGAACTACGCAATGGTTATTTTCTTATTTGGATATCGCCGAGAATATCGACCAACTTGGTCTCTTTAATGGGGGAGAAATTCAGATTACTGTTGTTAATCCAGAACCTAAAACAACCGAGAGCTCTAGCTAATCTGCTGTGAACTATCTGCGAAAATTCTTATGTTGTACTTTTTCATAAAATTATGGTACAGTCTGCCCCATGATAGATAAGCTTAAAGAGAACGTAATTCCCATCAAATATCAAACACCAGACGGATTATATGATTTTACTTGCTTGGACGAGTCCGATTACAGTAAAATCGAGGATTTCACCGAAGATATGGACGATATTGTCACGAGCTATCAAGCAGACGGTTGTAAAATTCTTTGGATTAAGGAGATGTCGAACTGTCGACAACTAGCATAGTCACCGTCAAAACAAAACTCTAATTTTACATCTTTAGCCATAAATTCACTTTAATTTTCATTATATCCAAATTCACGAGAAAGTAGCACCTTTTTCCAGTAGCTCTCACGCTGAATGATATATTCGTCAGTCACATCATCGGTGAAAGTTTCTAAAATCGCATAATGAAAATTCTTCTGAATATAGCTCACGCCTTCACTTTTGACGATTTCTTGCAATCCTTTGTTGGGATATTTGCCGTTTTCTTGCTCATTTTTATCAAAACCACTTTCAACATAAGTTTTCCAACGTCCATAAATGCCGTTTTTGCCATATGCCGAACCAACATACAATTTGCCAGTTTGATGATCGGAAATTACATACACACCTTTACGACATTTAAGAGCGGTCTGCCATTCTTTAGATTTATCTATTTTATGCTTTAGCTCGGAGTAAGAGACGGAAACATTTTTGTAGCCTGGAAAATTGTCGATTTGGTCCAATGTTTCTGGGAGGATTTGCTCAACCTCTAGCTCATCAATTTTATTACCAGTTAGCTTAATGAAAGCTCCAGATTTATGATATTTGATGATTACTCGACCGAATAGATTCTCATACTCTTTTACTGGTTCATGACCGAAGAAAGTATATTGGTTCACTTTAGCTTCATCTAAATTGCCCCAGTCAATCTCTTTAACTTCCGTAATCTTGCTAATGTCAAAAAGTAGCCAATGTCCGTCATCGATTCTCGCTAGACCAATTGCTATGTCGCCAACATTGTACATCTGTTGATTTGGATTTCCGTAAAAATGACCACACATTAACGCTTCTTTATCATAAGCATAATGAGCAATCGGGTCAAAATCTTGCCACGCTATATTTAGCCGAATTTTAACGTTTGATAAATCTTGGATTTTTAACAAGTCGTTAAGTTTAATACTCATTTTTACTCCTTTACTTTATTACCATCTATCGCAACTAAGACCAAATAAATTACATTCTCCTTCATCTAAGATTTCCTCATAACCACCCCCATTCAATTCATAGCCATCTGGACAAGACATCGGATATCCATTTCCATAAGTAAAACGCTGCCCAGTAGCCACAATATCTATCCAAGCTCCACCCGGAGCAGACACATAATTGGACGGATCATACGAATCTCCACCTAAAAACTTACTACAAGTATAGCCGTATCGCATTACTCGAATCGAGTCATTCAAATTAAACTCTGCTTTCGGAGTAGTTGGCTGTGGTTGCACTACTGGCTGAGACGTTGTTGATTGAGAAGACGAACTGCTTTGACTAGAATTACTTGGCTTTGATGTTCCAGAATTCGATGTTTGAGCGTTATCAATCTTTGACTGTTCGCTAGTTCCATTCTCTTGATTATCAGAATTCTCATCTTGAGTCTTGGTTTCTTCCTTATCTTCTGCTTCTACTTGTTCCACGTCATCATTTGGATTATCGTCTGCTTCTGTATTTTGGGATTCTTGATTAGATGAATTTGATTGAACGATAATCACAGCAGTTGTTCCACCAACCACTACGACAGCAGTTGCGACTCCGATAATCTTCGCCGTCAGACTTGCTCCCTTGATCGCCGTTAAAATTGTTTGGATAAATGTTGGCATTTTGCTTCCTTTCTGGTCACAAAAAAGCGACCACATGCTAGTCGCTAAACATTTTCACAAACCAAGCTCCAAGACTTAATCTGCTCCGCATATGGTCGCATTTATATCTTGGAGCAAGCTGAAATACTTAAAGTATTCCAACTGCTCGGATGTAAAAATGTTTAGCAATCTTATTGTGGCACGTCAAAGCTGAACTGTCAAGAGCTAATGTTAAGCCTCCCAGACATTCGAGAGTCGTCTCTCGCCTATCTCTGGACTAAAAGACGATAAAACTATTACTCTGAACACTAGAATTCACGAGAAATGACGAGAATGTGCTGTTGCTAAAATGTTCAAAAAATGCTATATTATGTATGATGACTGATTCAAAAAGCAAACAGACAAATGGTTTTATGTTATCCGATTCTAAAAATTCAGCTTCTGCCTTAGGGCTTTTCTTGCCAGATTTAGCACGGAGTGAAAACTCCGTTGACACTTTTTGTAATTTTATTAAGAAAACGATACCGTCTTACCAGAAACAGATAGATGACGCAGATACTGCTAGTACTCCACCGTGGGTCAAACGTAGAGTATATGAACGAATTGCTATCGACCTAGAACCAGTACTATGTTTGTTGACTTTCGCATTAAGGATTGCGACAGAAGATAGCATTAGTGAGAATTTCCAACGAATTATTGAATACCTACAAGAGCTAGTTAATGATAGACGTAGTGGAATTGACTTAAGTAAAGAGGCTCAATTTATTTTGATTGGCTGCGCCATGAATGGACGGCAGTTTAGGACCGACATACAATTGTCACCGATATTTTATGCTAAAAATCCCGATGCCGGTCCAGAATATGATGAAAAAATCGCAGGCTGGAGAAAATTGCTCCGTGAGAATCATATTGGCGATTATGAAGGTGTTTGGATAAATACTGGTGCTTTTTCTACAAAAAAGGATCTTCACTGGTTTATCGACCAACATTGGACGGAGATAAAAAAGCAGTTGCCACTAGCTTACGAAACTAATCACCGCAAACGCGATACGTTTTTAAGACAAATTGTAATTCACTGGCTCGCACATTATGACTTTAACAATCAAGATATATTACACATATTAAACGAGAGTTTCCCTGATAATTTAACGGATAAACTGGAGATAAGCCATATCGGGACAGACATGAATTACACGCGTACATTACTTAATTCTAGTCCATTCGCTGAAGTTTACACAGACTATAAAAAATATTGTCAACAAAATCCGTCGCTACTATACGCAGCCGCTTTTGGAGCGAATTTTTTTGATTTACAATTTGATGATAATAATAAGATTTTTCGCATAAAACCCAACAAATAACAACTTTTCTTATTTGTTAGTTTGTTTTGCCTTACTTATATATTATGTGGGCATGGACGAATTCATCAGCCCAAATCGATTAGCCGAATTTCACCAAACGCTGACGAAGCTTGGTTATGATGTCGCAGAAGAATCGCTGTATGATGCGGTCGTTGCGATAATCCGATTTGTGGCTGAAACGGAAAGACTTCATATGGAAAAAATCAATTCTAAAGGAGGTAAAAATGACAAAAACAACAAAGACTAAAAAGCAAACTAAAAAATCACAAAATCAAGACCCACAAGACGAGCAAGGCAAGCAAAAGCTACATGACAGCGATATCGTTAATGCCATCACAGAATTTGCGATTTTATTCCGTGACCAGAATAACGATCCGTTTATTGCCCCGAATGGAGACGGAACAAAAATCTATCGTATCGGGGGAAGAAATCGAGATTTTCGAGCTTGGTTGGGTAGTTTCATCCGCAACAGATTCCACGTCGTATTCCCAATAGGGAGAATTGACAATATTGCTCAATCACTTGAAAGCATCGCACTCGACACGGAATGCTCCAACCAATATCCGTTGGAATTACGCACTGTATGGCGAGATAAGAACGACAGTACAAATCCCGAATTGTACTATGATTTGGGCGAAAGTGCAGTACGCATTACTCCAAAAGACTGGTTCATCGTTGCTCGTCCAGGAATTATGTTCCGACGATTCAGTCAGCAACTACCGCAAGTAATTCCAGAAAAAGGTGGGAACATCTTTGAGCTCGCAAAATATGTTAACTTGAGCGATAGAAATGATATCTTGCTGTTTTTGGTGTTTGCCGTATCGGCCTTTATTCCCGGATATCCCCGTCCATTATGTTTACTTTACGGAACTCAAGGAGCTGGTAAATCTACTCCGGGTCGCTTGCTTAAACGGCTAATTGACCCGACAACCGTGGAGGGGACAGTATTGCCTACAAGTCATGACGATTTCGTCCGAACAGCTAATCATCACGCACTATTAGTATTTGATAATTTGAGTAGCATTAAACCGAATATTTCTGATGCATTGGCTCGAATTTCCACTGGTGATACTTTCGCAAAACGAGCGTTATATACCGATGATGACGATGTCGTTTATCGATTACAGCGACCAGTAATGCTGAATGGCATTAACCAAGTAATTACTCAAAGTGATTTACTTGATAGAAGCATACTTTTAGAAATGCATCGTATCAATAAGACTAAAATGCGTACCGAAAAGGATTTTTGGGCAGATTTCGATGAGCAGAAACCACTGATTTTAGGTGCGATTTTTGACACGATTTCCAAAGCAATGGCGAAATTTCCTGACGTTCATCTGAAAGAACTTCCACGCATGGCAGATTTCGCAAAATGGGGATACGCAATCGCTGATTCCATTGATGGATTTACTGGAGAAGATTTCTTATCGGCTTACGTCGGCAACATTGAAAAACAGCATGAACAAGCAATTGAATCGAGTGCGGTCGGGACTGCTGTTTATTTATTCATGACACATGATGAAGTAGTAAAAGGAGTTTGGACTGGTACGGCAACACAACTCATGCGTCAAATTGAAGACACTGGGATAATCATCAATATCGATGAAGAACCGTCAGAATTAACCAAAGAGCTGAACATGATTACTAATGGTAGCCTATGGCCAAAGGATGCGTCATGGTTCATGCGAAGGCTGAATTACGTTCTGCCAGATCTGGAGTCGCAAGGTATTCAAATAAATTCTTATACCCAGAACAACCAACGCATAGTTGAGCTAAAAAATCTTAATTACTCGGAGAAAAAATAATGACAACAAATAATGACTATAATTTTCCGCTTTACTGCTCGGTTTCTGACTTACCAGATGATTTTAACCAAAAAACGCTTGGCGAACAGAATCGTCTTAGAAAGGAACAGGAGTCAAATTCCAGAATGGATTTTTTATGTACTGTTCCAATCTCTGCTGCAGAAAGTGCGATAATGAATCGACTTAAGGAAAGACATGGCTCAAAATTCTTGGAAAAATCATATCCATACAATCAGAAAACACGCGTTAAAAATCCTTTTGACCGCAACAAGAACCATGCTCATTATATAGTTGAACACAATTTCAGCAATAATCTGACCAAAATCACATTAAGCCCACCAAATAATCGCTACGGCAAACGTAATGGCCGTGTAAAGAAAAGGCCAATCAGTCGTAGCGAAAAACAGAAATGCATGGGCGGAAATGTCTCAATTGTGCCTCATTCGCCAATCAATAGATATGGTCTGTATAATGGTCGACTAAAACTCTAGCACTATACGGCAATACAACATAACGGCAAAAGTACAAACTTGATATTCTAAAATCAGTATGTATTTTTGCCAACTTGCCAGATAAAATCTATAAGGAAATGGAAAAGTTATAACTTAAGGAGTGGATAATGGATAATGAACTCAAGAATTTAAAATTTGTTATGTATATGCGTAAGTCTAGCGAATCTGATGACCGACAAGCTCTTTCGCTAGATGCTCAACACGATACTCTTATGGATGTCGTAAAACGCAATAAATTAAAAGTTATCGCAGAATTTCGGGAAGCTAAATCTGCTTCAAAACCAAATAACCGGCCAGAATTTGACAAAATGGTCAAGCTAATTTCTGCTGGAAAGGTTAATGCTATTTTATGCTGGAAAGAAGACCGCTTGTTTCGTAATCCAGCTGAAAGTGGCCTAATTCAGCAACTACTGGTTGACGGAAAAATCCAACGCATTATGACACCATGCAGAAGCCATACTCCAGACGATAATACTATTGGCTTGGCAGTTGAAGCTGGTATGAGTGCTCAATATACTAGAGATTTAAGCCGAAACGTTAAACGAGGACAACGAGCAAATAACAAGCTGGGTGGGGTACATTTTCCAGCACCGCAAGGATACATTAACGTTAGACGAAATAATCACGGTACTTTGGATTTAGACCAAGAACGTGCTCCACTTATGCGTAAAGCATTTGATATGTATCTGACTGGAAATTACACAGTACCAGAGGTTCTATCTACCTTAAACAATGACTGGGGATTTTTAACTCGAAAGCATTATAAAACTGGTGGAAAACCACTTAATCGTTCTTCACTTTATGCTATTCTAGAAAATCCAGTTTATATGGGGTATGTTCGAGATTTAGAAGACAAAACACAATTACATAAAGGTGATTGGCCAGCATTACTTTCAGAAGATGAGTTTTACCGAATTCAAATGCTTTTAAAGAAATCTGGTTTCGGCCCACAATCAAATTATTCCTTAAATCACTTTGAACTTAAGGGCATCTTTACTTGCGGGGAGTGTGGTTGTTCTATTACTGCCGAAATTAAGTCGAAAAAACTTAAAGATGGTAGCGTGAACTACTATACTTATTACCATTGCACACACAAACGTAAATGCAGCCAAAAAGGTTGCATTCGTGAAGAAAGACTATATGATCAAATTCAGTCCTTATTCGGGCAATATAGGATTGACCAAACTTTATATGATTTAGCACTAGAAGCAATGAAAGACATTAGTGCTAAAGAAATTGCTGAAAGACTAGATATCGATGATTCGCAAAATGTAAAAATCGAAACAATGCAGGCTGAACATGACCGTTTAATCGATATGGCGACTCGTGGTCTCATCAGCGATGAAGATTTTGAGAGAAAATCAAAACAAATTAAAACCGATATTGAAAGAATGAAAACGCTAAATGCAGAATTACAACATAGATTGAAGAACCGCTATGAAATCATCGGTTCAACATTAAATAAGTTAAAACAACAAGATGAGTTTATATTCAAATCTCAAGGAACTAAACGTAGTATGGTTCACGCCATAGGTTATAACCCAACAATTATTGATAAAAATATAGATATTACCCCTTATACATGGCTTGAACCTATCAAGAAATTTCTTAAAAAAGCAAAATCTCCCCAAAGTCAGGTTATAACTAACTCTGAACGGGGGAGAAAATGCTTAAAAAATGACTTGAGTCCAATCTGGCGGAAGGGACAGGATTCGAACCTGCGAGGCTATTAACCTGCTGGTTTTCAAGACCAGTGCCATCAACCACTCGGCCACCCTTCCAAGTATAATTATAGCACGAGTTAGGATATTAGGCAATCTTGCGCCATACAACTAGCTGATTACTCTATTCGGCGTTTGTATGCACAGCCGTAACGTCATCAAGGTCATCAAGCGCATCAAGAAGTTTCTCGAGCTTCGCTTCGTCATCACCGGCAACAGCAATCGTACTAGTCGGTACATAACGGAGCTCGGCGTTCGTGACGGTCAGACCGGCATCAATCAAAGCCTGGCGGACTTTCATGAGGTCGCTCGCAGCGGTGATAATTTCGAGGCCTTCGTCGCCTTCTTCGACATCCTCAGCGCCAGCATCGAGTACCGTCATCATGGCTTCCTCGCCCTTGTCGCTCAGCTCAATACAACCCTTGCGCGCAAATTGAAACATGACTGAACCCGGGTCGGCCATTCGCCCACCATTTTTCGACAAAGTGTTGCGAACCTCAGGCATGGTGCGGTTTTTGTTATCAGTTGCAACTTCAATGATAATACCGACGCCACCGGGACCGTAGCCTTCGTAAGTTTCTTCGTTTAAGGCGGCAGCATTTTTATCCGAAACGCGAGCAATAGCGCGCTCAATATTAACTTTCGGCATATTCGCTTGGCGGGCTTTTTCGAGCATCATTGCAAGCGACGGGTTCATATTTGGATCAGTACCAGCACGAGCAGCGATAGCAATCTGATTAGCGATTTTGGTGAATAACGCGCCGCGCTTTGCGTCGACGACGGCTTTTTGGCGTTTTGTGGTGGCCCACTTACTGTGTCCTGACATAGTTCATCTTCCCTGTTTACAATTTAGTAAAATAATCTCTACATATATATTATCATATCTCAAGCTAAATGACAAATCGAGAGTAGGCGTTTGAATGACAAAATTCTGCTTGACAGTTGAATACTTGTTCAATTATACTGGAATTGTAATAGTTGAAGGGATATTCATATGTTTAAGAAAAAGGAGCCCGTTTGCGATTGCAATGCGATTCATCGCGATGCTGTGCAAAGAGCCTTGAAACGTAAACCACACGATGTACAACTGGAAAAATTATCGGAATTGTTTAAGGTATTGGGCGATCCGACACGAATAAAGATTCTCTGGGCGCTGGACCAAAATGAGATGTGCGTTTGCGATATCGCGAATGTGCTAGATATGACAAAATCATCGATCTCCCATCAATTAGCAGTGCTACGAGCGGCGAGGATCGTGAAATATCGACGCGAGGGGAAAGAAGTATATTATATGTTGGATGATGACCATGTAACTCAGCTTTATGAGATGGGGTTGAGACATATTATTCATCAAATACAAAACGGTAAAAGTGAGATAATTGCGTAAAATGAAATATAAGTATAAAATAAATGGCTTAGATTGTGCGAATTGCGCGCGTGAAGTCGAAGAATTTTTAGTGAAAGATAAACGTTTTAAAAACGTCGTGGTAAATTTTAACACGGCGAAGTTATCTTTTGAAGCGAAAGCAGAAATACCGATCAACGAACTGAATAGACTAGTGCAGAGTGTCGAGCCGGAAGCAACTATTAGCGAGATTGAAGCAATACGATCGAATACTGCAAAAAATGCTCAATCGTGCGAAACTTGCAACGGCGCCAAGAATAATAAGACAGAAGTTAAAGGTGGTTTACGCGAGCGGGTTTGGTTTTTGATTATTGGGTTAGTAGTTGGAGTTTCGGCATATTTTGCGCCGTTGCCAGGGCTAGTAAAAGTTATTTTTTACGTGATAGGTTATGGTTTTCTATTGTGGCATACAGCGCTAACTGCCGCGAAAACCTTGATTAAAAGTCATGCGTTAAATGAAAACACCTTAATTACAATTTCGTGTATCGGCGCACTGGTGATTGGCGAAGTGCTAGAGGGGATGATGGTAATTGCGCTATATACGATTGGCAAGATATTGGAAGCAAAGGCACTAAATAATTCGCGGCGCTCCATTGAAAGTCTGCTCGATATCAGGCAGCCATTTGCGGAGCGAAAAGAAGGACGGAGACTGATGCGAATTAACGTGGAGGAAATTGAGCCAGGAGATATTCTGGTCGTGAAGAAAGGCGAGCGATCACCAGTAGACGGAGAGATATTAAAAGGTGAGACTGAACTAGATTTATCGGCATTAACCGGCGAGAGTGAAAAAGTTAAAGTCGGCGTAGGCGAGCGAATATTGTCGGGAGCAATCAACTTAGGGAATGCGATCGAAATGCGAGCGACGACGGATTATGCGGATTCGACGGTAGCGAAAATTCTAGAGTTACTAGAAGACGCGACGGACCGCAAGGCAAAAACCGAAACCGTAGTGGCGAAAATTAGCAAAGTTTATACGCCAGTGATTTTGGGATTAGCGATTTTGGTAAGTATAGTCTTACCGGTAATATTCCAAGTGCCGGTCGTGGAGAGTATTTATCGGGGGCTAACTTTTCTAGTAATTTCTTGCCCGTGCGCAATCGCGATTTCCGTGCCGTTGTCATACTTCACAGGAATTGGTACAGGAAGTAAGCATGGGATTTTAATAAAGGGTAGCAACTACTTAGATGCCTTGAGCGATGCGAAAAACATTATCTTTGATAAAACTGGGACATTGACCGATGGTAGCTTCGCAGTGTCGGAAATTAAAATTTCTGATCCAAAGTATTCTAAAGCAGAAGTTATTGAGATTTTAGCACAAGGCGAAGCGTTATCGAATCATCCGATTGCGCAGTCGATTTTGAAGTTATATGACGATAAGGTCAATACGAGCAAGGTGCGAGATTTTAAGGAAATCGCGGGTGAAGGAATTTCCTATACGCTTGGGAAAGACAAAATTAGCGTCGGAAATAAACTACTATGCCCGTGTCAAGAAGATGCGGTATTACATCTAAACATTAACGGTAAACATGTCGCGTCAATTACGATTAATGACGGAGTGAAGACGAACGCTGAAGAAGCAGTGGCGAAGCTCACGAAGCTTGGGCTGACAAGTTATATGTTCACGGGGGATAAGAATTCAGTAGCGCGAGTCGTAGCGAAGAAGCTTGGAATTGATCACGTACAAGCGGAGATGTTGCCGACAGATAAGTTTCAGGTATACGAAAAAGTTGTGGCAAAAAACGGGATGACGATCTTCGTAGGGGACGGGATTAACGATGCGCCGGTTTTGAAACGAGCAGATATCGGGATTGCAATGGGCGGTGTGGGTTCGGAATCGGCGATTGAAGCAGCGGACATCGTTATTATGAATGACGATTTATTGAAAATTCCACAAGTGATGGAGGTTTCGCATTACACGAAACGGATAATTTATCAGAATTTAATCTTCGCAATTGGCGTAAAAATCATAATACTTGCGTTAAGTGTGTTTGGGCTGGCGAATATGTGGTGGGCGGTGTTCGCGGATACGGGAGTAACTCTACTTGCGATTTTGAATACACTGAGAATTATGTATAGGTTTCGGTAAATTAGAGTTATGAATGGCGAAAAACTGCCGATCAACGATGACAAGCTCCATCAGTATGCTCAGTAAACCATTCTTGAAACTCGGCGAGGTACGGTTCAAGACCGACGCGTTCAGCATATTCCTTCTGCCCTTGAAAATCGAATTCGAGCGTCTCGCTAGCAGTGTAGCCGGTGATAGTTTGGCCATTAAACTCGATGATAATATCACCAGACGAAGATTGACAACTCAGCTTTTGCGCTTGAAAACCTCGCGTAAGAATGACAAGTAGGCCAATGAAAGCGGCGGTAAAAATAAGGCTAATAATGGCAGTAATAAGTTGCCTTCTGCCATGAGTAGACATAGTTGAATGTTCTTCTTGATTCATAGATTCCTTTCGCAAAATATCCTAGGAGGAGTTAGCTCCTAGGATATTCGTATTACTTAATAGTTGTTTTATTAAGCATTCTTCTTGCTACGGCGGAAGATAGTCAAACCGGCACCAGCAAGAGCGATGGTTGCGATGAGCGCAGAGAGCGTGCTCGTCGAAGCGGCGTTCGTACCTTCGCTAATCATGACACCAGTGTTCGGGGCGCCGTTTTTGTTGCTACCGCCCTTACCGCCGTTTTGATTGATGGCGACGCCAGCAGCACTATTGCCTGGCTGTTCGGTCGACGGTTTCTTGTCGTCTGTGCCTGGCTTTTTGTCGTCAGAACCTGGTTTCTTGTCGTCTTCGACTGGGTCAAGCGGGGTAACAATCGTGCCGCCGATTAGACCACGAGCGACAACCTCGGTGTTTTCACTAGTGCGGCCTTCGCCAGCCTTGTACTGGCCAGCAAGATCCCAAATGTCGTCAAAGATATCAGTCTTAACACTATTGTCAGTACAGGTAAAATTGGCAGCATTGGTGGTCAAATCCGTATAAAGACCATCCCAAGCTTGCATTTCGGTCGTAAAGTTGGCTGGAGTAATAGCAAGAGTTTTAAGATTGTAAACGACCGTCGGATTCGTATCCTTATCCTGCGCAACATAGGTGTCATAGGCAGAAGTGCCAGCAGGTGTAGCGCTCAAGACGCCGGAGACATTAAGTAAAGATTCAAAAGCAGCTTTGCCGGCTTCAGCAGCAGCGAGTTCTGGCTTCAAAGTATCTAGTGCATTATTCAAGCCACGAAAGAAAGAGACAGTGTTCGTGCCATAGACAAGATCTAAGTTTGCTGCGGTATAGATATTGGCAAACTCGTTCGGGTTGTTCAAGTCGGTAGCACTAAACGCAGAACCGTCAGCTTTAAGCGCACCAGTCATGGCCATAGCTTGAGGAATACCGCTAGCGCGGAAGCTGTTAATCGCAGCAATAACGCCGTCGCCAGAATCCAAAGCTTTAATCAAATTACCAAAAGCTACGCGATAGCTGTTGTTTTCAATAAGAGCGCCGGCATCTTTCACGAATTTAATGCTGTTAACATTAATATCGTCAGTAGTGGCTGGCGTACCATTTGTATGGACGGCATAGACGCTATCTTTTAGACCGTTGATTGTAGCGTTAAAATTAACTGCTTCTTGGCCGGTCAGAGCGGTAGCTGGTAAAGTGTTGAACGCGTTCAAATACTGAGC
This sequence comes from uncultured Candidatus Saccharibacteria bacterium, assembly GCA_947367565.1. GTDB lineage: Bacteria > Patescibacteriota > Saccharimonadia > Saccharimonadales > Saccharimonadaceae > Nanosyncoccus. The sequence goes on along the minus strand of CANBEI010000007.1, from coordinate 1,394 downwards.
ACCGCTAGTAATATCAGTATATTCTTTTCCTGGGTTCGCAATGTTACCGTACTTCGCAACGATGGCATCGCGGCTAACGAACCATTGATATTGTGAATCTTTCGCGATGTTTTCTTTAACTTTGTTAAGCTCCCAGCACTCGGCTTCACCGCTGGCAGCACCATTCTGATCATAATTGACCGTCAACGCATTTGCAGTAGTTGCAAGTGGCGCAACAACACCCATCACAGACGCAGCTGCGAGCGTGGCGACAACTTGACTTTTCTTCATTGTTATTCTCCTTACAATTATTAGTAATAACTAGCCTCATTTTAGACCATTAAAAAAATGTCAAGCGTTTTCGGGTGACTTTGTGGATAACTTTTTGATTTTTGGCAAAAAATGGGCGATTTTTTGACAAATTTAGGGAAAAGTTGCTATATTAACGCAAAAATTCTCCCCACCTTTGTGGGGAGAATTCGCGTCTTGCTTTTAGCGTGCGCAGAAACCGCCCGCATTATCTTCAAACCATTCTTCAAATTCGTCAAGGTAAGCGTCGACGCCGATGCTCTTAGCATAAGATTTTTGGCTATCGAGATCATAACTTAGCCCACTTGCGGCGTAACCGGTGATTTCGTCATCATTATACATAATCGTGATATCACCGCGAGACGATTCGCATTTCATCTTTTTGGATGTGAGTGAAACTATCCCGATAATTATGGCAGCGAGAGCAAAAATGCCAAGCACGACGGCGCCGATAATCATTAAAACTTTTTTCATATTACCTCCTTGGGTGTTATGCGCATTTCGTATGGCGGCATAAAAAATGCGACTATTTACTAAGTCGCTAAACTCTACAATTCTCTATACAGGAAATTGCGTAAATAGCCGCATTCCTTCCTATATAGAAAGTTATATTCTGTAGAGTTTAGCTGATTTGATTATAGCATATTTTCGCAATACTTGCCTATGTTAAAATGAGAGAGTGGATATTTAGTTCCATGGGACCGGATGATGGCGATTGAGGTCAGGCTCCAGCTATCAAATGCTCTCTTTTGAAGATCGTGAAATTCCCCTCTCTATGATTCAAAAAGGTGAAACCGGGAGGTTAGAGGAAGTATTTTTGGTTATGGCCAACTCTACTTTGAGGAATTTCTGTACCAACATTGTCTGCGCTTTTCTGGCTTTTGTCCGTAGCAATGCGGTAAATGTTAACGATGGTAAGATGTGGAACTTGGGTCAGAACGGGAACTACTGGTCGCGTACGGCTAGTTCGTCTACCGCTGGCCGCAACTTATGGTTCAATCCTACGGATGTCAATCCTTCAAACAGCAACAATCGTTGGAACGGTTTCTCCCTCCGCTGGGGGGTGGCCGCGGTGCGGTGCCGATCTTCTAAGGTTTATAGGGCCA